>JAFSYO010000039.1 GCA_017449925.1 Stomatobaculum sp.
AGTTCACAAATGATTTCCGGGGACTGGTGGGAGAAGGAAAGACGATGGCAGACTGCTGATGTAACAGTTTGGCGAAGGGGATATCGCATAAGGAAAGGAAATTCTATGCATGAGACAATTCATACGGTTGTATTTAAGCTTGGCGAGGGCGGTGGAAATCCCTGCCCCGTGACACTGAATGCAGATGATCTGACACCTGAAGAGATGCAGAAAATGACAGCCGGCTTCGGGGAGGAATCGGCGTTCCTTCTGCAGCCATCCGGTCCCGGCTTCGATATCCGGCCGAGATACTTCGTTCCTTTGCATGAGATGGAGATGTGTGTCCATGCCACCATCGGGAGCGCCACTGTTCTGGTGGAGAAGAATATTTTTCAAAAGTCTCCGATCATCTTTGAGACGATGTTTGGTCCGGTGGAAGTAACATGGGAGAGGAAAGACGGACGCATCAATGTCGGCGTAACACAGTTTCCTCCGAGATTCAAAGAAAAGAATCCGGCTCCGGAGGAAACAGCAGCTGCCCTTCGGATATCCACGGCGGATCTGAAAGCATTTCCCATTGTTTCAGCAGCGACATCCCGTTTCAAATTGATGGTCCCGCTGGTGTCAAAGGATGTCCTATACCACCTGGAACCGGATTTTGAGCAGCTTTGGAACCTTTGCGATCATTATGACACCACGGGCTTTTATCCTTTTGCTATAGAGGAGGAAAAAGACGGACCAGTCATCTATGCACGGCAGTTTCCGAAACGTGCAGGCTATCCTGAGGACCCTGCGACGGGCGTTGCGGCTTCCGCGCTGTCAGCTTATCTGGTGCAGTACCATGTGATGCCGGTACGGGAGGGATGGAACTGCTTTACGATCCGGCAGGGAGAGGCTATGGGCAGACCAAGCGTGATCGGTGCTGACTGCCTTGTTGAAGAGGGGAAGATCATAAAGACTCGGGTCTGCGGCAATGCGGAAATCGTGGGATAGATTTCCTTCTGGTAATACTATAAAGAAAGAGAATTAACCAGGAAAATAAGATGAATTATAAGATTATCAACGGAACACTTTTGCTGGATGACGGCGCGTCGGTCACGCTGAAAAAGGGAGAGGAGATCTATGTCCGGGACGGAAAGATCTCCTTTATGCCGGGTTCTCCGCTTCAGGAGAACGGGGAGGAGCCCTGGGAGGTGGTCGATGCCCAGAACAGACTGGTGATGCCGGGCCTCATCAACATGCACACCCACGTCTATATGACGTTCATGCGGAGCTATGCGGACGATGTGCCCTTCATGGACTGGCTCTTTAAGGGCGTGATGCCGGTGGAGGACCGGATGGATGCGGAAACGGCCTACTGGTCGAATCTTCTGGGCTTTGCAGAGATGATCCGGACGGGGACCACCTGCTTTTACGACATGCATATGTTCTGCGGACAGTCGCCCCGGGCGGCAGCGGAAGCAGGGATGAGGGGCGTGATCGGGCGCTCCGTTGTGGGTGAAGATCTGTACAGAGACGGCTTCAGCCGTTTCCAGCAGATGATGAGCGAAAAGGAAGAGTATGAGGGCGGTCTTCTGCGTTTTGCCTTCACACCCCACGCGATCTACACCTGTTCCCAGAAGCTGCTGGGGCAGGTAATAGAAAAGGCCGGAGAACTCTCCCTGCTCAAGCAGATCCATCTTTCCGAGAGCGTGACAGAGGTGGAGGACTGCCTGAAAAAGTACGGGGTGACGCCGGTCCGCCTGCTGCATGACATCGGCTTCCTGGATGAAAAGACGTCCCTTGCCCACTGCGTGCAGATGCGGGAAGGCGATATTGAGCTGATTCGGGAGAGCGGCGCCGCGGTCGTGACGAACCCTGCGAGCAACGCGAAGCTGGGCAACGGATTCGCGCCGGTCGGCGATTTTTTGCGGGCGGGCGTCAATGTGTGCATCGGAACCGACGGGACAGCAAGCAACAACACGCTGAACATGTTCCGCGAAATGGGACTTCTGTCACTGATCCATAAGGGGGTGGAGAGGGATCCCTCCGCGCTTCCCGCGGTGGCTGTCCTGCGTGCTGCCACCACGAACGCCGCGAAGGCGCTGCAGATGGAAGGGCGCCTTGGCGTCCTGAAGGAAGGCGCGGAAGCCGACCTGATCTTCCTTGACCTTGACGAAATATCTCTGTTCCCCGATAATAACCTCGTCTCCTCCCTCTGCTACTGTGCGAACGGCTCTGAGGTGGCCTCCGTCATGATCGGCGGAAAGTTCGTCATGAGGGAGCGGGAGATGCTGACCATCGATATGGAGAAAGTCCGCTTCCACATCCGGAAGGCGGCGGAGAAATATCTGAGGTGAAGGACCGCTAAAAAAGCAACCGGACAACAGAAAGGAACGAAATGAGTATTATACGTGACGAATCCCTTGCGCCTTCGGGCGTTAAAAAAATAGAGTGGGTGCGCTCTTACATGCCGGCGCTGTCCGGGATCGAGAAGAGATTTGAAGAAGAACAGCCCTTCAAGGGGCTGCGGATCGCCGTGTCCGTCCATCTGGAAGCAAAGACCGCGAATCTGGGCCTCGTCCTGAAAAAGGGAGGGGCAGAAGTCTTCCTGACGGGCTGCAACCCGCTTTCCACCCAGGACGACGTGGCGGCGGCCATCGCTGGGATGGGAGTGGAGACCTTTGGAAAATACGGCGTCACTCCGGAGGAATATGAGGATCTGCTGGCGGAGACGCTGGCCTGCCGTCCCCACCTGATCGTAGACGACGGGGGCGATCTGATCAACCTCCTCGGCGGGCGCTGCAGGGAATACGCGGGTTCGCTGATCGGCGGCTGCGAGGAGACGACCACCGGGATCCTGCGCCTGAAGGCCAGGGAGAGGGAAGGGATCCTTCCCTGCCCCATGATGGCTGTCAACGACGCGAAAGCAAAGCACTATTACGACAATAAGTACGGGACCGGACAGTCCGTCTGGACAGCGATCATGGACACGACTAACCTGATCGTGGCCGGGAAGACCGTCGTCGTGGCGGGATACGGCTGGTGCGGCAAGGGCGTGGCCATGCGCGCAAAGGGAATGGGCGCCAACGTCGTCGTCACCGAGATCGACCCCTTCAAGGCTCTGGACGCGACGATGGACGGATTCCGGATCATGAAGATGGACGAGGCCGCAAAGATCGGTGATATTTTCGTCACTGTCACCGGCTGCAAGGACGTCATTGTACAGAGGCATTTCGAGTCCATGAAGGACAACGTGATCCTCTGCAACGCCGGGCACTTCGACTGCGAGGTGGACGTGGCCACGCTCAGAAAAATGGCAGTTTCCAGTGCTGTCCGGAGGGAGAACATCATCGGTTACAGGATGCCTGACGGACGGACGCTGAACGTCCTGGGAGAAGGGCGGCTCGTGAATCTGGCCTGCGGCATCGGACATCCTGCTGAGATCATGGATATGTCCTTCTCTGTCCAGGCCCTGAGTCTTCTCTGGCTTGTGGAGCACAAGGATGAGCTGGTCAAAAAGGTCTACAATGTCCCGGACTCCATCGACGACGAGATCGGCCGCTACAAGCTTGCTGCCATGAACCTGTCAATTGATACTCTCACGCCGGAGCAGGAAGCATATCTTGCAGGATGGGGCTGACTTGAAAAGACCCTTCTGTCATTGTGACAGAGGGGCTTTTTCTTTTACAGCATCAACAGCTGCAGCAGCTGCCAATGACAACAGCAGGGATTGACATGAATTGTCATTGACAATCACTGTCCTCAAAACAACAGGAAAAAACATGTGTGATATACTGACCTTGCATAGTATTTTGGTGCACATTACATCTGGTACTGAATCGTACTGGTACTGGTCATATTAAACGGAGAGAAGATGCGATATGAAACATTATAAGAATCTGATGAGCGCTTTGGGAGACGCGATGCCGATGTGTCTGGCATGGAAGCTGGCCGGAACTGAGGACAATTATTTTAATGCAAGAGATATGTTCGCATTTGCATTGGAAGACGATAAAAAGGAAGGAAGCCTGAAAGAGGGGCAGTTCTATGTGGTATCTGCAGAAGGAGCTGTCGGAATAGCTTCGGGATATGAATATTTAGTGAGATGGCTGTACATACCGCTGGAAGGCTATGTTTATGAGCAGGAAGTGGCACGCCTTAAGAGCGAGCTTGAACATGATGCGCAGCCGGAGCCTGTGCCCCAGGCAATGCCGCAGCCCCAGGCGGGGATACAGACTGAGAGCATGCAGCAGACAGGATCGCCGCGGTTCTGCAGGAACTGCGGGGCTCAGATCAATCCGAATGCGAAGTTCTGTCCGAAGTGCGGGACACTCATAACAAGATGATCACAAAGGGTCTTTTTCGTAATTATGTTTGAGCCGGAGGAGATATAAATGCATCAGAACGGACAAAATAAGATTAATGATGCCAGGTATCTGGAACCTACGTTTCAGCAATATTGTTCTGATCCCCAGGCACCCAGATCGTATCAGGCGCTGATCGCAGCAGGAATTAAGGCAAGGGTCGCGGGGTTTTTCAAGAACCTGCCGAAGCTCCTGCCGATGTTAGTGCCTGTCACGATACTGACCACCGTTTTTAATGTTTATTTCTGGTCTGTAATTAATGATACGATGTGGGCAGGAAGAGGCCCATGGGGAAAGATCTCTTTTATCCCTTATCTGATCGGAGGCGCAGTATATTCGGGGTCGGGATATAAAGGCGTTACACCCTTTGAGGCTGCCGGAATAACACCGACAGGAAAAGTCGTTGCCCCGCTGACTTTCGGACTCAGCCTTCTGTTTTCAAGGATGGTGATGAGGAAAAAACAGTGCGGACCGACAGCCGTATCCGAAGATTTTGCAAGTGTCAGGAATGTGAGGGATCATTATGAAAGAGCGCTGGGCGTTGCCAGTAAAGCTCCCGGCAGCGGCTATATAGATCTTTCCAGTCTCCGTGACAATGTATATATGCGCACAGGACTGTGCTGCGCTGTTATTTTCGGGTTCTTTGTAAGAAATCCCTTTGCGGTGCCGGTGTTTGCGATCCTGTTCTATTTTTCCTTCGGACAGGGCGGTCAGAGCGATCTTGGCCAGATGTTATTCCGCGTGCGCTCAGCGGACGGCAAGCTGTATAACGGAAAGAAGCAGGCCATTCCAAGGTACTCGGAAGGCATGCTCATAATGTATTATATGGCGATCGGCCTGTTCATGTATTCGGCAGTTAATGTCGTGCTCTGGTTCCTGTTCAATTATAATTATTATTTTCGTTTCCTTGTAAGCGCCGGTCTTGTCGCCGCGATCTTTGTTCTGGGAGGCGGAGGAAAAAAACAGGCTGCAGGAATGATGTCCTCCATTATATTGGTGGCCGTGGGATCATTGCTGTTTAATTGCCTTACCGTTTTTGCGGATGATAACGGCTGGTCCGAATCGGGCAGGAATATACCAGGACTTTTACATAATAACGGATTTCCCAAGTCCCTGTGGAGTTCTTTCATACCGGTGTTATTCTGGGATCTGGGTATCCTTTTGGGATGGCCGCTGCCTGAACTGGTGCCGCCAGTTATTACAGACATACTGGACATACCCCGGCAGCCCGAACCCACCGAGAATCCCTATGATTTTCCGGGCAGGCCGAAGTCGTGGGTCCTTAACAAAGATGGCGATATCGGTTTCATGGACCCGATCACAAACACATGGAAGACTTACGGGCTTGTGGGATATGATGAAAACGGAGACCCGAGATATATAGGGCAGAAGGGAGATTATTACGACCTTGATGAAATTCTCATAAGCTATGACAATGCGGTTAGAAATACCCAGTATTACAGGGACATCAACAGACGTTATGAGGAAGGGATCAAAAAGCAGCGGGAAGATAGCCAGAAGCTTTCGCAGGACGGCATGCAGTACCTTGAGGATAAATGGAGAAGTGAAGCTGAACTGGCGAAACAGGAAAAGGACCCCGAAAAGCTTTTCAAGATGTTGCAGAAATGCGGTGGAGAGCTTGATAATAAGGAATCCATCAAGGCAGCGATGGAAAAGGCCATACGCAATGCCCAGAAGGATGCGGAACATTAGTAAGAAAGCAGAGGGTACGTATGGAAGGATATAAATCATTTAAGGAAGCCGTCGAGAGTGTGAGCTCCGCGGCGGATTCCTGGCAGGATCTCTCAACAGGAGTGAGGTTTGGCATTGACGAACTGCGTCAGATTGGAGATAAATATGATGAAGTGGCCCGTGAAGCGGGCGAACCTGACGGATGTAACTATTTCTTTACCGTTGAAGAGTCCGGCGAGATCGGTCTTGCCAATATCCGCACCAGGGAAGTTGAGTTCCTGTTCGTGCCGGAAGGGAGCAAATACCAGGAGCTGATCGCGGCGCAGGATAAATGGATCGAAGAGCTGCGGGAAGCGATGCTGCCTGTACTGGAGCAGATGGTACTGGATAAGATCGATGAACTGGGTGACGATCCGGAGAAATTCGTCGCTGTGTTTCAAAGAGATTCGGAAATGATAGCGGATGATCTCATCGGCCGCGCAGATCATTTCGAAAAACCGGGGCTCAGGCGTCTCAACGAAGACGCCGTTAAGGACGAGGACGCGGCAAATGTATGGCGCATGCTGAAAACGCCAGGCCTTATAGAGAAAACAGAGGCTTTTAGGAATGATCTCCGGAATCATCCGGAACCCCTGATCGAAACGGATTCCCGTACAGTATATGAACGTATGGATTACTGCCTCAAGAATTGATTTTAATATGCAAAGGGATGACAAATTGAAAAAGACTGGAATTTTGAGACTTGCTGCAGCTGCAGCGGTAGTTTTGCTCCTTGCAGGATGTGCCGGCAAAGCAGAGAGCAGCGGGGCAAAGGCCTCAAAGGGCCCGGGGGAAGTGAATATCTACACCGCTGTTGATCAGGTGCATTCTGAGAAGATATTTGAACAGTTCGAAAAGGATACCGGGATCAAGGTGAACCCTGTGTATGACCTGGAAGCGAACAAGACTACGGGTCTCACGAATAAGATACTTTCCGAGATGGATCATCCGGTGTGCGACGTATTCTGGAACAATGAGTTCGCCCAGACGATAGCGCTTCAGAGACAGGGGTCGCTGGCCCCCTATATTTCGCCTGCCGCGTCTGACATTCCGGATGCTTACAAGGATAAGGACGGTTACTGGACGGCCTTCGGCGGAAGGGCGAGGACGTTGCTCGTAAACACAGATCTTGTAGAGGAGAAGGATTATCCTGCATCGATATTTGATCTTACCAGCGGGAAATACGAGGCGGATCAGATAGCCATTGCGTATCCGATGTTCGGTACGACGCGGACCCAGGCGGCTGCCATTTATGCCGCGATCGGGGCGGAGAAGGGCAAAGAGTTTTTTAAAACGCTTAAGGACAGCGGTGTGCAGGTCGTCGACGGGAACTCAGTGACCAAGGACATGGCAGCAGCCGGCCAAGTGAAGATAGGGTATACAGACACCGACGATGCCAAAGAGGCACTCGAAGACGGTGCGCATGTCGTGATGTGCTTTACCGATCAGGAAGATGGAGGCATAGGCGATCTGATCACTCCGAATACCGCGGCCCTGATCAAGGGTGCACCTCATGAAGAAAACGCGAAGGTTTTCATAGATTACATCATCTCTTTGGACACTGAGAAAAAGCTGATCGACATGGGCTTTTTTGACCTGTCGATCAGGCCGGATGCCGACGCAGAGGGCTTAAAGATCAGGGGAATGAATGTAAACCTCATTGAAGTATATGATATGCTGGAGACTGCAAGTAATGACATGCAGGAAATTTTCTCGGTACAGTAAAGGCATTGTCATTAGCCTTTTATATTTACTGCTGACGCTCCTTCCCGTTATCTGCCTTATGATATCGGGAGGGGGCGCTGAAAAAGGAATACTGAATACACGCAGGGCAGGCCTGATGGTAAATTCGTTCTTTACAGCGTTTTTTACTGTGGCGGTCTGCTTGTGTTTTGCGGTCTTTGCCTCTTTGAGGATCAATGCAGGATTCAGGCAGAGGCCGCTGCTGCGCTGGTATTTTCTTCTGCTTGCGCCTGTCCCGCCATATATTTACGCGCTTTCCTACATGAATCTGCTTCGGTTCCTGGGGAGGATATTCCCGGAAGTATTAAGATACAGGATGACGGGGTTATTTCCCTGTGTTGTCGTGGAGACCTTTGTCTATCTGCCCTTTGCCTGTGCGGCTGCGCTGATCGCTCTGGAACAGATCGATGCAAAGGAATGGGCTGCGGCTTTGGTGTTTGACAGTGCGGACAATGTGTTTTTCAAGGTCATTCTTCCAAAGCAGATTCCGTGGCTCCTCGCCATTGGTGCGGTCATCTTTGTTTTATCCATTACGGATTATTCTATTCCGTCACTGTTTCAGGTGAATGTCTATTCAATGGAAATATTCAGTGACTATTCGGCAGCAGGCCAGAGCGTCCATTCATTGTTTCTGTCGCTGCCGCTGATCATCGTAGCTGCTGCGGTGATCATTCTTTCCTTTCTCCCGCTGAAGAATATTTCAAATACAATGAAGACGGAAGCAGGTATCAGACCTGTGTATTCGCCGGCCCTGAATGCAGCGGGGGATGCTGCTGTCCTGATGACTTTACTGCAGATCATCCTTCCGCTTATCTCATTTGTTCCCTATATTTTGGGTTCGGGCGCCGAGTTTGTTTCAGCTGCGGCAGAGCTGTGGAATTCATGTCTTTCCGGAGTGCTTGCCGTGCTTCTCCTGATGGTGCCGTCGGCGGCGATGGCTCTTCTTCTTACAGGGGACAACGGGCCCTGGAGACCTGTGATCTGGATGATAGCCGTGCTCCCTTTATGTATTCCGGGAGTACTTACAGGCATAGGGGTGCTGAAGCTGTTCAGTTCGACGCCGCTGTATGTTTTACGGACCGGAGTGTTTTTGCCTGCGGCGGGCCTTGCGATACGGTATTTGCCCTTTGCAATGCTTATACAGTACGGCTGCTATTTAAGGATAGACCGGAAGAGGATAGGAGCTGCAGCCTTACTGCAGCAGACCCCGGGCAGCGCATTTATAAAAGTCCAGCTTCCGCTCATGGCGCCTGGACTTGTGATATCAGGCATAATCGTATTTCTGCTGACTCTTGGAGATGTCGGCACGTCGCAGATCCTTATGACGCCCGGCAGGGAACCGATGTCCGTCAAGATATATAATTATCTGCATTATGGATCATCGGAGCTGGTGACTGTTTTCTGCCTGATGCAGATGGTGTTATGTGTCGTACTGATGGGTGCAGTTTATTTCTTTTCAGCACGGCTGAACATAATAAAGCCTTCTGAAGGAGTACGGGAATATGTTCGAGATCAAAGGAATAACTAAAGATTACCCCTCCGTAAGGGCTTTGGACAATGTATCCCTGCGTATTGGTGATAAGGAGATGATATCCATACGCGGAGAGAGCGGCTGCGGCAAATCAACGCTTCTCCACGTTATTGCAGGTCTTGTCCCGGCGGATTCCGGAACGATCACAAAAAACAACGAACCGCTTTCTGACGTTCCTCACAAGAGGGGCGTGGCAATGGTGTTCCAGGACAGCCTGCTGTTTCATAACATGACAGTGCGTGAGAACATACTTTTCGGCTGCCCGCACAAGGACAAGGGACAAAGAGAAAAGCTCATCAAAGAGCTGGCTGAGGCATACGGCATAGAAGATCTGGTGGAACGTTACCCCCATCAGATATCAGGAGGGCAGGCGCGCCGTGCCGCGCTGGCAAGGGCCCTGGCCTGCGGGAGGGAGCTCCTGCTGCTGGATGAGCCCTTTACGAATCTTGACAGGGAGCTGAAAGAGGGCATTATCAAATGCACCAGGGAGTTCTGCAAAGGCAGGTGTGCTGTCCTGCTGGTCACCCACAATGAAGCGGAGGCGCTGGCTTTCTGTGACCGGCACTTACTTATGGAGGAAGGCAGGATTTCATGAACAGAAAGAGTATACTGATACTTGCCATAGTTTTCGGGCTGCTCACTGCGGCGGGGGCTGTGTATCAGGTCATTACAAGAAAGCCTGCGGCACCAAAGAATGAAGCGCTTACCGTACTGATGCCGGGAATCGAAATATCGGCGCTGTTCGACGACGGTGAGAGAGTATGGGCAGGAACAGGCGAAGGCATATGTATTCTTGACCGGGATACCGGGGAGAAAATAGAAAAGCTGGATGCAGATATCCACATGATCTTTTCTGCCATGATCACAAAGACAGAGGACGGACTGATCTGGGCCGGGCACGAGGACGGGCTGAGCGCATTTGACAGCGGATACCGGGAAGTGTACAGGATATGCTCTCCTGAGATTCCCAAAGGTCGTGTGAATACGCTGCTGTCTGAGGAGGACGGCCTTTGGGCGGGGACCCAGGGCGGAGCTGCACATCTGTGCCTGAAGGGCGGATCATGGGAGGTCGATGAGATACTGACAAAGGAATCGGGACTGGCAGAGGACGTGGTCCAGGTGATCAGGAGGGTCGGCGATGAATTGTGGTTCGGCTCATATCTCGCAAGGGAAAAGGGCGGCATCAGCATTCTTTCAGACGCAGGCTGGACCTATCTCAGCGTCGATGAGGGGATCCCTCACAGCTATATCAATGCAATACTCCCGCTTTCAGAAAACAAGGTGATCATAGGGAGCGGCCAGATGATCTACGGAGGTTTAAGCGTTGCCGAAAAGACGGATGGCAAATGGAAGATCACCCTCAACAGGGACCAGAATGACGGCATTCCGGGAATGAAGGTACGCGACCTGTTCCTTGATTCTTCGGGACGGCTCTTTGTTACAACAGAAGCGGAAGGGATCATCATTCTTAATAGTCCCGACGGTCTTTACAAGACACCGCTCGAAGGAATGGTCATAAGCCAGGAGAACGGACTTGCGGATAATGAGGTCAAATGTATCGTCGAATGCGGTCAGTGCTATTTCCTCGGATGCAAGTACGGGCTGACAAGGTGGGATAAGAGCTGAATTCAGACATGTATTTCCTGAGCCCTGCGTCAGACAGCGGTCCTGCCGTCTGATGCAGAGCTCTTTTTTTGTGCGAGTCCCGCAGACAGGACTTAAATATGAGTATACTGTGACATTGCGGGTGATATACTGAATCGGAAAGAAAGGAACAATACATTCCTCAGTAACCAATATGCGAAGGAGGAGAGACATGAAAAAAATACTTATGCTGTATCTCGCACTGCTCCTGGCCCTCGGCGTGTTCGCCGGATGCAGCAGAAAGGCGCCGGGCAGCTACGAAGTCCTCGTGAACAATGAGGCCGGTGAGCCCGTTCCCGGTGTCTCGATCCAGTTCTGCTCGGACACGGAGTGTCTTCTGGGCCAGACAGACGATAAAGGCGTCGCGGTTTTCGAAAAGGAGGCGGGCAAGTACACCGTACATGTGTACAAGGTGCCGGAGGGCTACGAAAAAGACAGAACGGAGTATCCCGCGCCGGAGAAGCCCGGCCGGGTGACGATCGTCCTCAAGTGAGAAAACAGTGGAAAGGAGGAAGAACATGAAAAGAAGGATAAGTATATTTATGCTGGCAGTCATGCTGGCGGCAGCGCTGAGCAGCACTGCTTTTGCGGATACGGGCATCGGTGTTGAACCGGGTCAGGCAATGCCGGACTTTACGGTGTCGCTTACAGACGGAACAACGGCCACTCTCTCAGAGATCCTGAAGGAGAAAGATCTGGTCGTACTTAATGTTTTTGCCAGCTGGTGCGCCCCCTGTGAAAAAGAATTCCCGGGCATGGAAAGCGTCTACCAGGCGAAGAAGGACCGGATGGAGATCCTGTCGGTCTCCGGGTATTCCGACGATACCATGGAAGTCATTGCTGACTATAAGTCCGGTCACGGACTTTCCTTCCCGATGGGACTGACGGGCGAAGGGCTGAGCTTTCTGAGGGTCAGCGGTTATCCGACCACTGTTTTCATCGACCGCGACGGAAAGGTCGGCTTCGTCAAAGTCGGATCCTTCGCCGGTGAGGGGGACTTTGAGAAGAAGGTCAACGTCTTCCTCGCACCGGATTACGACGGGAAGCCCCTGGATTCTGAAAAGGCCTTCAATAGGACTCCGTTTATTTTGGGATGGCTTCTGATCGGCGGGCTCCTGCTGATCATCGGCAGATGGGGAATGTTCCGCAAGGCGGGCAGGAAAGGCTGGCACAGTCTGATTCCGTTCCTGAACACCTATGAGGAGTACGCTGTCTGCTGGAAGGGCTGGCTGGGTCTCATTTTCGAAGTCTGCAAAAAACTGATCCTTGTTGCCAGCATACCCCAGGCCGCCTATTACGGTTTGATCGCCGTCGTCCTGCTGATCAGTATCCCGGAGAACCTGAAGCTGGCGAAAGCCTTCGGAAAGGGCAAGGTCTTCGGTGCACTGATGGTCCTTCCCGTTTTCAAGGAGATCGGAAGGCTGATCCTCGGCGCGGGCAAGGCCAGGTACCAGGGTTCTGAAGTGTCTGCGGCGTAACAAAACAGATAAACGCTCCGCGGGGATGCACACGCGCGCGGTATGGAAGTTGCTGCCTGACGGCAGCCCGCGCGCGGCGCGCAAGTCCCGCAAGCGGGACTTGAGTTTATGAAGAGGTCGGATTCTGTGGAGCGATCGGATCCTGTGGGGCGGGAGTTGTGTTCAGATTGTTGACGAGGCTTACAAGCGAACGGTACACCTGATAAGTAAGCATTTCCTTGTCGCTTTCGCGGCAGCTGAAGGCGATGCGTGCCTTGATGCCGCCCAGTTTGCCCGTATACGGGTTTTTCGAGGGCAGTGAAGAAACGCCCCAGTATTCCGCTTCCCCGATGATCTTCGGGAACATATCCGGCAGTTTTTCGATTGCTTCCTTCAGGATCTCTTCTCCTTTTTCCAGTCCGATGGAGCGGCTGATGGGAATATCGACGATTACGGCGGAATTTTCACGGCTCTGGTTGGTCAGCTCTGAGATCGCGCTGTTGTTGATGATCTTAATGTCCCGGGTGTTGTCATCCATCAGTTTGGTGGTACGCATGGTGATATCCGTGACGATGCCGCGGAACCCGTTGATCACAACGACATCTCCTACGGTAAAGTCTCCTTCGAAGATGATGAACATACCTGCCAGGACGTCGGCAATCAGGCTGTTGGCGCCCAGGGTAAAGATCAGGGCGGTGGCTCCCACGCCGCCGACCAGAGTCGCCGTGTTGACGCCGAACATGGACAGCGCGTAGATGATCATGACGATGGTGCCGATATAGGTCAGGCCGCTGTCCAGAAGACGGCAGATCGTCATTCCCTTCGGACTCAGGTATTTGCCGATCAGGAGCAGGATCACGTCGATCAGGCGCTGGACGGCGAATACCACGCTGAACAGCATGATACTGGTGGTGACGGTGGCTGCGTTGACGCCGCGGATCCAGGTGCCGCGGACAATGTTGTAGGTCAGCCCTGCCGGATTTCCTTTCGTGGTGAAGTACAGGATGGATGTCAGCAGGAATACCAAGAGCATGAAGTTGCTGACATATTCGCGGATAGAAGGATACTCTTCTTTGTGGGCAATGCTATCCGGGACGGGATCGCCGGAGAAGTCCCGCTTCTGGGCTGCAAGGGTCTCCTTGATCAGAGGCCTGCAGACAGCAAAGAACAGCACAAAGACCAGCAGGAGAGTGAGGATCAGCACGCCGCCTATGAACACCAGTGCGGTCTCGTTTTCACTGCCGACGATCACATAGTAGCTGCCGAAGCTGAACACGACAGAATAGCATTTATTGCCGTCGAAGTTGATAATGCCTTCGTAATCGTCGAGAAGAAGATCTGTGTGTATCCCGTGTTCCGCAGCGGATTCTCCGACCCAGCTTTTCCAGGTGCTGGCGACGATCTTGCCGTCTGCGCCGCTTTCCACGACTACAGCATGCAGCGTGTCGAGAATGTGCAGGTCGCCGATGACTTCCTCCAGTCGGGTATCCCGCAGCAGTTCGTCCAGCTGACTCTGTTTGACACAGAGTTCCACCCATCCGCTGGACTTTTTGGTCTCGTCGACTATCACAGCGCGGTAATACCTGTTTTCCGGAGTTTTGCCGTCATCCTCGGCGGAGGAAGAATTCTGCAGATCTGCGAAACCGTAAACGTCAATGCTTTCATCGACTGCGCGGTGCAGCAGTTCGTCGGAAGCAAGAAGAGTGCCGTCCGCGTTGAAGACCTTAAGACCGGAACCGCCGAGAGTATGATCCAGATCGTGCAGGAAGTCCACGTCGATCAGCTGCGGGTCCTCCGACAGGACCGAAGCTGCTGTCTGTGCCCGGGACACATACATGGAATCGAATTCTTTTGTAATGTTTGTGGCCCGTTCGTCTTCTTTTGCCAGGACTTTTTTCAGATATTCTGTCTGATCTGTGGCTCCCTGCTGGGCCAGGTTTACGCCGCTCAGCATCTGGACCACGATCACGCTGGCAAGTGTAAGCAGAAACGCCATGGCCAGGGCGGGAATGCTCCTTCTCACCGCCGCGAAGTATTCTTCGCCGGGGCTGACCTCCGGCCGGTACAGACGGGTCTTCCAGATGCACTGGCCAAAGAGGATCATGATGGAGCAGCAGAGATACCACAGGATCCAGCTTCTTTTCCGGCCGAAGCGGAACAGCGTGGCAGATTCAGTAACATCGATCACGAAATCTTCGTTATCCGTGTAAGCGGCGGTGTAAAGAAGATACTTTCCTGTGGGGATCCCGTTTGCCCCGGAGTTCCATGTGATCTTCAGCGCGGTCCTCTGCCCGTCGTTTTTTGCCTTTTTCATGAGAGCCGCCGGATTCAGTTTCCCGCTTTCCAGCATGCGGCTGATCATGTTCCGCAGGGCTTCTTCGTTCTCATCCTTTGGATAGAAGGACAGAGAGCCCTCATGCAGAATGCATATATATCCGGGCAGACCGGCTTGCAGCTGGCTCAGGAAGTAACTTTCGTCTTCCAGGAAAGTCAGACGGTCGCTTTTCGCGCTGGTGAGGAAGGTAAGTGCCAGCAGCCGTCCGTCCTCCAGTTCCGCAGAGCAGACAGCTGTTTCTCCGATGCTTACCTGCTCTGAAAGGGTCTCGTACTCCTTTGCAGAGACGATCTGCGCTTTTTCCGCACCCAGGGTGCGGGCGATCGACGACAGTTTCTCTTCTTCGCCGTAGTGCTTTTCGTCATGGGTAAAAATCAGTGCTGCCTGCTGGGCGCGCTTTTGGTAATCTTCTGTCAGCCACCAGTTCCACCATTCCTCTGTTTCCTGGAGGTAGATCGCGCGCATACGCGGATAATCATCCAGACGCTGAGAGATGAAATCGATCCTGCTGACGGCATTCATGATCCCCCTAAGCGGCAGAATCAATATAAGAAACAGGGCAGCTCCAGCAAGAAAAATAAAAGAGATCCGCATAATGGAAGCTTTTCGCTTCGGATTAAATATATTCAGCATATCATGACCTCGATGTGTGTTCGGCAAAACATGGTCTCCGGGAGAACAATAATCAAAAAACATTCTAACATATCAAGGTGCACACAGGAAGATGTCAATTTATATCGCAAAACAAACTGCGCAGACCTGTTTTTCCGTGATATGATATGGTTAAGTAAAGCAGCAAAAGAGAACTGTCGATATTATGGAGGTGATACCAGTGAATTTAGGTTTGCCGGAAGTAATCCTGATTTTTGTTATCATTTTGCTTTTTGCCGGGCCGGATAAACTGCCGGAGACCGGAGAAGCGCTGGGAAAAGCGTTCCGCTCTTTCCGGACAGCTCTTTCCGGCGACGACCCGCATAAAAAAGAGGAAGTATCTGCGCAGAAGAAATCCGACCAGGACCCCCACAACACGGCTGAGACATGACGGGCCTGATTCCCTTTCTGCGCCGGTTCAGAACGGTATGCTTTTTCTTCGCAGCGGTATTTCTTCTGCTGCTGACGGGAGGATATCTGCTTTCGCCGGCGATTCTGCAGGCCCTTTCCGGACTTCTTCCGGGTGAGCGCCTCTACCAGCTTTCTGTAGCGGAAGGTCTTGTCACGCGCCTGGAGATAGGAGTGTGCATATCAGCTGTCATAACGCTGCTGCTGATTTTTTCTTTTGTCCTTTTAAGAATACGGAAAAAGAGTCTGTGGCTCGTTCCCGTCGCGGCATTGCTTTTCTTATTTGGCGCGGGCTTTTGCTTTGCGTTCCTTCTGCCCTCCGCGCTGCGCCTTCTGACGGGACTTCTGCCCTATGAACTGCGCCTTTCGGTGGAGAACTACGTATCTTTCTGTCTGGTCATGCTGCTGCTGATCGGTCTTCTGTTTGAAGAACCGCTGGTGATGTATCTGCTCTACAAGCTGGGGCTTTTACAGGTCTCCTTCCTCACGGAGAACAGGAAAAGGGTGTTTCTGGCTGCTTTGATCATACTGGCCGTGCTGACGCCCTCCGGAGATGCCGTCACGCTGTGCGTGGCGATGCTTCCCTTCATTCTTCTATACGAACTGGCTGTTTTCTGGCTGACGGTTCTTGACAGGAAGAAAGAGAAGGAGGCAGCATGACAGATAAAGATCTTCCCCTGAGCGGACATCTCATGGAGCTTCGGCACCGGATCCTGATATGTGCGATTCCTTTCGTGCTGCTTTTGTTTCCGGGTTTTTATGTTTCGGGGATCTTTCTGTCCCGGGTGTTCCGGACCTGTACGGATAACGGGTGCGAATTGTATTTGTTCGGCGTTGCAGATGCGCTGCTGCTTCGTATCAGGGGCGCGCTGCTGATCGCGGTACTGATCATTCTGCCGCTCATCACCGTGGAGGTACTGCTGTTTGTGTTTCCCGGTCTCTACAGCCGGGAGCGGATCATGGTGCTCTCGCTGGGCGGGATCTGCGGCCTGTCCTTCAGCGCCGGTGCCTGGTTCTTTATAACCAGGCTGTCCTCCTGGGTGATGAAGGTATGGCTGGAGAAAGAAGGCGGGATCCCTGCGAATCTCTCAGCTGTGAAATTCTATGATCTGTGGCTCTGCGCCCTGGTCATCTGCGGCGCAGCCGCCTGCCTTCCGTTTGCCGCGCTGTTTTTTGCCGTGCTGAGAACAACTAAGAAGAAATGAGGACTTGGAGATGACGAGAAGAGATTTCCTGAAGGGGACCGCCGGTTTCGTACTGCTTTTAGGCGCCGGTTTTCCGCTGGTGAAACTTCGGAGCCTGTGGGCGGCAACTCCGGAAACTGCCGTAGGGCCGCTGCTGGCGGATGGGCTTGACCTGCTTCCTGCTGCGTCCGGTTTTGAGGTCATTTATCAGGGAAAGACGTGCTTCATCGTAAATGATGCCGGAGCGAAGCTGCTGCGCCTCGCGAACGGGAGATATACGCTGGAAGATATTATACGCAGGACCGGGATGGAAGAGCAGAGCGAAGCGGTGGCGGATTTCTATATCGCTCTGAGCAAAGCCGGTTATCTCCAGAACAGAGTCGAGGTGAACAAAGTTGCAGCCGAAATGTGAGTTGTTTGTCGTACGCGATGACGAGGGGCCTATCCTGTATGCGCCTCTGCGCCATCTTTCCGCCAGGCTGAACGAATCCGCAGTCGCGGCGGTCGGCCGCCGTCTTGAGGGATGCGATTTGTCCGAGGAAGAGAAAAGCTGCCTGAAGATCCTGGAAGAGTGCTCCTTCTTTGAGCCGGCAGAGGTGCCGGATCCGCCGCTGCTTCCGCCAACGGAGGTGACGCTCTTTCCCACGGACGGCTGCAATCTCCGCTGCCGCTACTGTTACGCGGGCGCCGCATCGCGCCGTCATCTCATGCCGCTTGAAACGGGAAAGGCGGCGATCGACTACGTGATACGGAACGCCAAAGGACAGGGGTCTTCGGATTTTGTCGTCGCTTTTCACGGAAACGGCGAGCCGTTTACGGCATTTCCGCTGGTAAAGGAGCTGTGTCAGTACGCTTATGAGGCAGGGGAGCGGAACGGTCTGAAGCCGCGGCTGAGCGCCGCCACCAACGGCGTCCTGAACGAGGAACAGCTCGACTGGCTGATCGCCTGGTTCGACGGCGTGAACATTTCCTTTGACGGACTGGAGGAGCTGCAGAACCGGGAGAGGCCGATGGCAGACGGCAGCGCCAGTTTTCCGTATGTTCACAGGACGCTGAAGCGTCTGAACGAAGCAGGAAAAGAGTTCGGTATACGAACGACACTGACCGCGGGCGGGGTCGACCGGCTGCCGGAGATCGCGGCTTTTGTACTGGAGAATTACCCCGGCTGCGATCCGCTCCATGTGGAACCGGCCTGGGAAGCCGGGCGCAGCCTGGAGACAGGGGAGCGGATGCCGGATCCGGACCGGTTCGTTGAAAAATTCCTGGAGGCGGAGGAACTGCTGAACGGAAAGATGCGGCTCGTGTTTTCCACTGCGAGGATGGACACGCTGAGCGTCAGCTTTTGCGGCGTGTGCCGGGACTCTTTTGTCGTGACCAGCGAAGGGATCGTCACATCCTGCTATGAGGTGAGCGAAGAGAAGGATCCGCGCAGCGCCCGCTATATCTACGGGAAATATGACCAGGACAATGCCGTCTTTGTATTTGATGAAGACCGCCGCGCCGATCTCCGCACCCTGCGGGTCGACCGGATGCCTTATTGCGAGAATTGTTTCTGCAAGTATCACTGCAGCGGAGACTGCGCCGCGAAGATCCTGGGACTGAAAGCCCCGGCGGATCACGCCGGCAGCAGCAGATGCAGGATCACACGAGCGCTGACCCTGCGCCAGATCCAGAGGACGCTCAGCGGACAGGAGGGACCGAAACATGAATGACGACCGTATTAAAAGCGGCGACGCCGACAAGAAGCTTCCGAAGCCGGAGGTCTATATTGTCAGCGACGGCAAAGAGGTGTTCAAACCGGGGATGAAGACCTGGTTCGTTGATTCAAAAACGGAGACGGACAGCACATCCGGCGGGGTCCGGGGCCAGAAGGGAACTGTCGTCGGCGGTACCGTCTGCACCTGCAACACCGTCTGCACCTGCAATCCCATGTGCACCTGTCATCCCCACTGCACCTGCCAGTCGACCTGCACCTGCCAGTCGACCTGCAGCTGTCTGAAGGTCGGCGGCGGCACCCGCTGCACCTGCAACAAAGTGTGTACCTGTGTTCCTGTGCATTAAGAAAGAGAAGGGCTGTATGATGAAGAAAGCTGTAAGAGTTGTCTCTGTGCTGCTGGCCCTTCTGCTGCTCTGCAGCGGCTGCGGTACCAGCACGATGGAAAAGAGTACCGGCGCAGCGAAAAAGAGCACTGAGGAGAAAGTTAAGATCGACACTTCCGTGGACGCCGACACTGCCTTTGAACTGGGCAATAAGTCCTACCAAGCCGGGAAATACGGGGAAGCGCAGGCCTATTATCAGCTGGTGATCGAAAAACAGGCTGACGCGGAAAAATACTGCTACGGAGATATGGCCAATAATCTGGTGCTGACTTATCTCCAGCTGGAAAAGAACAAAGAAGCCTATGAGCTGTGCCATGAGCTTCTTGAAAGAAAAGACGCGCCCTCAGCGGAAGATACCTACGGGTATATCCTGAACTATATGGTGTGCGCCCACGCCAACGGCATTACGGCTGTGGAAGCTTTAAAGCAGGCGGAAGAACTGACCGGTTCTAATCTGGCCGGCCTGCAGGACCGCGCCCTGGAAGACCCGGGTAGTTACAGCAAGCTCGTGACGGCGCTGATGTACAACGCTATTTATATGGACATGGAGCAGAAGATCCTGGATCCGGACTTCACGCCGGCTCTCCCGGATGTTTCTGCCGGCAAAGACTGGGACAAGCTGAAGGAAGAGGCTGCGAAAGCCGAGGAACAGAGTTCTCTGGAGGGCGTGCTGAATACGCTTCTGGAAGAGGGATCATTAACGGAAAAGATAGAGACCATTCTGGATGAGACATTCTTCAAAGAGGAAGACCCCAGACAGACCGAGGCGCAGATGGAATATCTTGCCAGGCTGAAGAAGGTCCTTATTTCCGCGAATAAACACAATCATGATATCTTCGGAGAGAATGATCCGGACCTTCAGGAGCTGGAGAAGTATCTGGACACCTGCATGAAAGTGATGACAGAAGAGCAGGAGAAAGACAAGGCGAAGGACGCGGAGAAAGACAAGGCGAAGGACGCGGAGAAAGATAAGGAAAAGGACAAGTCGAAAGACAAGGCAAAGGACAAGGCGAAGGAGAAGAAAAAGTGATGAAGATCGCTCTTGTCCGTCCGCTCTGCAGTTATGACGAGCCGGAATTCCAGGAGCCTCTCGGCGCAGAGGCCATCTGCGGTTATCTGCGGGAGAGGGGCCTTGAATGCCGCGTCTTCGACCGTCTGCTTGGCGTGACGACAGCCGACCTGGCGGGCTACGGGCCTGACTGGGTCGGCTTTTCCCTTATGACTGACGCTGACATAGCGGACGCCCTTCGCCTTGTTCAGATGCTGCGCGCTCCCATGCGGCGCTTTTTTGCCGGCGGGATGTTCGTGACGACGGAGCCGGAGAGGGCGGCGGCGCTGTTCCCGAAGGACACGGTACTGATCAGCGGGGAGGGAGAAGGACCGGTCTATGCTCTGGTGACAGGGGGAAGTGCCGAAGAGGCCCGCCGGCCAGGCCCTGACGAATGGGCCTTTGCCAGCAGAGATGATCTCGCATCATATCTTCAAAGAGGCGGGGTGATCAATCTCCGGACTGCCAGAGGATGCCGGGGCAGCTGCGCTTTCTGCACCACCCCGTCCCGGCAGGACGGCACAAGGCGCTATGAAGCGCGGGATCCGGCAAAGGTCGCGGAGGAAATGGCGGCTCTTTCCGGGAAAGGTTATCTGCCGGTCTTTAATTTTACGGATGATGAATTCGGCGGCGCGGAGAGGGTCCTCGCTCTGGAAGAAGAACTGAAGAGAAGAGACGTAAGAGCGGCTTTCACGCTGGAAATGAGGGCTGCAGACATCGTCCGCACACCGCGTGAACTATGGCCGGTACTGCATGAAGGCGGCCTCTGCAGGATCTTCACAGGGCTGGAGAGCTTTAATACCGATACGCTCCGGCGCTGGAACAAGCCTGTTGATGTGCCGGTGCTGATGGAGGCTGTCAGATGCATCGAAAACGGCGGGATCGCCTGTGAAGTGGGGTACATTCTGTGGCACGAACACAGCACGGCGGACTCCGTACGCAGGGAAACGGAGCAGCTTCATGACCATGGCCTTATGTCGCCCAAAACGGCTTTGTCCCGCCTGATCCTGTATCCCGGCAGCCGTCTGCACGAAATGGCAGGGGTAAAGGGAACCGCCCAGGTGCCTCTGACGGAGGAAGCACAGGCGCTGTTCCGCCGGTGGGAGGAGCTGCTGGGCCCGCTGTCTCCGCTGTGGACAAAGGCCGCCCTACTCCAGCCGGGCATGGCCTGCCGGGCATGGCTGCAGAAGGATTCCAGCCGTTACCAGGAGCTGACGGCCTGTATGAAAACGATCAGAGAAATGACTTACCTTTGTCTGACCGGCGATTCGCAGCCGGACAAAGACCTTTGCAGGGAGATCGGGGAGAAGCTGAATGATATTATTTCTGACAAGCAGCCCCATGGGGGCATACAGGAGCGATAGGGCGCCGGACTTTAAAGGATTCGATCCCGCCAACGGACTGGTGACGGAACTGAGGAGATACTGGAGGGAGAATTCCCGCTGCCTTCTGGTCTCTGCTTTTCCGGAGGAGTACGCGGTGAACGACCGGATGAGGGGCGATTTTGAAAGAATTATCCGGGAAACAGGGCTTTCTGTCGGCTGTGTGGATGTGTACGACCGGCGAAACGGGAAGCAGGCCCCTGCGGTGCTTCCGGAGTACGACACGGTGTTCCTCGGCGGAGGTCATGTGCCGACGGAGAACGCTTTTTTCCGGGAGATCGGGCTCAGAAGCGCCCTTTCGGACTGGGACGGGATCGTGATGGGAATCAGTGCCGGCAGCATGAACTGCGCAGAGACGGTCTACGCGCAGCCGGAAATGCCCGGAGAAGCATCGGACCCTTCATTCCGGCGCTTCATTCAGGGGCTGGGCCTCACGAACTGCAATATCCTGCCCCATTATCAGGCGGTAAAGAACGACTATGTGGACGGCCTGAGGCTGATGGAAGACATTACTAACGGAGACAGCTTCGGTCACCGCTTCTACGCGCTCCCGGACGGCAGCTATTTCCTGCAGACGGAGGACAGAAAGGAGATCCGCGGAGAAGCGTTTCTAATCTCGGAAGGCGGGATCAGGAAGATCTGTGAAACAGGGGAGGTATACAGTTTCTACTGATCCCGGGCAGATTACCGGGCAAATAAACCGGGCTGCCGCAAAAAAGCGGCAGCCCGGTTTCAGTTTATAAGAATATTGCTCTTCGGGTCACGGACGGACGAACTCGTTGCAGTAAAGCAGCTCGATCATCTCTCCGGAAGGTCCGCGGAAGAAGCGGTTCTTCAGGCCGCCGAACAGTACAGTCTGCTCCATGGTCTTCGGCTGGATGAAGGTATTGATCCCGAGGGCCTCCACTTCGGCAGCTGCAGCGTCGACATCGTCCACGTAAAGGGCGAAGTGGTAAATGCTGCCGTCGTTCCGCTTTTCCGGTTCCGCGGGGCAGACCAGCTCAATAACGTAGCCGGCAAAACGCATCAGCACCATTTCCTTTGTACCGTTCCCGTCCGGGAGAGAGCCGCGCATCGCTACGGTGCCGCCGAGTTTCTCATAGAAGGCGATGCTTTCCTGCAGGTCGCAGGTCATGATCGCGATGTGTCCGCCGCCGAGATAGTGGTCTTTTATCATGGATAATACCTCCTCTTGAATATTCCAGCACACCCGCAGGCGGGGATGTGCAGCAGCCTGGATCCGGGGTTCTTTATATATATTATAGTGAAGTATTCTTCTTTGTCCAACAGGCGCCATCCGATAAGGTTCAGGACGCCGGAGGAACGAACAGGGTCTCGAGAATGGATCTCTCGTAGGATATGAACTGTTCCTGGTCCAGAAGGGAAAGTACTTCCTCTCGGGATGCCCACCGGACTTCGGATACCTCCTCCTTCTGCAGCGTCAGGCTGTTCAGGTCGATGTCTTCGTACAGGCAGTAAAAATCATCCAGCACCTGGGAGAACCTGGCGCGGAGACAGAACCGGGGGCTGCCGCAGACACTTAAGCCCAGTTCTTCGGAGGCTTCGCGGGAAACTGCCTCAATGCTTGATTCACCGGCGAGTACAAAACCTCCGGCACTGAGGTCCCATATGCCGCCCCAGCGCGGTTTTTCAGGACTTCGGCGCTGGATCAGCATCCGGCCGGAGGAATCGAAAACGCAAAGGTGGACGACAAGGAAAAATTCATCCGGGGAAACCGGGGTGCCCCGAAGGATCTGCCTGCCGGTCTTTTCGCCATTGGAGTTATACAGATCAATTAATTCCACAGTTTTTCCTCCTGTTCCCGAAGTCAGGACGCGGCGGGAGAGCAAGTCACTCGCCCCCTGCCGTCAGATACACCATGACAAAAAAGGAGATGATGCCGAACCAGACGCCGAGACTGACGGGAGGCACAAAGAGAACGCGGAGAACAGTCAGGATCGTATCTTTCGTGATCTTTGTCTTCTCCTTCTTTTCCTTCCAGCGTTTTCCTGTCCCCTTGCCTGTGATCGGATAGATCCAAGGGTTCTCGTACAGTTCGACGATGCCGAACTTCAACAGATAGATCGGGACGGTCGGGACTGCGATGCAGAACCACGCGGCTGAGCCCCCGAGGTTCAGCTTTTGGAAATCGAAGCCGTTCAGCAGCAGGGCGACGATCACCGGCAGGAACATGGCGACTGCGGACAGGAGCACCATCCGCAGGACTCTTCCGGGGGTCCTGAATTTAAGCCGCACCGGCCGGGACTCGCCGTCCAGTGTCATAAAATAGACCGGTTCGGCGATCCTGCGCTTCAGAAGCTTCTCATTGGGAACAAGCCCGCCCCGCTCCCTCCGGAAGGTCCGCTCTCCGGAGGTGTATATCTCCCTTCCGGACTCCACCGCGAAGCTGTTCTTTTCTGTGTCGCTGTAGACACACAGGTTGACGATGATAAAGATAATGCCGGTCATGCCTGTGGTCAAAAGGGCCGTCGGGACTTCCATCCCGCCCAGGACGAGGGCGCCGAACAAAGCTCCGCAGAAAACAAGGGTAGCGATGATCGCTTTCAGCCACCAGGGCAGGAAATAGTAGTGGGACACTTTTTCCGCGCGGACGCACACCTTTCCGCTCTGCCCGTTGACAGCCGCCATAAGATCGCCGCTGCAGATATAATAGACCGGCAGCAGGACGGGGAGCCGGACAGCGGAACTGACGTCGGAAGCTATGTGCACCGCCTGGGTCTGAAGGGTCTTACTGACAGCCGGCTTATAGGCGGCGCCTGCTTCCTGCTGTGCCCTGGACTCCAGTTCCTGGTCTGTAATATCGGAGATCTTGACGCGGCAGCCGGCGACGCAGGCAAAGTCGAACTCTTTCATGTGTTCGATGTCGAAGGGCTCCATGCCGTCCAGCAAAAGGTTGTCCAGCTGCCGGGAGCGGTTGATGAACTCATCGTTCATAAAACCCTCGCAGCGGTAGGTGCTGCCGCCGTCCATCCGCGCCACTTTCATATGCACCGGGCCCCGCACCAGTTCATAGGGCAGATAGAAGCCCTTCAGCTGCGGCAGAAGATCCCGCAGCTTTTTTGCTTCCGGTCTGCCCTTGTTCTTGTCACACCACTCCGCAAGACGTCTCCGGGCTTCGTCCTCTGTCAGGGCAAAGGGGATCACGCTTTCCGGCAGGCCTTTGGTGTCCAGATACTCTGTGCGCACCAGGCTCCTGCCGCAGAAAGCGCAGTTGGATACAGCTTCGTTTTCTTCAAAAACAACTTTGGCGCCGCATCCGCTGCAGGAAGCGCTGAAAAGGCGGAACTGCCTGACACTGTTCCGGAGAGCATCCGCCCGGATCTTCCGGAACCCCTGTTTCTGCTGTTTTGCTTCACTGATCCCGACCTGGCCGCCGCAATGGCCGCAGACATAGGTCTGCCGGATAATGTCGAAACGGGCCGGCGCCCCGCACTGCGGGCAGTGAATATCAGTTATTTTCTGTTCCATATGTTTTATCTCTTCTGTACGTATTTATTTCGCGCCCCGGACTCGGGATGCTCCGCATCCCTGGGGTGTTTAACAATTACAATATATCACATCTTATATCGAGGTGCCCTGCCAATGCAGAAAAGTCCCGTCAGGGGTGCATGGAAAAAAGAGAGTTACTTCTGTATAATAATAACAGATTATTGCTGATCATCAGGAGAAATTCAATGAATAATGAGAATGAGAATAAGGGCAGACAGTCTTTTTCGCTGAAGGAGCGGTTCGCGTACTGGTTCGACAACCAGATGGCAAAGGGATCGCTGGCGCTGATTCATGTGCTGATCGCGGCGTCCGTGGCTTTTGCCATTATGATGGCAGGCATTATCGTCATGCTGGGACTTCACGGGGACGGAGATGGGACCTCTGTTTTCTGGAACAGTATCGCGACGGTGATCAACGCGTGGATGCCGTATTCTGATGAAGGGAGTACGGGCTACCTGATCATGATGTCGGTGATCGCCATCGCCGGCGTGCTGTTCACCAGTGTGCTGATCGGTATTATCACCAGCGCCATTGAAGAAAAGATCGACGATCTGAAAAAAGGAAATTCTTTTGTCCTGGAAAAAGAGCATTTTGTCGTACTGGGGTTTTATCCGGGCGAATATACCCTGATCGAGCAGCTGATCCTGGCGGCTGCGGGCAAACCGTTATGCATCGTCGTGGCGGAAGATATGGACCGGGGGGAGATGGAGGAGTACATCAGGGACAATGTCGACATCCCGAAAACGACCCGGATCGTCTGCCGCACCGTGGATATCACGAACCCAGTTTCCATAGAAAAGTGTTCTGTGGAAACCTGCAGGACAGTGATCATCAGTCCGACGGAGGACGCCAGGACCACCAAATCCATTCTTGCGGTCTCAGCGCTCCTGCAGGAAAAGAACGCTGAAGGCGTAAACATCAACGCGATCATTTCAAAGCCGGAACACCGTTTTCCGACGTCCATTGCTGAGGCTCACAACATCGCGACGCTGCAGACGAACAATATCCTGGCAAAAATGATCGCCCATTCCTGTACACAGACGGGGCTGTCCCAGACCTTCCGGGAGACCTTCAATTATGAAGGCTCGGAGTTCTATCTGATCGATGTTCCGGGAGTGGAGGGGCGCACTTTCGGGGATCTGATGGTCTGCCTGAACTACGCGGTCCCGGCAGGTGTCTTCAGGGATGGAAAGATCAAATTGAATCCGCCGGCAGATTACAGCCTCCAAAACGAAGACAGGATCCTGGTGTTCGCCGAGAGCAGTGATTCCGCGAAGCTGGAGGAGCTGCCTGAGTCAGAGTTCCAGGCAGACGGTAAAGTGGCAGAGGTCCGCCAGGAAGCACCGACAGACGCACTCATTTTCGGCAGAAACGAGACGCTGCCGCTCATCCTGAAGGAGCTCCCGGAGAATGTGAGCCGGGTCCTGATGGCAGGAGCGGAGATCACGGAAAAGGAGTGGGAGCGGCTTCAGAATATTGCTTCCGGAAGCGGGATAGAACTGGAGCGCTGCGAATGTGACACCCACTCAGAAGAGGAGCTGTATGAGCTGGCGCGGAAAACGGAGCACATCGTCATTTTGAATGAACATGACAAGGACCAGGAAGACGCAGATATGGATGCTATTTTCCTGCTGCTGAACCTAAGGGATATCCGGACGAGATATCATCTCAGCTACAATATCACTATGGAGATGCAGAAGGAGCACAACCAGAATCTGGTGGGACAGGGTGACCATACGGATTTCCTGGTGGCCACCAGCATGTCTTCCCTTTTCCTTGCACAGTTCGCCGAGAATCCCGAACTGAGGGATGTTTTCCGTGAGATCCTGTCGAATGAAGGAAATGAGCTGTATCTGAAAAAGGCCTCAGACCTTCGCCTGACAGGCCGGCATTCGATCCGTGAACTTCGCTGGAAACTGCTTGCCCGGAGGTACATCCTTATAGGATATCTGGATAATAATAAGAACAGCACCTTTAACATGCCGTTGGATGAGGTCCTGACCCTGGAGGGCGAAGACAGTCTGATCGTCCTTGGTGAAGAATGATAACGCTTTCAGAAAAAAACAAGGGGCAGCCCGGAAGGGGCGCCCCTGTTTCTGTTCTGACCCGCAGCAGCTGCCTGCGGCTTAGTTTTTATGCTCGAAGGTCCCGCCCTCTGTGAAGTACGGGACAGTCCCGTGGGCTGCTTCAACCATCACATAGGAACCGTCTTCCCGTTTCTTCCAGGTCATGGCTTCAGATTCTTTTCCCTTTATCCCGACCTGTCCTTCTTCGTCCTGGAAGAAGAGGTAGTCGTGCTTCAGGAAATCGGAACCCTCGTCCGCGTAAATATAGAATCCGTGGTCCCACTCCTTGTTCGGGAAGGAATACCGGAAGCCGTTCTCCGTTTTCTCGAAGATCAGATCGGTATCCGGAACAAAGGTCCGGTCGGACAGGACCAGTTCATTCGTCTTACGGTCCGGCGTCTCCGAGCGGTACCGGGTCACACAGCGCAGACGCAGGCCTTCCTTTTCGAGCCAGCCGTACTGGTACGCGGAAGTCTCCCTTGTCCAGAGGGAAGAGAATTCCTGGTCGGTGTTGTACATGTCCAGCGTCTGATAATACATGCCGCATTCTTCACCCAGCTTTTTTATTGCCGCCAGGTCCCAGGCGAAAAGATCGATGTCGTCCGGCACTTTGAAGTCCGTCATGACCTGAATCTGCGGTCTGGACGCCGGGTCCCGCACAAAGGCGTCAATGTCTTCTATTCCGGCCGGAAGCCCGAAGTCGAAGGAATCGTGGAAGGTCTTGGTCGTCGAACCGCCGTCCTTCGCAGGGGCCATTACATGACAGGAAAAGGACGGATGTTCCGGAGTGATCCCCATGGTCTCATAGAGATAAGCCGAGGCAGCCTCCTCCAGTTCCTTTTCCCGCTGGTGAAGGTAAACTGTTCCAGTGACAGTGTTGATCGCGAAGATAATTGTCTCTTCGTTCTGCCGAAAGGTTCCGGAAGCATAGTCTGTCAGATAATATCTGCCGCCGATCACCCTGTCGATGAAGGCTTCACACTTTTCCAGTTCCGCATCCGGCACGTTCTCGCTGAGCCAGGCCTGCATCATCTCTGTGCCTTTTTCAGTGACCTGCTTTTCTTCTTCCTCTGTGTACTGCTCCTGGTCGCAGCCGGAAAGGGTGAGGACTGCTGCGAGCAGAAGTATCAGGAACACGGATATTTTTTTCATGCTTATTCCTCCTGTACAGGATACCTTGTCGTCCGGGACAGATCGTCTGCCAGTCAAAAAGGTATTTGTGGATCATTACCTTTACAATACCAGTTTTTCATGAAAAAGGGCAACTTTTTTGTTATCATTGTGATCGGAGGGAAGATAAATGGATGAGATCAAAAACACGGAGATCCGGCATGTTCTTCCGGAAGATATAGAAAAAACAAGCTTTGAGATCATAGAGCGGGAGCTTCGGGAAAAGGGTAGGGAGATCCCGGAGGACAGAAAACATGTCGTCCTGCGGGTGATCCACACGACTGCGGATTTTGAGTACCTGGACACTATGGAATTCAGTCCCGGCGTACTGAAAGCGGCTTCCGATGCGATCCGCCGCGGGGCGCACATCGTCACGGACACGACGATGGCCATGGCGGGCATCAACAAGAAAAAGCTCGCGTCCTTCGGCGGCGCGGCGCATTGTTACATCGCGGATCCGGATGTCGCGGAACAGGCGGCGAAGGAGGGGACGACCCGCTCCGCGGCGGCGGTGGACAAAGCGGTCCGGGAGGCGGAAAGAACCGGCGCCCCTCTGATCTTTGCCGTGGGGAACGCCCCGACAGCGCTGCTTAAACTGGAAGAAAAGATCCGGCAGGGATACCGTCCGGAGCTTATTATCGCGGCTCCGGTGGGATTCGTAAATGTGGTGCAGGCCAAGGAGCGCATCCTGCGCACCGGCATGCCCTGCATCTGCTGCCGGGGAAGGAAGGGCGGCAGTAATGTCGCCGCGGCGATCTGCAACGCGATCCTGTACCACATGGAAGGACGATAGACGGCTGGAATGGAATTAAAGGAATATATTGAAAAGGGCGGGCGGAAGCTCCGGCTGGGATACACGACGGGAAGCTGCGCCGCTGCGGCGGCAAAGGCGGCGGCCGTCATGCTTCTGACAGGAAAAAGAGTGTCCCAGGTGCAGCTGAAGACGCCGAAGGGACTGGAATTGTACCTGGAGGTCGAGGACATCTGCGTCTCGTCTTCCGCGGTCTCCTGTGCGGTGCGGAAGGACAGCGGAGACGATCCGGATATCACCAATCACGCCCTGATCTTCGCGAAGGTCGCTTATTCCCGGGAATCCGGGATACGGATCGACGGCGGCGACGGCGTCGGGCGGGTGACCAGGCCGGGACTGGATCAGCCGGTGGGGAACGCGGCGATCAACAGCACGCCGCGGCGAATGATCGAAGAAGCGGTGCAGGAAGCAGTCCGATCCGCCGGCATCCCCCCCGCGTTCAGCGGCACTGGAGACCAGAAGGGCTTTGACGTGACGATCAGTGTTCCCGGGGGACGGGAACTGGCGGCGAAGACTTTTAATCCGAAACTTGGGGTCGAAGGAGGCATCTCGATCCTGGGGACCAGCGGGATCGTCGAGCCGATGAGCGACCAGGCGCTTCTGGATACGATCCGGGTGGAACTAAACATCCGGCGGCAGGAAAGCCTCGCCGTACTGCCGGCGGCGCCCGGCAATTACGGAAGAGATTTCCTGGAGGCATACGGCATTTCCCCGGAGGATGTGGTGATCTCCTCAAATTTTATCTATGACACGGTGCGGATGGCGGCGGAGGCCGGCTTTTCCGGCATGTTGTTCGCCGGACACATCGGGAAAATGGTCAAGGTCGCAGGAGGAATCCGCAACACCCATTCCCGGTACGGCGATCACAGGATGGAGATCCTGACAGAGATCACGAAAGAGGTCCTGAAAAATAAAGAAGAGATTCCTTTGCTGCAGAATTGCGTGACGGCGGATGACGCAGTCCGGATCCTGAAGGAACGGGGACTGGACCAGGCAGTGCTGCAGGAGATGACACGACGCATCCGGGATGTGATGCAGGAGTGGGCACAGGGGGATCTCCGCGTCGAAGTTGTAGTTTTCTCCAATACATACGGGGAAATTGGGAGAAGCGAAGGCGCGGAAGAGTATCTGCGGATTTTGAAGACGTCCGAAACAGACACGGAAACAGAACGGGAGTGAGTCTTATGGTGCATTTTGTGGGAGCAGGGCCCGGCGCGCCGGATCTGATCACAGTGCGGGGACAGCGGCTTCTCAGCGAGGCAGATGTGATCATCTACGCGGGATCGCTGGTGAACCCCGCGCTGCTGGGTCATAAAAAGAAAAACTGCGTCGTTCATGACAGCTCGAAAATGACGTTGGAGGAAGTGGCAGAGGTGATGCGCGTGGCGGAAAGGGAAGGCCTTACGACGGTGCGTCTTCACACTGGAGATCCCTGTATTTACGGGGCGGTCCGCGAACAGATGGACCTTCTGGAAGCAGAGGGGATCCCCTACGATTCCACCCCCGGAGTGAGCTCCTTCTGTGGCGCGGCCTCCGCGCTGGATCTGGAGTATACGCTCCCCGGGATCTCCCAGAGCGTGATCATCACCCGCATGGCCGGCCGCACTCCGGTGCCGGAGAAAGAGTCCATCGAGTCCTTTGCCGCCCACGGCGCGTCAATGGCGGTCTTTTTAAGCGCCGGGATGCTGGAAGAGCTCAGCGGACGGCTGATCTCCGGAGGATATGCACCGGACACGCCGGCTGCCCTGGTCTATAAAGCGACCTGGCCCGACGAGGAGAAATATATCTGTACGGTGGGTACGCTGGCGCAGACGGCCGCGGCCCGCGGCATCAAAAAGACGGCGCTGATCATCGTCGGCGGCGCCGTCGCCAGGAGCGGATATGACCGCTCGAAGCTCTATGATCCTGCTTTTTCGACGGAATTCCGGAAAGGCAGCAGTTCCGGCAGGAGGGAAAATGAACAGTGAAGCGGTAAAGGGGGGGCTTTCTGTGATCGGAATGGGGCCGGGCGCCGCGGACCAGATGACGATCGAGGCGTTTCGTGCCATTGAAGAGAGCGATGTGATCGCTGGTTATCAGGTCTACGTGGACTTGATCAGAGACCGCTTTCCGGACAAAAAGATCATCTCGACGCCCATGCGGCAGGAAGAGGAGAGATGCGCCCTCGCTCTCCGGGAAGCTGCGGAAGGAAAGAACGTCGCTTTTATCTGCAGCGGAGACGCAGGAGTTTACGGTCTTGCAGGGTTGATCTATGAGATGGCCCGGGACTATCCTTCTGTGGAGATCCACGTGGTCCCGGGGGTCACGGCGGCCCTGAGCGGTGCAGCCCGTCTCGGCGCCCCGCTGATCCACGATTTTGCAGTCATCAGCCTGAGCGACCTGATGACGCCCTGGAAAAAGATCGAAAAGCGTCTCAGGATGGCGGCGGAGGGGGACTATGTTATCGTGTTGTACAATCCCTCCAGCAAAAAGCGGGCGGATCATCTGCGGCGGGCCTGCGATATTCTCCTGGAGATACTGCCCCCGGAACAGGTCTGCGGCACCGTCCGGAATATCGGCCGCGAGGGGGAAGAAACACGGATCTGCACTCTGGAAGAGCTGCGGGACATGCAGGTGGATATGTTTACTACAGTCTTTATCGGCAGCAGATCGACGAAGCGCTTCGGAGATAAAATGGTGACCCCGCGGGGCTACGCGCGGGAGAGGTGAGTCGGAATGACAACTGGTTTCGGAAAAATACTGATATTCGGCGGGACGACAGAGGGCAGAAAGGTAGCGGAGCGTCTGCTTTCCGAGGGCGTCCCCTGTACGGTAAGCGTGGCGACCCGGTACGGCGAGGAGGTCCTGGCGCCCCATCCCCTGATGCGGGTCCGCACAGGGAGGATGGACCGGGCCGGAATGGCGGAGATCATGCGGGAGGGGACTTTCTGCTGTGTGATCGACGCGACGCATCCCCACGCGCTGGCCGTATCCCGGGAGATCGCGGCTGCCTGCAGCGAGACTGGTTTGCCCTGTCTCCGTCTCCGGAGGACTGATGCCGCGGGAGAAGGCGTTCCGGCAGGAGCAGACCCGGCAGCAGACCCGGAAGATAATGCTTGTGTCTATGTCCGCGATGCCAAAGAGGCGGGTGAATATCTTTCATCTGTCCCGGGGCGGGTGCTGGTGACCACCGGCAGCAAGGAACTGGCATGTTTTGTAAACGCGCTGGGGGATCCCTGCAGAGTCACGGCCCGGGTGCTTCCTTCAGAGGAGAGTCTTCGGGCCTGCGGGGAGGCGGGACTAAGCGGAAAGCAGATCTTTGCCATGCAGGGACCCTTTGACACGGATATGAACTGCGCGCTGATCCGCCATTCCGGGGCGTCCTGGCTCCTGACCAAAGAGACCGGTGCGGCCGGAGGCTACCCGGAAAAGATCGAAGCAGCAAAAAGATGCGGCATCGGAACAGTGGTGATCCGTTCTTTGGAGAGAGGGGGATATGACCTGGATCAGGTGGTGTCCCTGACGCTTCAGTACGCGCGTCCGGGAGAGTACAGGGAAGAAGGGCTGTTCTCCGGGGAAGGGGAAAAAAGACAGCTATCCCTGGTGGGGATCGGCGTCGGCGGGCCGGAAGCAGTGACGGCCGGCGCGGAGAAAGCCGCAATAGATGCGGAGGTGCTGTTCGGGGCGCGGAGCGTCCTGGAGGCCGCGTTAAAACTGTGGAAGACAACGGCCGGGAAGAACACTGTCCCGGTCTACGACAGCAAAGAGATCCTGGAATACCTTGAGGCGCATCCAGAAGTGCAAAACGCGGCGGTCGTCTATTCCGGGGACAGCGGCTTTTACAGCGGCGCGTCGTCCATGCTGGAAAAAGTGAGAGGGAGGCAGGATCTCCGGGTCAGCGCGATCTGCGGGATCTCCTGCGTCTCCTGGTTTGCCGCCCGGACGGGAATGCCCTGGCAGGACTGGAAGATAATCAGTTCCCACGGTCGTTTCTGCAATGTTTCCGGTGAGGTAAGAAGGAACCGTGAATGCTTCCTGCTTTTATCCGGCGCGGAGGATCTCCGCCGGACGGGCGCAGTCCTGGCGGAAGCCGCAGAGCGGGGCATGCTGGGAGATCTTCAGCTGATCTGCGGATACGAACTGTCGCGTCCCGGAGAGAAGATCTTTTCCTGCAGCGCAAAGGAGCTGGAAAAGATTACAGAGGATGGACTCTATGTCCTCTACATAAGGAACGATGCGGCGGAAATGACGCCGGTCCTTCCCGGACTGCCTGACACTGCCTTTGTCCGCGGCAAGGCTCCGATGACTTCTGCTGAGATCCGCGCCCTCTCCCTTTGCCGGATGGGACTGACATCAAAGGCTGTTCTCTGGGACGTGGGCGCAGGCACCGGTTCTGTCAGCGTCGAAGCTGCGCTGGCCTGTCCCGAGGGACGGGTGTGGTCGGTGGAATACAAAGCGGAGGCGCTTGCGCTGCTCACAGAGAACCGGACCCGGTTCTGTCTGCAGAACATGGAGATCGTGGAAGGACAGGCACCGGAGGCCCTGGCCGGACTGCCGGCGCCGACCCATGTGTTTATCGGAGGCAGCGGGGGAGAGATCGGGGCGATCCTGGACCTTGTATTTAAAAAGAATCCTTCGGCGAAGGTCGTGGTGAACTGCATTACCTGGGAGACGCTTTCCGCCCTGCAGACTGCCCTGAAGAGGCTTCCGGTCCGGGACGTGCAGTGTGTACAGGTCTGTGTGAACCGGGAGGAGAAGCTGGGGAACTATCACTTCCTCAGGGCCGGCAATCCGGTGTTCGTCATTTCCTTCACCGGACATGAAGGAGCGGAAGAGCATTGAAAAAGGACAGCAAAGAACTCCAGGGGATCCCGCGTTTCATGATCGCGGCACCGGAGAGCGGAAGCGGCAAGACTCTCGTCACCTGCGGTCTGCTGAGGCTTCTGCAGAGATACGGGTTTCAGCCGGCAGCCTTCAAGTGCGGTCCGGACTATATTGACCCGATGTTCCACCGGAAAGTGCTGGGCGTCCCCTCAGAAAATCTTGACACCTTTTTTTCCCCGGACGGAGCGGTCCGGGATGTTCTGCTGCGTTCTGTTCAGGAAGTTTCCGCGGATATTGCCGTGATCGAAGGCGTCATGGGCTATTATGACGGAACAGGAGCATCCGGCCTGGAGGCATCATCCTTTGACCTTGCAAAGCAGACAGACACGCCGGTCATCCTGGTGGTAAACGCCAGGGGCATGGCGCGTTCCATCGTCCCCCTCCTGCAGGGCTTCGCGGCGTATGAAGCTCCGGAGGGAAAGATCCGGGGCGTGATCCTTAACTGTGTCTCCGGAAACATGGCAGCAAGGATGAAGCAGTGGATCGAAGAAGAAACAGACCTCAGGGTGGCGGGGTATCTTCCCCGGGACAGCCGGGTCTCCTGGGGCAGCCGGCATCTGGGGCTTCTTCAGCCGGAGGAGCTGAAGGACCTCGACAGGCAGATGGAGCTCCTTGCGGACACTCTGGAAGAGACGGTGGATCTGAAAGAGCTTCTTGATATTGCGGGAGAAAAGGACCGGAAAAGGGCCGGACAGAAGAAAAGTACGGCATCCGGTGACGGGTGTGCGGAGGATCCGGTCATTGCAGTTGCAAGGGATGAAGCCTTCAGTTTTTATTACGAGGACAACCTCCGGCTCCTGAAGGAAGCCGGTGCGCGGATCGTCTTCTTTTCCCCGCTGCACGACACCTGCCTGCCCGAAGCGGACGGATTTCTGATCGGAGGAGGCTATCCAGAGCTCCATGCGGAGATGCTGGCTTCCAATCTTTCAATGAAGGAAGCGATCCGCACCCGGGCAGAAGAGGGGATCCCGATCCTGGCGGAATGCGGCGGCTTCATGTATCTGCAGGAGTATCTGGAGATTCCCGAAACGGAAGAAAAAGAAGCAGCACCCGGTCTGTTCCGGATGTGCGGCGTTCTGCCCGGAACCTGCAGAAGAGCGGACCGTCTGGTAAGATTCGGATACTTGGAACTTACGGGAAACAATGCAGGATACCTTTCAGAGGGTCACAGGATCAGGGGACATGAGTTCCATTACTATGACTCCACGGACAACGGGGCGGCCTGCAGAGCAGTGAAACCCGGAAAAGCTTCCGCCTGGGAATGCATGACGGTCCGGGGAAACATTATGGCGGGATTTCCGCATCTTTACTACCGCTCGGATCCTGCTTTTGCTGTTTCGTTCGTACAGCGCTGCAGGGAATACCGGAAAAGAAAATGAAAACGAAGGGATACTATGGGAACAGCAGCTTTGATCGCCATAAACAGAATATGGGTCCTTCTGATCGCGGCAGCTGTGGACCTTCTTCTCGGAGATCCCCGGTGGCTGTGGCATCCGGTGCAGGGCATCGGGGCCTTGATCAGTGCCGGAGAGAAGGGATTCAGATTTCTGTTCCGGTGTCCGTTTCCCGGAGACAGCCGGGATCCTGTCCGGGAGCGCATTGCGGGCGGAGTTCTGGTGCTGTTTGTTCTCTTCGTGAGTACAGGCCTGGTCTTTCTGCTGCTCCGGCTCGCGGAATTCCTGGATCCCTGGGGCGGAGGAAGATGCTCACTGCTCCGGACCTTGCTGGAGGGGATCCTCTGCGGGCGGCTTCTGGCCCTTAAGAGTCTCGGAGAGGCAGCGATGGCTGTCAGGGATCCTCTGCTGAGAGGAGAGACAGAAGAAGCAAGAAAAGATGTGTCCATGATCGTCGGACGGGACACGGACCGTCTGAACGAAGAAGGGATCATCAAAGCCGCGGTGGAAACGGTGGCGGAGAACAGTTCCGACGGAGTGACGGCGCCGCTTCTTTTTATGTTTCTCGCCGGAGCGCCGGGAGGGATCTTCTACAAGGCGGTCAACACCATGGATTCCATGGTGGGTTACCGGAATGACCGTTACCGGTATTTCGGTACGGCGGCGGCCCGGCTGGACGACCTTCTGAACCTGATCCCCTCCAGGCTGACTGCGCTGTTCATGATACTGGCCTGTATTCCTCCCTTTTCCGCTAAGACGGCAGAAAAAGAGGATCCCGCCGGAACCGGAAGGCTTCCGGACGCCCGGACGGCCTTACGGATCTGGCACAGAGACCGGAGAAAGAGCCCCAGTCCTAATTCCGCCCAGACAGAGTCAGTCTGTGCAGGTGCGCTGCACTTAAAGCTCCTGGGGGACACCTGGTATTTCGGGGAGCTCCACCGCAAGCAGGAGATCGGAGACGGGGGCCGGATTCCCCGGCCGGAGGATATTACCCGCGCGGTCGTCCTTTTGTACAGAACATCTGTTATAATGTATGCAGCCGGACTGGCTGTCCTCTGCTTTCTGGCATCCCGGTCCTGAGAATGAAGCTTTGCGAAGGAGGCGCTGATCTTATGAAACGTACAGCAGCAGTGATTGCAGTGTTACTGATCGTTCTTCTGGCTGTAAGCCCGGCAGCGGCGGAGACCGGATCCTCCGGGACGCAGAAGATCATTCCCGGTCACTGGGAGAAGACGGAGGAGCTGTTCCTGCCCTCTGCGGCCCAGGATTCCCGGAATTTTAAAATCTCCTGCAGAGATTTTTCCGACAGTTATCCTGCGGGCGGATACTGCAGGCCTTCCCTGACGATCACCTGTTACAAGGGGGCGAAGGATGTATCCGGATCGATCACCGGATCCCTCTGTTTCGCTGATGTGAAGACAGGGGACGATGCCTTCGGACAGCAGGTGACGGTGCGGGAATATTTTGAAAAGCAGCGGAGCGCGTCCCGCACTCCCTTCTCGATGAAGGATTTCGGGACCGGGGAAGATCAGGGGCGCAGCGGGGGCAATGAGAGCGCGGAAGGGATAAAGGAATATTATTACAGTTCTGCCTGCCGGTTCCCGCGGGCTGCGGCGGATGGAGAAGAGATCAGCGTCGTGCTTGAAGTCTCGGACCAGAGCGGAGAGGACGCCGGGATCCGGTATATCTGGAAGTATGCTTTCCGGGCGGATCCCGAAACAGCAGCGGGAGTCTCCGGGGAAAAACAGGAAGAAGAGACACATCCGGAAAACAGTGTGGAGTGGATCAAATCGGAGTATGCCGGACACTGGGACCTGACAGGCATCAGCTTTATCGGAGGGGACAAGGAGACCGAAGCTGCCGGCGGGACCCGGGTCATCACCCGCAGGATCGGGGTGGACGGGCAGAATATGACCTATACTTTTGAGGGGAAGGGGGAATCCTTTACCATCTCCATTCCGGACGAGCAGTTCGAAGACCGGTATTACACAGGGGATCCGTTCTTTGCGGAACTTGAGATCTTCTGCTCATCCGACACGGAAAAAGCGCCCGGTTATGTGATCTGTTCCCTGGCGCTCTGCGATGCGGAGTTCGGAACAGGAAAATACGGCGTGAAGATCACCCCGAAGAAGTGGTTTACTGCCGGGTATCCGGAGAAAAACGTCGAGACCTTCGGGCCGCTCCCCCACGACGATACCATGCATTGGAGAAAGGATCTCAAAAGAGGATACCTCTGGGTGGACGGCGAGTTCCCGGAAGGGTCCGCCGACGGGGAGAAGATCTGGCTGGTCTACGGAGTCATGGATTCCGAGAGCAAGGAGAACCGGATGTACAACATTCGGGAGTACACCTGGACTGCCGGACCGGATGTGGTCTGGAGATATAATCCGCCGATGTACTGACCGGCATCTGAAGAGATCCGGACAAATATAAACTGGAAATCATAAAGGAGAAAAGATGACAAAACTTTCTACAGAGATCGTGAAGGCAGGCGTGTTCCGGAATGGAGCGGAGATTATCCGCCGCGGTACGGCGGAGCTTACGGCAGGACCCCAGACGCTCTATGCCTATGGACTGACCAGGACAGCTCTGCAGGATACGGCGCGGCTTCTCTGCGGAGGGAATCTCACCTGTTCTGAGGTCCGCTTTGTGACAGTGCTGGAGGATGAAGTGGAGGAAGAGCAGGCAGCTGCGGAGGGGCGCATCGCCGAACTCCAGAAGGAGATTGAAGTAAGGGAGTACCAGGAAGAGCTGTGGAAGACCAACGGCAACTTCTCGTCCCGCGCTTCCGGCCAGCCCGCGGAAATAGAAGAATATATCGAAAAGCTTCCGGAACGCATCGGAAAGCTTCAGGAGGAAATCCGGAAATTCAGGAAAGAAATACAGAAACTGGAGGAAAGGAAGCAGGAGCTGGTAACAGAGCAGAACCGGCTCGTCATGGCGATGGAGGTCACGGCGGAACAGGCCGGACCTGTTCCCTTTGAGCTCCGCTACTTTGAAAACGCAGCCGGATGGAGTTCTGTCAACGAGATCCATTCCGACGCGGAGAAGGCCCCGGAGATCCGCATGCGGGCGAAGATCACCCAGAAGACGGATGAAGACTGGAAGAATGTGGAGATCAGCCTTTTTACCGGGAGCCCCTCTTCCGGAGAGCGTCTTCCGGAGCTGCGTCCCCGTTTCCTGGAGATCAAGGAGCCGGTGACAGTGCAGCCCATGTCCCAGGCCTTCATGGGCATGGGGATGGCGATGGCCCAGGGCTCCATGAACGCGGCAGCCGGGGCGATGCAGGCTCAGCCCATACAGAGAATGGAGACAAAGGCAGCGGAGATCCGCAGCGAGGAGACGATGACGGAATACATCCTGCCCGGCACAATGGACATCCTGCACGGGTCCCAGGGGACCATGGCGGATCTGCAGAAGGTTCCGATCCCGGCAGAGTACCAGGTGATCACCGCGGCGCCGGAGGATCCTCATGCGTACCTGACGGCAGTGGTAAAGACGGCAGACCTTCCCTTCGCGGAGCCGGTCTCGGCGGCAGTCTATCTGAAGGGCATGTTCAACGGCAGGACTGAACTGGATCCGAGGAGCGATGCGGAACAGACCGAGATCACCCTCGGCAGGGAGGAAAGGATCCAGATCAGCCGGAAAGAAATTTCCAGAAAGACCTCCACGACGCTTCTGAAAGGACAGAAGGTGACGGAGTACGTCTACGAGACGCGGATCGCCAATATCTCTGACAGGGATATCACCCTGACTCTGCGGGACCAGGTGCCGGTGTCCCGGGACAAGGAGATCACGGTGGAGCTGAAGGAGATCTCCGGCGCGGCCCTGGAACAGGAAACAGGATTCCTGACGAAAAAGATCACCCTTCTTGCGGGCCGGGCGGTGACTGTCCCGCTGTCCTACAAGGTCTCCAGGCCGAAGGACAAGGAGATCCGGGAGGTCCACACAAAGGTTTCGGCATCCGGAAGATTCTGCTATACCTGCGGAAGCAAGATCACCGGGAGCCCGCGGTTCTGCCCCACCTGCGGGGCCACGCTGTAATACTGATCTCTGTACTCTGCAAAGCCCCCCGGCCGGGCAATGTCATTTAGATAAGGATTAAAGAAAAGAGTTTGGAATTGAAAAAGTGTTCCAGACTCTTTTTTTATTACAAAAGTTGAAATAAGGGATTGACAACAGGACCGGATCGTGCGGCCGCTTTCGCTTCTGAATTTAAAACGAGGAAGCGAAAGCGGCCCTTGAAAACAGATGAAATCTGATTTCAAGGAGGCACAGCAATGCGTTATTCTGTTTTTCTTAAAAAGACTTTGAGCTCTATCATCCAGGAGATGAATAAGACACCCTGGCTTTTCGTCAGAGATCCACAGAGAGACTTCAGTCGTGTCAGGAAATGGTCATTCGGCGAGACTTTGAGATTTCTTATATCCATGGAAGGAAAAGCGGTAAAAGACGAACTCCTGGAGTACTTTGATTATAGTCCGGACACACCGACCAATTCTTCCTTCAATCAGCGACGGGCTCAGATCTTGCCAGAAGCTTTTGAATATATTTTTCATGAGTTTACATGTACTACAAGCAAAAAGAAACTGGTTCGTGGATACAGGCTGCTGGCCTGCGATGGGTCAGACTTTGGCATCTTCCACAACCCGGAAGATAAAACAACCTATTTTCAATCCTTGCCGGGTACAAAAGGTTTTAACCAGATCCATCTCAATGCTCTGTATGATTTGCGAGCCAGAACTTATGCGGATGCAATTATACAGCCTGCTCGTCTGGAAAACGAAAACAAGGCAGTTTGTGAGATGATCGACCGATATCAAGGTGAAGTGAAAACTGTGTTTATTGCAGACCGGGGATATGAAAGCTATAACATCTTTGC
>JAFSYO010000005.1 GCA_017449925.1 Stomatobaculum sp.
CATTTCTGTCTGTCCGTGCCGGATGATATAGATCATAATTCCTCCTCCACGCCCATCGCCCTTAATCCGGCGACCAACTCATCCTATGCCTGAAACACGATGCCGGCAAACCCGACGAAGGCATACTTATAGTATATGCGATTATCGGTACTGCTGCAAGGCAGGATTTGTGAACATGCCAGGGCGGTTATCGTCATTGGCGCTGCAGAAAAAAGTAAAACTCATTCATTCCTGCAGTTCGAGAGGAGGAAGACCGGCGACGCACAGGGGGGACCGCCTTGACTGATAAAAATACGATACCATCGGAGACGGGAAAATACAAGAGAAAATGTGCCGGATGCACCCATAGATGTATCCCGGGGCAGTACTTGCCTTGTCCATAACGATCTGAGACATGTGCCGTATGGACATTTGGGCGTTTGAATGGTAATATACTCCCAGCAGCATTGAAATTATTATGGAAGACGGGAGCTTTAACGATTATGGAAAAATATACCTCACTGGAACAGGCGCTTAACGACCCGTCCCTTGTCATCATTACCGATCAGACTGCCGCGTGGAAAGATCTGAACCGAGCTTACTTCAGGTACAGGGCCCTGCCGAGACCTCAGAAGCGTTTCTCGGACTATTATTCCAATCTTTTCCTGGGCCGCACCGTGCCGGAGACGTATCTCCTTCTGAAAGAGGAGCTGAAACCCGAGCGGGACGCTCCGGAAGAATGGAAGCTTCCAAGCGAAAAATATGTGGTTTCCGAACCGGATCTCTATTACAGGGAAGAAGACTTCAATTCCGGTAAAACAAATCTCTGCTTCCTTCTCGGCCATTCCGGAAGCGGAAAATCCGTCATGGCCAGAAGGCTTGTCGGCGACAGCATCGACCATATCGAGCTGGACGACCTGCTTCTCGTCAGGGACCATTTCACCATGGAAGAGCTGAAGGACTATTCCGATCTGATTTACAGCTTCTTTTCCGGTGACGGGGCGAAATACTACATCGGCCTGGAAGAGAGAAACGGGATCCCCAAGGAAGAATACGAAGACCGGATCTTTGTTGACTTCGTTCACTACGCCATGGACTATGCCCGGCAGCACGGGGAGAAGAAATACATGCTGGACGGAATCTGGATCTATCTCTATTTCGACGACCCGTCCGTGTTTGAGCCTTATACCGTGCTCATCAAGGGAACCTCGTTCCTGAAGTCCAAAATCCGCGCAACGAAGAGAGAGATGAAGCGGGACCGTGAGACGGTCCGGAACAGAAAAGAGATGTTCGGCCGGGAGGTCAGAAACTATCTTCTGGATGAGGATAAGATTGACCGCTACCGCAGCTTCTTCGGCGGCCTGCCCGGCACAGTCTTCCGAGAGGAGGAAAGCGATGCCGCGCGACAGGAAGAAGTCGTAAACAGCGAGCTCAACCGGATCGATGCCTGCTTCGTGGACGGGGATACGGACGGAATCACCGAAATCCGGAAAAAAACGGAAGAGGACAGCGGATTATCCGGCTGGAGCAAACTGAGGATCATGAATGAGTGCAGCCTTGCCCTGATGGACCTCGGTGCGGAAAACCTCCTCCGCCAGATGGAACGGAATCCGCAGGGCAGCCGCTGAACGAATGGCGGGACAGCCGAAAAAACAAAAGGACACCGCCGTCTCCTGACGGCGGTGTTGAATTCCCCGGAAAGATTTGTTATACTCCTGTATATGACACATTCTCTGTTCTGTACGATGAAGGGAGGGGAAAAGCGCATGTACAAGGACGTCCTGTTTGCCTTCGGCATGTTCCAGGCCACGTTTCTTCTGCTGGATATCTATATCCTGTCCAAGACCGGCCGGGACATCACCAGAAAGGATGAACACACCTGGTTCTGTGTGCTGATTGTCACGCACATGGTATACCTGGTATGCAACACGGTCTGGACCATGCATGAATACGACCTGCTGGAGCTCCCGCGGGCCCTCCTGATGCTTGTATGTTCGCTGAGCCTCTGGTCGGTGATCAACTGCGCCACGTTCTTCTTCCTGTTCGTGACGGAACGGAGGGAGGTCGAGTTCTTCCGGACCTTCACAGGGCGCGTGCTCAGACTGGTGCCGGCCGGCATCGCCACGGCTCTGATCCTCCTGAATCCCTGGACCGGCCTGGTGTTTACACTGGACGCGGAGGAATATTTTGTCCATGAGGCGCTGTATCTGCCCACGATTGTGGTCGCCAGTCTCTATCTTGTCGCGGTGGCCGTCATAGGCGCCGTCGCCGCCATGAGGGCGCGCACCTCGTTCAAGCGTCGATCCAGTACCGCGCTCTGCGGCTCGGTGCTGCTGATTATGCTCTATATCGTGCTGGACAGCTTCATGAATAAGGCTTCCATCCTGCCGGCCGCGGTGTTCGCCGTGATTGTGGTGATCTTCATCCTCATGCAGGAGTCCAGCATCAATTCCGACGCCCTGACGGGGATGAACAACCGGCGCAAGGCGGATGACTATCTTTCCGAGCGGCTGACACGCGTCTCCGTGGCCGATCCGCTCTATCTCTATATCGGGGATCTGAACGGCTTCAAGAAGATCAACGACACCTACGGCCATGTGGAAGGCGACAAAGCCCTGATCCGCTGCAGCCTTGCCCTCAAGCGCACCATCGCGCACTTCAACGGCTTTGCGGCGAGATTCGGCGGGGATGAGTTCCTGATGACCCGGCAGCCCGGAGGAGACGCCGATCCGGAAGAGCTGATCCGGGATCTCACCGAACGCCTTAACGAACTCTCGGAAGACCTGCCGTATGAGCTCGCCATGACCGTCGGCTACACCGTCTGCACGGACCCGGCCGTAGCGATGAGCGACTGCATCCGCAGGGCGGATGAGATGCTCTATGAGCGCAAGACCCGCCTGCGGGTCGGACGCTGATCCGTCGGACCCGTCACAGGAGCTCGAAGCCCGGGTGGATCGGGAAGATCAGGATCTCGCTCTGATAGGCCTTCGCGGCCGAGTCGAAATAGCGCTTCCCGTAGCAGATCACCTGAATCACATCGCCGTTTTTCCTCTGAAGGTTATGCTGCAGGTAGGCAAAGTCCCCTTTTGAGAACTGGTTGTTCACCTGCATCATGTAATAGGACCGGTCC
>JAFSYO010000040.1 GCA_017449925.1 Stomatobaculum sp.
ATGGATGATCCTGGACGTGGTCCCGGTCATTCCTCCGGATCTCCGTCCCATGGTACAGCTGGACGGCGGCCGTTTTGCGACATCCGACTTAAACGACCTGTACCGCCGTATCATCAACCGGAACAAACGTCTGGAGAAGCTTCTTGAACTGGGCGCTCCGGAGATCATCGTCAGAAACGAAAAGAGAATGCTGCAGGAAGCTGTTGACGCGCTGATCGACAACGGCCGCCGCGGCCGTCCCGTTACCGGCGCCGGCAACCGCGCCCTGAAATCCCTTTCCGACATGCTGAAAGGTAAGCAGGGCCGCTTCCGCCAGAACCTTTTAGGCAAGCGTGTAGACTATTCCGGCCGTTCCGTTATCGTCGTGGGACCCGAGCGGAAGATCTATCAGTGCGGTCTTCCGAAGGAAATGGCCATCGAGCTGTTCAAGCCCTTCGTCATGAAGGAGCTGGTGGAGAACGGCAAGGCGCACAACGTGAAATCCGCCAAGAAGATGGTGGAGCGCATGCAGACCGAGGTCTGGGATGTCCTGGAAGAGGTCATCAAGGAGCATCCGGTCATGCTGAACCGCGCCCCCACGCTGCACAGACTGGGTATCCAGGCCTTCGAGCCGATCCTGGTGGAAGGTAAGGCCATCAAGCTTCATCCGCTGGTCTGTACTGCATTCAACGCGGACTTCGACGGAGACCAGATGGCGGTGCATCTGCCGCTGTCCGTGGAGGCCCAGGCGGAGAGCCGTGTCCTGAGGCTCTCCCCGAACAACCTCTTAAAGCCCTCAGACGGCGGCCCGGTGGCGGTGCCCTCCCAGGACATGGTCCTCGGCATCTACTACCTCACGCAGATGAGGGAAGGCGTGAAGGGCGAAGGAAAGTATTTCAAGAGCCCCAACGAGGCGCTGCTGGCCTACGCGAACAATGACATTACCCTGCAGTCCAAGGTCAAGGTCCGCTTTTCGAAGAAGATGCCGGACGGCACCGAACTGAGCGCCATCCAGGAGACCACGGTGGGCCGCATCCTCTTCAACGAGATCATTCCGCAGGACCTGGGCTTTGTCGACAGGAGCATCCCGGGGAACGAACTGAAGCCTGAGATCGATTTCCTGGTCAAGAAGAAACAGTGCAAGCAGATCCTGGAGAAGGTCATCAACGTGCACGGCCTGTCCCGGACAGCCGAGGTGCTGGACGACATCAAGGCCATCGGCTATAAGTTCTCCACCCTCGCCGGAATGACAGTTTCCATTTCCGACATGACGGTGCCGGCGACGAAGAAGCAGCTGATCGAGGACGCCCAGGCCACGGTGGAAAAGATCTCCAGGAATTACCGCCGCGGACTGACCACCAATGATGAGCGCTACAAGCAGGTCATCATGACATGGCAGAAGACGGACGAACAGCTCACGAAGGACCTGCTGGCGGGACTGGACAAGTACAACAACATCTTCATGATGGCGGATTCCGGCGCCCGTGGTTCCGACAAGCAGATCAAGCAGCTGGCCGGCATGCGCGGACTGATGGCCGATACCACCGGACACACCATCGAGCTGCCCATCACCTCCAACTTCCGTGAGGGACTGGACGTTCTGGAGTACTTCATCTCCGCCCACGGCGCCCGCAAGGGTCTGTCGGATACGGCGCTGCGTACAGCGGACTCCGGTTACCTGACCCGCCGTCTGGTGGATGTCTCCCAGGAGCTCATCGTCCGCGAAGTGGACTGCTGCGAAGGCAAAGAGATTCCTTACATGGAGATCTCCGCCTTTGAAGAAGGAAAGAAGTCCGAAAAGAAAGAAGTCATCGAATCCCTGCAGGACCGAATCACCGGCAGATACATCGCCGAGGACATCGCAGATCCTGAAACGGGCGAGATCATCGTCAAGGCGAACCACATGGTGACGCCGCGGCGCGCGGAAGCGGTCATGAAGGCCCTGAACGGGGCGGGCAGAAAGAGCGTCAAGATCCGCACCATCCTGACCTGCAAGTGCATGAACGGCATCTGCGCCAAGTGCTACGGTGCGAACATGGCCACCGGACAGGCAGTCCAGGTGGGCGAGGCAGTCGGCATCATCGCAGCTCAGTCCATCGGTGAGCCCGGTACCCAGCTGACCATGAGAACCTTCCACACCGGCGGCGTGGCCGGCGGCGACATCACCCAGGGTCTTCCCCGTGTCGAGGAGCTGTTCGAGGCCAGAAAGCCGAAGGGACTTGCCATCATCACCGAGATCCCGGGCGTGGTGGAGATCCGCGACACCAAGAAGAAGAGAGAGATCGTCGTCACGAACCAGGAGGACGGAAACTCCAAGACTTACCTGATCCCCTACAGCTCCACCATC
>JAFSYO010000041.1 GCA_017449925.1 Stomatobaculum sp.
CGGCAATGCACTTCATCTTTCAGAAGGCGACACCATCAACTACATCACTTTCATGCTCGTCCTCTTCATTCTGTCGATTTCCGTCTACTACCAGCGCTACCGGGACGCCTCAAAATCCTGGAAGCTGGAGCAGATCGCGGTAACTGATGACCTCACCGGCATGCCGAACATCCGCAAATTTGAGGAAGAGACGCAAAAATACCTCTACGACTGCTTTTCCGTCGGAGAAAATCCGATCTATCTTGTCCTTGACATCGCGAACTTCCAAACCTATAACGACCGCTTCGGCTATTCCGGCGGAGATCAGCTGCTCATCCACATGGGGAAGATCCTCCGTTCCGTCTTTCCGAATGAACCGGTCGTGAGAGTATCCGGAGACAATTTCGCTGTCCTCACCAACGCGGCGGATTATGCCGAACGGCTGGCAAACGTCCGCAAACAGCTCAAAGCAGCCTACCCGTCCGAGACCTACCTCGACATCAAGGTCGGGACCTATCACGCGAAGGGGAACACAAAGAACGCCCGTCATGCTATTGACCGCGCCCATCACGCCCTGAAATATCTGCATATCACCGAAAATGATTTCATCATCGAGTACGACGACAAGATGCGCAAAGACCACAAACTCAGGGAATACGTGCTGAATAATCTGGAAAAGGCGGTTCAGGAAGGATATATCAAGGTCTATTACCAGCCGGTCATGTGGGCAGAAGACGGGACGATCGCCGGATGTGAAGCCCTGGCCCGCTGGATCGACCCTGAATTCGGATTCCTTTCTCCCGGGGTGTTTATTCCGACATTGGAGGAAGGCCGGCAGATCCATAAGCTGGACCTGTGCATCTACGAGACGGTCTTCAAAAATCTCCGGGAATGTATGGACCAGGGACTTCAGATCCTGCCGGTTTCCATGAACTTCTCCCGGCTGGATTTTGAGCTGATGGACGTTATCAAAGAACTCAAGGCCCTGATGGAAAAATATCAGGTCCCGAAGGAATATTTCCACATCGAAGTCACTGAAAGCGCCCTTACCTCCGACGTCAGCAGGATGAAGCAGGTACTGAGAGAGCTGAGTGATGACGGATTTGAGATCTGGCTGGACGATTTCGGGTCCGGTTATTCCTCGCTGAACGTCCTCAAGGATTTCCGTTTCGATTTGCTGAAGATCGATATGGAATTCCTGCGGAATTTCAGTAAGGACAACGAGAACTCTAAAAAGATCATCTCTAATATCATCGATTTGGCGAAAAAGCTGAACATGCAGACCGTCTCCGAAGGCGTGGAAACACAGGAGGCCGTGGAATTCCTGCGCGAGGCAGGCTGCGGCCGTCTGCAGGGCTATTATTACGGCAAGCCCATGCCTTACGAAGAGCTGCGGGGAAAGATTGATGACGGGACGTACAGGGTTAGAAAGTAAAAGGTAAAAGGTAGGGGTTAGGGGTTAGGAGTTAGGGTTAGGGGTTTGGTAGTAGGTGGTAGGTTATTGAGCATACCGGTGCCGGTCAACTGTATGCATTGTGCTGTAACAG
>JAFSYO010000042.1 GCA_017449925.1 Stomatobaculum sp.
AACGAAGATCCGTCCGGACCGCCTGTATCCTTCCCATGAGGCCATCGATTTTTATCATCGCTATGAAGGGGATATCGCTCTCTTTGCGGAGATGGGGTTCCGGTGTTTCCGGCTCAGCATCAACTGGACCAGGATCTATCCGACCGGTATGGAAGAAGAGCCGAATGAAAAAGGCCTGGCTTACTATGACAGGGTATTTGACTGCTGCAGGAGGTATGGCATAGAGCCCCTGGTCACCATTTCCCACTATGAACTCCCCTACGCCCTGGTGGAGCGTTTCAACGGATGGGAGAGCAGAGAACTGGTGGAGTGTTATGTACGGTACTGCAGGACTGTTTTTGACAGGTACCACGACAAGGTAAAATACTGGCTCACTTTCAATGAGATCAATTCCTCCGTGGTTCCGCTGGGAGCGGTCGTGAACACAGGGACCATACGGGGCTTTGAAGGGCCGGTATCCATGCTGCCGGATAAAAAGCAGGAGCGCTTCCAGGCGCTGCACCACATGTTTCTGGCCTCCGCTTTGGCAGTAAAGTACGCCCATGAGCATTATCCGGGTCTTCTGATCGGGGACATGAACCTGTTTTCTGTTTCCTATCCCCTGTCGCCGGATCCCGATGATGTCCTGAAGAACCAGCAGAACATGAACATGATGAACTGGTTCTGCTCGGATATCCAGGTGCGCGGTGAATACCCCTTCTATGCGAAGAGATATTTCGAGGAAAACGGGATCATCATCCGGAAAGAACCGGGCGACGAGCAGATCCTGAGGGAAGGGACCGTGGATTTCTATACCTTTTCCTACTACATGTCTACCTGCATCACCGCAAAAAACGAAGCGGCTGCTTCCGGCGGCAATATTATTTCCGGCGTGGCGAACCCGTATCTGAAGTCCTCGGACTGGGGGTGGCAGATCGATCCCAAGGGCCTGAGGTTCAGCCTGAATGAGATCTACGCCCGCTACGGAATTCCGATGATGGTGGTGGAAAACGGCCTTGGCGCATATGATAAAAAGGGAGAGGACGGCATGGTCCACGACAGCTACCGGATAGATTACCTGCGGCAGCACATTGAGCAGATGAAAGAGGCGGTAAAAGACGGTGTGGACCTGATGGGCTACACGCCCTGGGGCTGCATTGACCTGGTCAGCGCCACTACCGGAGAGATGGCGAAGCGTTACGGGTTCATCTATGTGAACAAGTATGACGACGGGACCGGCGACTTAAGCAGAGAAAAGAAAGAATCTTTCTACTGGTATCAGAAAGTGATCAGAAGCAACGGAGAGGAACTGTAATTACAAAGGAGGTTTTCAGAATGAACAAGACTGTAGAGATCGTATTTGAAAAACTGCCGGAGACGCTGGAGGAGATGAAAGGTCTGCCCCAGGCTTCGCTTACAACACCTTTCGACACTGCGGCGCTGACAGTGGCGGCTCTCGCAGTGTACCCGAAGAACAGGGAGATGTCCCTCTCCATGCTGGCGTTTCTGAAGGGACCGGGGACGCTTAGCCCCTATGAGCAGCAGTTCCTCCGGGACCGCTTTATGGACAAAGACTATGTGCCCCGTTCCTTCTTCAAAGGAGCTGTGCCTCAGAACGATTATACGCCGGACCTTCCTGCGGTGATCGCCGTGAGCGAGAACCCCTATTCGTATCAGGACCAGGGTTACGCAAAGCTGTATCTCAAATCCGGCGGGGCGGACAGTCCCCGGGCGGTTCAGCTGCGTCAGGCCAAGGACGGGAAATGGTATCTCTGGGAGCAGTTCCTCCTGGCGGATATCAGGAAGCCGGAAAGCCAGAATCCATGGATGTAAGATAAAATAAAGACAGGAGAGCGGCTCCTTCTGGAACGGCTCTCCTGTTTCTGTTATGCAGTAAGGTCCGGCTTATTCGCCCATTGCCATGCGGTACACTTCGACCATGTCTTTTTCGTACATTACTTTTGCGCTGCCTCTTTTTCCGCCGCTGGCTCTGGCACAGGAAGCGGCCATGGCGAGGATCTGCTCTTCGGTGGGGGCGATGCCCAGCTCCTTCAGATTCCTCGGCATGTCGATGCGTGCGTAGAAGTCTTCCATCGCGGCGATTCCTGCCAGGGCCATATCTTCGTCAGACATATCCGGCGTGCGCTGCACTCCCATGACCTTCTCGGCATAGCGGACAAAGCGGGGAAGAACAGCCTCGCCGCGGAATACGTAGCGGGCCCAGGAGGACCAGATGGCGGTAAGCCCGGCGCCGTGGGTCACGCCGAACATGCCGCTGAGCTCATGCTCCAGCCCGTGGGAGGCGAAATCGCCGGCGCTGATGCCGCAGCCGGTCAGGCCGTTGTGGGAAAGGCTTCCGGCCCACATGACTTCCGCCCGGGCCTCGAGGTTTCCGGGGTCATCCCGGAGGATCTCCGCGTTTTTCATGACTGTCCGGAGAAGACCTTCCGCGATCTCGTCAGTCAGCTCCAGAGTGGTCCCCGGCACGAAATAGCGCTCCATGGTATGCATCATGATATCGGCGCAGCCTGCCGCAGTCTGGTACGGGGGAAATGTCACTGTGAGCTCCGGGTTCATGACGGCGAATTTCGGCCGGGCGATATCGTCGTTGTAGCTCCGCTTTTCCCCGGCGGCTTCGTCTGTGATGACGGAGCTGTTGCTCATCTCGCTGCCGGCAGCGGCGATGGTGACGACTACGCCCACAGGCAGACAGCCTGCAGCTTTTCTTTTGTGGTCGTACAGTTCCCAGACGTCCTTGTCCGGCTCAGCAAGCCCATAGGCGATGGCCTTGCAGGAGTCGATCACAGAGCCGCCGCCCACTGCCAGGATAAAGTCCAATTTCTGTTGCAGCCCGATGGCAATGCCTTCCCGCACTTTGGAGAGGTGGGGATTCGGGACCACGCCGCCCAGCTCCGTGTGATAGAGACCTTCCTTGTCCAGTGAGGCCAGGACCCGGTCAAGAAGGCCGGATCTCACTGCACTGCCGCCGCCGTAATGGACCAGGACGCGGCTGCCGCCGCATTCTTTCACGAGCTTTCCGGTCTGCGCTTCTGTTTCCCTGCCAAAAACGACCTTCGTTGGTGTATAATATGTAAAGTGATTCATGATGCCTCTCCTTTGTTGTGGCCGAACACATATGCTTCGATAAGAGCATATCACAGGGAGAGCCCGTGGAACAACACGAAAAAATAACGCATTATCACCTAAAAGGGAGGAGATAGAATGAAAAAAAGATTTATACCGGTACTTCTTGCGGCGGCTGTGGTAATGAATTTCACGGCTTGCGGCAGTAAAGAGCCTGCCGGGACGACGGCTGCCCAGACTTTTGCGGCCCCTGCTGCATCGGCGTCGGCAGATGCATCCACCACTGCGGCGGCTGAGACAGAGTCTTTTGTGGAGGAGACCGCTCCGGCCCGGGAACTGGATAAGTCATCGCCGATCCCGGCGGATACGGGAACACTTACTCTGACGGAACAGGTATTTGAGACCGAGAACCTGCGTCTGAAGCTGCCGCCGGACGTTAAGGTGGAGTATGAAGAGCCCACGCAAAGCTACGGCCATATTACCGTTCTGAGTGAAGACGGCGCCTGGAAGCTTCTTTTCCGGCCCTTCAAGACGGGAGGGTCTTACAATACCGTCGTCAACAATGTAGATTCCACCATGATCTACGCGGACAATCCGATCAAGACGGACTGGTCCAGGGACGTGAGCCAGAAGCTGGCGGGATTCCCTGCGAGAGTCTGGGCCAACAATATCCGCGAGGGCTGGCTGCATCCCAGCAACGAGCAGGATGCCCCGGCGGTGGATATCGTCGTAGACTATGGGGAGACCCTGGCAGGTCCCTGGTACGGAATGTACATTAGGCTGGAGGCCCAGGAGCCGGTCAAGGACACCAATATTTATGATCTTCTGTATCTCCGCCATGTGCGCGCAGTGCTTAACAACTTTGAAGTCATCACGACTCCCGACGGCGTGAAGCACTCCTCCGGCGGAATCACAGCCACCTTCCCTGCCCGCTGGAGCGTGAAGGAAGGTACCAACTCCCTGGTCACCAGCTTCAATTCCCAGGCGCTGTCCGGCGGTGTGACGTTCCTGATCTCCTCCGGTGCGGATCCTGAGAAGCTTGCCAATTCCTGGAACGGCGAGAAGGTCACCAAGACATACAACGGACGCGATTATTACGGCGTCATCACGGAGAACAAGAGCGGCAGCGGAGAAAATGCAGTCACGAGCTACCACATGAATCTTTACTCCGCATTCAACGACAAGCGCTGCTTCCAGGTGGGCGTAGGACTCCGGGATTTCAAGCCGGAGGACCTGAAGAACTTTCTGGACAATGAGCAGTTCGTTTCTGTCATGAATTCCGTGGAGCTGGATCCCGACGGCTACCAGGAGCCCGGCAAGGCGTCCGCGGAGGGCCTGACCAGCGACCGCGGTTCCATCAGCAGCTACAAAGGAACAGCAGAGGAACTGGAGATCCCGGCGGAGATCGGAGAATACAGCACGGTCTACATCGGCGGAAACGCTTTCAAGGGCAATATGACCCTGAAGTCCGTGGTGATCCCGGAGGGCGTGACCTGGATCCAGGGCAGCGCCTTCGAAGGCTGCCAGAACCTTGAAAAAGTGGTCCTGCCCGACACCCTTCTGGAGATCGGACCGAACGCTTTCCGGAACTGCCCGAATCTTACCGATATAGTGCTTCCGCAGTCTGTCTGCCAGGTCGGCAGCTCCGCCTTCGCGGAATCCGGCAAGGGAAGCTTTACAGGCAGCCCGGCGGTCTACGACAGACGCTGCTTCGCGGAAAGCACCTTTGAGACCATCAGCCTGCCCGCAGGAAGCGATATCTCCGCGGACAATATGTTCCGGGAGACGAAAGCCTCGTCTGTGGAGCTGCCCTCCGATCTGGAGGTCCTGGGCGACGATGCCTTCGTGAACACGGAGAATATCCACGAGATCCGGCTTCCCGATACCCTGAAGGTCATCGGAAAAGACGCGTTCATAAATATGAGAGGCCTGATGAGGCTGAATCTTCCGGAGGGCATCGAAGAACTGCCGGAGAACATGACCTCCAGCACTACCACCGATGTCATCGTGATCCCGAAGAGCGTGAAAAAGATCGGCAGCTACGCGATCTTCGACGCGAATATCGTGGTGATCCAGAATCCGGAGGTGGAGATCGACCGCAACGGCATTACCGCCAGCTACATTGTCCTTGAGGACGCGAAGAACTTTGAGTTCCCGTCCGGCGGAGAAGTGCTGCGCGGCAGCCGCCTGTATCTGGACGGCATCTATGATCCTTCCGAGATCAAGGGAGATTTCTACAACGGCACCGCCATTTCCGACCAGGTGTACCTGCCGATGGACGCGACGACAGAGGAGTCCGACGAACTGGATAAGTTCCTTGTTTCCGTAGGGTATGAAGAGATCGCGTGGATCAGCGGCTCCTCGAAGGATTTCGTCCCGGACAGCACCTATGATTTTGACAGCGACAAGAACCAGATCACCGGGTATCACGGAAACAGCAAAAAGCTCTGCATTCCGGATTATGTGATGCAGACCGACGGCACCTTCTGGTACACGTCCAACGTATACAGCATCGCGGACGAAGCGTTTGCCGGAAAGGGCTTTGTTTCAGCGTTCTTCAAGGGCAACCTGGGAGACGGCACCGGAGCCCGCATCCTGAAGGACAATCCGGATCTTGCGGATATCTGGTTCAACATGCAGGTACTTCCGGACTCCGAGAAAAACTACTATAACAAAGAAGCCTTCGCCGGCGTGCCGGAGAATGTGACGGTCCATCTTCCGGCAAGTCTGACAGATCAGCAGCGGAAACAGGTGGAAGACTTCCTGCACGGCATCGGTATTCCTGCCGGCGCGGCGTTTGATTATTACGGCATCCGCGAAGCGGCGGCGAAGACTGCGGCTAATGAGACTGCTGCCGCTGAGACCACTGCTGCCGGGACCGCCGGAAGCACGGATGCGTCAGGAAAGACAGCCTCCGGGGAGCCCTATATCAACGACGGCAAGACAGAGGGTCTGTACAGCCTTTACAGCTTCCTCGGCATGAGCATTTTTGATGTCGCAGAGATGTCCGGAACATCGGCGGAAGAAGCTTCCAAGATGATCCAGATCAATGTAAAGGGAGACGGCACGGCGGAGTTCATCTCCCAGGGAGAAGAACCTGCAGCCACCACCTTTACGATCGACGGAGAAAAAGTGACGATGGAAGCGGAAGGGGAGAAGGTGGAAGGCACCCTGAAGGACGGCCTCCTGACCCTGGCCTTCGAGGGAGAGGAAATGGTGTTTGCCCGTCTTACCGAAGCAGCCTTCGAAGCTCCGGACAAAGGCGAAGTCACTGTGTGGAAGGGCACATACACAAAGCTTGTCGGAGACTCTGACGACACAAAGAACACCGACGAGGAGTTCTCCCTCGATCTCTATGAGGACGGAACCGGCGTGCATCACCGGTCCGGCATGGATTTCAATGTGACCTGGGAGCTGAAGGGCGAAGAGTTCACCATGAGTGAGACCTTTATCGGCAGCCCCATCGTCTACACCGGAACGATGAGCGGAAACACCCTGCACCTCTACAACGGCGATCCGACCAATGATTTTACCTACGAATATTTCTACGAAAATTAAAACAGCTTTGTGACAGACGGAGTAGAACGAGATGAAGAATCTGGGATATTACAATGGAAAGTTCGGCGAGCTGGAGGAGATGAGCATTCCCATGAATGACCGTGTCAGCTGGTTCGGCGACGGGGTCTATGATGCCGGTCCCAGCCGGAATTATCACATTTTCGCGCTGGACGAACACATCGACCGCTTTTTCGGGAATGCGGCAAAGCTTGAGATCAAAATGCCGGTCACGAAACAGGAAATGAAGGATCTGCTGAATGATCTGGTCCGGAAGGTGGACACCGGCGACCTGTTCGTATACTACCAGGTGACCCGCGGCACCGGGATCCGGGACCATGTGTTCACAGAGGGGCCGGGCAATCTCTGGGTCATGCTGAAGCCTTCCGTCATGGTAGACGGGACAAAACCCATCCGTCTCGTGACGACGGAGGACACACGGTTCTTCCACTGCGACATAAAGACACTGAACCTCATCCCGTCGGTCATGGCCTCGGAGAAGGCGAAGCGCGCAGGCGCCCAGGAGTGTGTGTTTGTCCGTCCGGGGGGCCGCGTGACGGAGTGCGCCCATTCGAATGTGCACATCCTGCGGGATGGAACGCTGTACACCGCGCCGACAGATCACCTGATCCTGCCGGGTATCGCCCGCGCCCATCTGATCCGGGCCTGCCGGGCCCTCGGCATTCCGGTCAGCGAGACGCCCTTTACCCAGGATGAGCTTTACGCAGCTGATGAGATCCTGATCACCAGCTCCTCCAATTTCTGCAGCCATGCAGAAGCAATCGACGGCCGGCCGGCGGGAGGAAAAGATCCGGAGACATGTGAAAAAATCCGGAAATACGTGTTTGAGGAATTCCTCGAGGCGACGGATTAAGGAAACGAAACGCACTCGAATGAACAGATGAAAGTATTATAGACCGGGCGTCCGGATACTCGTGGCTGTGATCACGATCCTCCGGGCGCCCGGCTTTTAAATCATATCTGCTGCCGGGAATGAAGATTCTTGTATAATGCGGATTCTGGTATAATAATTACAGAAATAGTATTTTTGGCAGATGGACAGAAAGCAAGGAGGGGCAGCTTTGAAATCAGGCGCTCAGATATTTACCTATATCCCGGACGGGAAAAAGAAGCTCATGATCAAATCGCTCTGTGAAAAGATCGGGTTTTTTTGCCGCGAGATCCAGGCTGCGGATGTGAATAAGACGATCCTGGAACTGATCACAGGACGGGTGGTCCCGGATACCGTGCGTGCGGCTGCGGGCGGAGGACAGAAGACAGAAGAAGGGAAGAGGACGTGCGCGCCGCCGCTGTATTTTCTTCCGGAACTGATCCTGTTCCAGGGACTGGCAGACCAGGAGGTGCATCAGTTCCTGGACGCGTACAGGGCAGCGGGGATCCCTGCGGTGGATCTGAAGGCGGTGGTGACGCCCTACAATCTTACCTGGACGCTGTATGAACTGGCGGAACACCTGAAGGAAGAGCACAAAAGCATGCAGCGGTGAAAAAAGAGCATAACAGCATGCAGCGGTGAAAAAAGAGCATAACAACATGCAGCTGTGAAAAAGAGGAATAAAGAATCAACAGAAGGGTAACAGCAGAAAAATGAACATTGTAGTATATCTCGGAGCGAGAACGGGAAAGAATCCTCTGTTCCGGGAGAAAGCCCGGGAGCTTGGGACCTGGATCGCAGAGAAGGGACACCGTCTTATCTACGGCGGCAGCGCGATCGGACTGATGGGGCAGCTCGCGGACGCGGCGCTGGCCGCAGGGGGAGAAGTGACCGGAGTGGAGCCCCGGTTTTTTGTGGAGGCTGTGCTCCAGCACCAGGGAGTGCAGGAGCTGATCGTTGTGGAGACCATGCAGGAGCGGAAACAGAAACTGATCGATCTGGGGGACGCTTTTATTGCTTTCCCCGGCGGGACAGGGACTATGGAAGAGATCTCGGAGATCATCTCCATGACCTGTCTGGGACTGAATGACAAGCCCTGTATTATATACAATATCAACGGGTACTATGACATCTTTTCGGATCATCTGGACAGGATGGTGCAGGAGGAATTCCTGACTCCAGAGAACCGGAGAAAGATCCTCTTTGTAAGGAGCATTGAAGAACTGGAAGCGCTCCTGGGATGATCCGGCCGGAAAGCGGTCAAGGCCGGAGAGACGACGAAAGAACAAAGAAAGAACAAGGAAAAAACATTAGGGGGAGATGACCATGGCCGGAGGCAGTCCGATTCTGACAATTGAAAATATCGGCCGGGATCTCGGGGAAAGAATCATTTTTGACGGAGTGACCACCGGGATCGCTGAAGGGGAACGCATCGGTCTGATCGGCGTGAACGGCACCGGGAAATCCACCCTGCTTTCCATCATTGCCGGGGAGACAGAACCGGACGAAGGCAAAGTTATCCGGCGGAACGGCCTCAGGATCTCCTATCTGTCGCAGAACCCGGTATTTACGCCGGGGAGGACGGTGCTGGAATATGTGACCGGCGCCATCACCGGGCAGGCGGCCCATTGGGATACAGAAGGAGAGGCAAAGGCTGTCCTGCAGAGATTCGGCATTTCAGACCCGGACTGCGATCCCGTCATTCTTTCCGGCGGGCAGAGGAAGAGGGCAGCGCTGGCAGCCGCCATTCTGACGCCCTGTGATCTTCTGATCCTGGACGAGCCCACGAACCATCTGGATCATGAGATGATCGAGTGGCTGCAGACCTGGCTCGGGAATTTCCAGGGGGCCATTCTGATGGTGACCCACGACCGGTATTTCCTGGATGAAGTGGCGGAGACCATCTGGGAGATCGACAAGACAAAGGTGTTCCGCTATGAAGGCAGCTATGCGGTCTATCTTCAGAAAAAAGAGGAGCGGATGGAATTCGCGGCAGCGGCGGAACGGAAAGCGGCGGCTCTTTACCGCCAGGACCTGGCGTGGATGATGCGGGGCGCCAGGGCGCGGTCCACGAAGCAGAAAGCGCACATTCAGCGCTTTGAGGAACTGAGGGACAGAGAGAAGCCGGAGGAGGAGCGGCAGGTCGCCATTTCCTCCGCCTACAGCAGGCTCGGGGGAAAGACCGTGGAGCTGAAGGGCGTCTCGAAAAAATACGGGGATCATGTGCTGTTCCGGGATTTTTCCTATCTGTTCCTGAAATCGGACCGCATCGGGATCATTGGCCCCAACGGCTGCGGAAAGACCACTCTGATGAAAGTGATCCTGGGAGATCTGCTCCCGGACAGCGGCAGCGTCGAAGTTGGGCAGACCGTGAAGTTCAGCTGTTTCAGCCAGGAGAACGAAGGACTGGTGGAAACGGAGACTGTCCTGGAGAATGTCCGTGACATCGCGGAGTATGTCCGGGCGGAGGACGGTCTCATCACGGCGGCAGCCATGTGCGAGCGCTTTTTGTTCGACGGAAACATGCAGTACACTCCGGTGTCGAAGCTTTCAGGAGGGGAGAAGCGCCGCCTGTATCTTCTGAGGGTGCTGATGGGCGCGCCGAACGTGCTGATCCTGGACGAGCCTACTAATGACCTGGACCTGCAGACGCTGCGGGTGCTGGAAGACTACCTGGATCATTTTGGCGGCATTGTGATCACGGTCTCCCATGACCGTCATTTCCTGGACCGCGTGGTAACAAGGATCTTTTCCTTTGAACCGGACGGAACGCTTCTGCAGAGCGAGGGCGGATACGAAGAGTATCGTCAGCGGAAGATGCTGGAGGAGGATGCTGCCGGCAGGATGAGAAATGAAAGGGTTCCCGGGGAGAACGGCAGAGATGAGAACAGTTCAGGAGGCTCCGGCGGGAAGGGAAAGAAGCCCCGGACGGACCGCCCGAAGACACGTCTTTCCTACAAGGAACAGAGAGAGTATGATGGAATTGAGGCGCTGATCGATGAACTGACGGAGAAGTCGCAGAGGCTTTCACGGGAGATGGAAGAGGCAGCGACTGATTTTGTGAAGCTGCAGGCCCTCTCGGAAGAAAAGGAACGGACGGAGGAAGAGCTGGAACAGAAGATCGAGCGTTATATGGAATTGCAGGAGCTGGTGGAAGCTCTGGCGGGAAAGGCATAAGAGGAGAACTACAGTCCTGGAAGAAGGACTGACTGCATAGAAAAAGGAGGATCCATGAATGGCAGATGAGAAGATCCGGCCGGCGGGGGCGGCATCCGCTGGAATTCCGCAGGTGCAGCAGAAGTGCCCGGCGTGTGGCGGATCGACCCGGGTCGATCCGGTGAATGGAGTGATGATCTGTGAATACTGCGGCACAAAGACCCTTATTCAAGTAGAGAAAAAAGAGGAGAAGAAAGAGGAGAAGAAAGAAAAGGAAGATGTGAAGCTGGAAGGCTTCGACTTCAACAGCCTGAACGATAAAGTCACCGACCTGAACGCTGAGAATCTTCCGGTATACAGCTGTGTGTCCTGCGGCGCGGAGGTCATCGCTCCAGCGGAGCAGATCGCCCTGACCTGCCCCTACTGCAGGAACAATATCGTGCTGACGGACAAGGTCTCCGGGAAACTGCGTCCTGACGCGGTCATCCCCTTTAAGATCACCACGAAGCAGCTTCCGGATGCGATGAACCGCTTTTATAAAGACAAGGTGCTCCTGCCGAAACGATTTTTTTCGGACAGCACCATGGGCAATGTGACCGGCGTCTATGTTCCTTTCTGGATCTTCAGCGGCAAGGTGGGCGGGAGACTGCTGTACAATGCCCACACCACTCACGTCTCCAGAAGAGGAAACTACGAGGACACAGAGACAAAGAATTACTCCCTGGAACGGGATGTGTCCATGGCTTTTGAGAACGTTCCTGTGGACGCCAGCGGAAAGATCAAGGACGCCCTGATGGATTCCCTGGAGCCCTTTGACATGAGTGAGGCGAAACCCTTCGATATGCGCTATCTTGCAGGCTTCACTGCGGACCGTTTCGACGAAGCGAAAAAAGACATTGCGGCGAGAGCGGAGAAGAGGATGTTTGCCACCGCGGCCAATATCGCGGCGGCTTCCGCAGGGGCAGGATTCAGCGGCGTGACGCAGCGGGGCGGGAAACTGAAGCTGGATATGGACGCGAAGTACATGCTGCTGCCGGTCTATCTTTTTGACTTAAGCTTTGAGAACAAAAAGTACAGCTTCGCCGTAAACGGCCAGACAGGAAAGGTAGTGGGAGAGATCCCCACGGACAAGAACGTCTGCCTTGCCTATTTCCTGAAGCGGGCAGTCGCTGTCCTGGCGGCTTTCATTGCCGCGTTTGTGGCCAAATATATGATGGGAGGTTGAGAGATGGGAAAGAATACCATACTTCGGAAACACAGGCTTCCGGCGCTTCTCCTCCTGTTAGTCTGCCTGGTGCTTGCGGGAGCCATGACTGCCCGGGCCGAAGAACTCTGGAGCGACAACTACTTCAGGGCGCTGGATACCACGGAACAGCTCAGTGATGCGCAGCAGACCAGTATCGACGACGAGTGCATCGAGTTCATGCGGAAATACAGCGTGGATTTTGCCTGTCTGTCCCTGGCGCCGGAACATCACGACGAGACTTCCTTCCGGGAACTCGCCGATGAGTTCTATGAGAAATGGGAATACGGATACGGGGATACAAAAGACGGCTTTTTCTTCCTCTTCGACACCCAGTCGATGGAGGGAGAGATATTTCCTTACGGCAATGCGGCGGGAATGATCCCGGACAGTTATCTGGAGTGGACGGTGCAGAGCAGCCTGAAGTTCTATGAAAAGTTCGGTGTCTACGGAGTCATGTACGGCGGGGTAAAATACACCACTTCCTATCTGGAGGATCATGCCGGAGAGAACACACCGGAAACCGCTGCGGCAGGAGCCGGAGCAATAGAAAACAACGCGGGCGCAGCTGTGACCGGAGCGGGAACAGGTGAAACAGAATCTGCCGCGGCTGAAACTGTAGCTGCCGGAACCACGGAAGCAGAGACCAGCGCGGGAAATGCCGGAGCCGGCGTATGGGTACCTGAGGAAATTCCTGACCCTCCGGAGATCAACCAGCGGGTCGGCGAGGGCAATTCGATGCCTGCCTGGTATCCTGTGAATCCGGGAAACTTTGATTTTTACCACGATGAGAACGCCCCCCGGGTGGTGGACGACGCGGACATATTCACGGACGAAGAAGAAGCCAGGATGGAAAAACGCCTCTCGGAGATCCGCGGGGAACTGGACCGGGATATCGTGATCTACACGAACAAGTCTGCCTGCGGTCTGGATCACCATATCATGGCTGCGGATTTCTTCGATTACAACGGCTACGGATGCGGGGACGACTATGAAGGAGTCTGCCTCTATATCTGCATGGACCCGGAGGACCGGGGATGGTTTGCCGCCTGCAGCGGAGCCGATACGATGGGCCTTTATACAGAAGAGTACGCCAATGATATTGACGATGTTCTTTATGATTACATGGTCAGGGGAGATTACGGCGAGGGCGTGCTGGACTGGATCGAGAATTTCAGGGGTCTTTATGAAAACGGTTTCCCCTTCGCGCCGGACTGGTACCCGGCCAGGGGAGAAGCTGCGCCGGCGCGTTTCCATGACAGCGAAGCTCCCAGGATCCGGGATGATTCGGGACTTTTGACAGAGGAGCAGGTCCGGGAACTGACAGAGTACGCTAAGAAGATCTCAGATACTTACGGACTGGATGTAGTGGTCCACACAGCGCCCCGCAGTGCGGGTATGGACAGGCAGGACTATGCGAAGCTCTTTTACGAGTACAACGGCTACGGCTTCGGTGAGAACTATGACGGCATCCTGCTCATGATCTTCAAGCGGGAGGGCTATACTTCCACCAACAGGATCTATGCCTCCGGCAAAGGACTTGATAAGCTGACGGAAGTGAACCGGAAGCGGATGAGAGATTTTGTCACGGACAGCATGGACTCGCATAACTATTATGGCGCGATAAAAACATTTCTTCGTCAGACGGAACACATGGAACGGACCGGAAGGGTCCCGCGTTCCGCTTTTTACTGGATCATTATGTCCATCCTCGGCGCGGTGGGCGGCGCTATCTTCGGGGGAGTCGCCCTCGTCAAAGCGTCGCTTCGGATGGCGGTCCCCAAGGTCCAGGAGAACGCGGACGCGTATCTGGTAAAGGGATCCCTGGAGGTAAAGAACCTGGGAGAGGTCTTCCTGGGCAGCTCGGTCTCGTCAAAATATATCCCGCCTGTGAGCCGGTCCTCCGGAGGAGGCAGTTCTTCCTCCGGCAGATCCTCCTATCATAGCTCCTACAGCGGCAGCTCCGGCAGGAGCCATTCCGGATCGGGAAGAAGGTTCTGATGGGCTTCTATTCCTGGCCTGAATACATAAAAACATGAGAACAAGAAAACAGCGCATCTTCCGGGTATGTCCGTGAGGATGCGCTGTTTTTAATGTTTTTTTATATAATTTTTACACTGCAGAACTCCTTTTTAGTTACCCACCTGTATTTGTCTTCTTCTTTTGCGGATGGCACAGGGCGCTGCCGCCGCAGTTTTCGCAGCCGCAGGAGCAGCCGCTCTTGCCATTCCGCCGGTTCCTGACTTCATGGGCGACGATCGCAAAAAAGACAAGAAAAACGATCAGCCCGACGATGAAGGTCGAAAGATTCATTTTGCTGCCTCCACTGCGCGGACAGCGGTGAAGGTGCTGTCCTCCGCGCCCTTCCGGAACAGAAGCCAGATCATGACTGCTGCGCAGACAGCCGCGGCGATGGTCCCGATCCCGAAGCTACCGCCCTTCATCAGAGAACCGAACTGGTAGGCGATCAGGGCTGTTACATAGGCAAAGCCGCACATGTAGCCGATGGCAGCCCAGGTCCACTTCGGATTGTTCATCTCTCTCTTAATGGCGCCGATGGCTGCGAAACAGGGGGCGCAGAGAAGATTGAAGATCATGAAGGAGTAAGCGCTGACCGGAGTGAAGGCCATGCCAATCTCCCGGGTAAGGTTGCCCGGATACAGGACGCCGAAGGTGCTGACTACCTGCTCCTTTGCGATGAGGCCGGTGACAGTCGCCACAGTGGCCTGCCAGGTGCCGAAGCCCAGAGGAGCGAAGACGAAGGCGACGGCGGAGCCGATCCCTGCGAGGAGAGAAGCGTCACTGTTCTCCACCATGCCAAAACTGCCGTCCGTAAAGCCGAAGCCCTGGAGGAACCAGAGGATGATAGAGGAAGCTAGGATCACGGTACCGGCGCGTTTGATGAAGGACCAGCCGCGCTCCCAGGTGGCGCGGAGCACGTTCTTCGCGCTGGGCATGTGGTACTGGGGGAGTTCCATAACGAAGGGAGCCGGTTCGCCGGCGAAGGCCCGGGTCTTCTTCAGGATAATGCCGGAGATGACAATGGCCGCCACGCCGATAAAGTAGGCGGAGGTCGCCACAGCGGCGCTGCCGCCGAAAAGCGCCGCCGCAAAAAGGGCGATGATGGGCATCTTGGCACCGCAGGGGATGAAGCAGGTGGTCATGATGGTCATCCTGCGGTCACGTTCGTTCTCAATGGTCCTGGAGGCCATGACGCCGGGAACGCCGCAGCCAGTGCCCACCAGCATCGGGATGAAGGACTTGCCGGAAAGGCCGAATTTGCGGACAATGCGGTCCATGATGAAGGCGATCCTGGCCATATATCCCACATCCTCCAGGATGGAGAGCAGCAGGAAGAGCACCAGCATCTGGGGAACAAAACCCAGCACTGAACCTACACCGCCGACAATACCGTCCGCGACCAGGCCGGTGAGGGCCGCATTGCAGTTGACGGATTCCAGGAAGTCGCTGACAGCTGTCGGGATGCCTTTAATAAAGGTGCCGTAGGAAGTAGGATCCGGCTCCGGAACAGTCAGGGACTCGCTGAACCGGGCTGCATCCACGGTTTCCGTGCTGGTCTCGCCGGTCTCGTCATCGTAGAAGTAGGCTTCCGCGGTCATGCCGCCGGTCCTGGCCAGGAAATCTGAGAGGACCACCTCATCCGGGTCTCCGGATTCGATCATTTCCGAAACAGCGGATATGTCGATTCCCTGTTCCTCGGCGCTGCCGAGATAGGCTTCGATGCAGGCCTGAGCGTCCTCGAAGGCGCCGGCATCATCCTCGTAGCCGTCGCCGCCGGAAAGGAACCAGCCGTCTCCGAAAAGACAGTCATTTGCCCAGTCGGTTCCTTTGGTACCGATGGAGACCGGAAGGCTGCCCATGGCAATGGCGTAGATCAAGAACATGACGCCGACAAAGATGGGGAGCGCCAGGATTCGGTTCGTGACGACACGGTCGATCTTGTCGGAGGCGGAAAGGCTGTGCTTTTCCGCCTTCTTTTTCACGGAGCGCTGGATCACAGAGTTGATGTAGGAGTAACGCTGGTTCGTGATGATGCTTTCCGCGTCGTCATCCAGCTCTTTCTCGCAGTCTGAAATGTGCCGTTCCAGGTGCTGCTTCATGACCGGAGAAAGGTTCAGCTCCTCCAGGACCTTTTCATCCCGCTCGAAGATCTTGATGGCGTACCAGCGGAGATAGCGTTTGTCCACTTTGCCTTCAATGGATTCCTCGATGTGGGCGAGAGCGTGCTCCACGCTTCCCGTGAACACATGGGGGAGTTCCGCGTAATGGGTTCCGGACGCCGCCGCTTCCGCAGCTTTAGCCGCGGCTTCTGCCGCTTCGATACAGCCTTCTCCCTTCAGGGCGGAGATCGCCAGGACCTTGCAGCCGAGGGAAGACTCCAGTTTATTCAGATCGATCTCATCCCCGTTCTTCCTGACCAGGTCGATCATGTTGACTGCCACCACCACCGGGAGGCCAAGCTCGATCAGCTGGGTGGTAAGGTACAGGTTTCTCTCGATGTTCGTGCCGTCCACGATATTCAGGATGGCATCCGGTTTTTCGCCCACCAGATAACTTCTGGCGACGACCTCTTCCAGTGTGTAAGGAGAGAGTGAATAGATGCCTGGAAGGTCCTGGATGATGACATCCTTCCGGCCCTTCAGCCGTCCTTCCTTCTTCTCGACGGTGACCCCCGGCCAGTTCCCGACGTACTGATTGGACCCGGTCAGGTCATTGAACAATGTCGTTTTACCGGAATTCGGATTTCCGGCCAGTGCGATTTTAAGTTCCATAGAATTATTCTCCTTCCACTTCGATCAGTTCCGCGTCGCTTTTCCGGAGACTCAGCTCATATCCCCGGAGATTCAGCTCCAGAGGATCGCCCAGCGGCGCGACCTTCCGGACAAGGATCTCTACCCCTTTGGTGATGCCCATGTCCATGATGCGCCGCTTGATGGCGCCGGCGCCGTGCAGCTTCTTTACCACAGCGGACTCGCCGACCTGTACATCTTTCAGTGTTTTCATAACTGTTTTATTACCCCCTGATATATATTTGCCTGTCAGCTATTGCTTTCAGAACATGATCCGGGAAGCCATGGACTGATCCAGGGCGACCCGGCTGTCTTTGACCTGGACGATCAGATTGCCTGAAAGTCCGGCGACCACAGTGACCTCTGTATCCACAACAAATCCAAGCTCCGCCAAGTGCTGCCGGATATCGTCCTTGCCGGTGATGCGGCGGATCGTTACGGTGTCACCAGGCTTCGCCATTGATAAGGGAAGCATCGTTCTCCTCCTGAAGAGCTGCCTGAAATTACCCTTTGGTTAAACATCTCTTACTTTAGATAGAAATTGCTAACTTTAGTTAAAGCCATCTAATCACATTACGGGAACAGAGTCAATTACAGAAAATTGATTTACAGAAAAGAGTCAATAACAGAACAGGGGGTATATGGCCGGACTCTGTGGTATAATGACCGCAAAGGAAAGCGGTCATTATATCTGCCCGGGGCAGAAAAGAATGGAACTGAAAAAGGAGAGAATCTATGATCCAGGATATCGCACCCATGAAATTCCACAACGAATATCATCCGGAGATAAGGCCGAAGGCAGGAGACCCGGTGCTTCATTTCCGCGGAAGGGACATTCTCATCAGCACAAAAGAGGATGGAATGCCCTGGCCCGAATTCGCTATGCTGAAAAATGAAGAGCAGGTGGTCTACGGCTTTTCCATCGATGACATCCACTACTTTCTGGCGCTGGACGATGCGGTGGATGTTCCGGACTACTTTGAGTACCGGGATGTCAGAAAGGTCCGCGGAGAGAATAAACTGGAGCAGTACCAGATCTTCGCTGCCTTTACGGGAGTGCACCTGGCCGGCTGGTACCGCGACAACCGCTTCTGCGGGAGCTGCGGGGGTAAGACGGAACCGGACACGGTGGAGCGGGCCATGCGCTGCAAGAACTGCGGCAGGGTGATCTACCCCCGGATCAATCCCGCGGTGATCGTCGGCGTCACCAACGGGGACAAGCTGTTGCTCACTTATTACGCCAGGAACCGCGGCGTCCAGAAGATCCCCGCGCTGATCGCAGGCTTCACGGAGATCGGGGAGACTTTTGAGGAATGCGTCGCCAGAGAAGTGATGGAAGAAGTGGGCATGAAGGTGAAGAACATCCGCTATTACAAGTCCCAGCCCTGGGGCCTCGCGGATGATATCCTTGCCGGCTATTACTGCGATGTGGACGGTGACGACACCATCCATATCGATCAGAATGAACTGAAGTACGCGGAATGGGTCAGCAAAAAGGATATCACCGGACAGCCGAACCCCGGCAGCATGACCCACGAGATGATGATCTGGTTCAAAGATCACGAAGTCTGAGAGACCTGCCTTATGCAATGTCTGGCGGGCGTTTTCAGGCGTTTCTGAGACTTTTCGAAAAATCCGCACCCCAGTTTTGATAAAAACAGGGGTGCGGATTTTTATATTTTCTTCAAAAACGCCCAATCCCGCATCTTAGCTGTTTACAGAATGTTTCCATAGTTTTTTTGCCGGAAAGACGGGTGAGGCAGGACTCCCGGTATTCCGAGGGTGTGACTCCGTTGTATTTCCGGAAAATATGGGAGAAATGAGCGGGGGATACAAATCCCACCGCGGAGGCAATGCTGGAGACAGAAAATTCCGGACAGGTGAGCAGTTCCCGTGCCGCTTCGCAGCGCACCTGATTGTGGAAGGAGAGCAGAGTCGTTCCTTTGACCAGTTTGAAGGTCCTGAGCAGGTAGGACTTGTCGACGTGCAGCGTATCCGCCAGGGAGACGAGAGAGAATTTTTCCCTGTAATGCTCCCGCACCAGCTTTTCCGCAGCGTCCGCCAGTTCCTGCCGGGCGCAGCCGCATTCCGAATGGCCGGTCCTGCATTGACCGCGTCCCTGATATCTCATGCCGATCGCCTCCGATTTACCATAATCAAAGCCAGCTGATAATGATTATGGATAACTAACATTAATTAAATGTAACTAACTATGATTATATTAATCTAACTTGCGGCAGAATGGCAGAAGTTTTTTTCTTTTTTTAAAAAAGGTCAATTTCAGGACAATCATTTCCAAAAGTGCAAAACACTTTACCGCGGCATAGCGTTCGTGTATAATATTCTGCGGAAATGCCGGCAAAGGGCGGGACAAACCTGCTTCTGCAGGCGATCAGGAAAATAGAATTTCATATATGGATGTGAATATCCGGGAAAGGACAAACAAGTGAAGAACGAGCGCAGAGTCGGAACTATTTCACGAGGCATCCGCTGCCCCATTATCCGCGAAGGGGATGACCTTTCGGTGATCGTGACAGACAGCGTGCTGGAAGCCGCAGAGGCCGAGGGCTTTTCCATGAGGGACAGAGATGTCATCGCAGTGACAGAATCCATTGTCGCAAGGGCCCAGGGCAATTACGCGACGATTGACGATATCGCGGAGGACGTCCGCACGAAGACAGGCGGCGGCACCATCGGCGTCATCTTCCCGATCCTCTCCAGGAACCGTTTCTCCATTTGCCTGAAGGGCATCGCGAAGGGCGCGAAGAAGATCGTGCTGATGCTGAGCTATCCCTCTGATGAAGTGGGCAATGAGCTGGTGAGTCTGGACAAGATCGATGCGGCAGGCATCAATCCCTACAGCGATGTGCTGACCCTTGAAAAGTACAGGGAGCTGTTCGGGACGAATCTTCACGAGTTCACTGGTGTGGATTATGTGGAGTATTACGGAAACCTGATCAAAGACTGCGGCGCTGAGTGTGAGATTATTTTCGCGAACCACGCGAAGATGATCCTGGACTACACCGACGTGGTGATCACCTGCGATATCCATACCAGGAAGCGCAACAAGCGTATTCTGAAGGAGGCAGGCGCGAAGGTGGTCCTGGGCATGGACGATATCATGAACGCTCCCGTGAACGGCAGCGGTTTCAACGAGAACTACGGCCTGCTCGGTTCAAACAAGTCCACCGAGGAGAAGGTAAAGCTGTTCCCGAGAGCTTCCCAGCCGCTGGTGGAGCAGATCCAGAAGAATGTCCTTGAGAAGACCGGAAAGCACGTTGAAGTCATGGTTTACGGAGACGGCGCCTTCAAGGATCCCCAGGGCAAGATCTGGGAGCTGGCGGACCCGGTGGTGTCCCCCTTCTTTACCAGCGGTCTTGTCGGCACCCCCAACGAGCTGAAGCTGAAGTACCTCGCGGACAATGATTACAAGGATCTGTCCGGCGAAGCGCTGAAGGCGGCTATCTCCGAGAGCATCCGTAAGAAAGACGGCGACCTCAAGGGCAATATGGCTTCCCAGGGAACCACGCCCCGGCAGCTGACCGACCTTATCGGTTCCCTCTGCGACCTGACCAGCGGTTCCGGCGACAAGGGAACTCCGGTGGTCCTGGTGCAGGGTTACTTTGACAACTATACGAACGACTGATAACTGGGACTGACAGAAAAGGAGCCTGACGTGAATATTGAAGATATCAGAAGACCTGATGATATGGCCCGCATTACCACGGCGGAGCTGGCACAGGCATTTATCGACGAGCAGATCGGCCTGATCAAAGAGCAGGTAGGAGACAAGAAGGTCCTGCTGGCTCTTTCGGGCGGTGTGGATTCTTCCGTGGTCGCAGCGCTGCTGATCAAGGCCATCGGGGACCAGCTGGTCTGCGTCCATGTGAACCACGGACTTCTCCGCAAGGGGGAGCCGGAGCAGGTCATCCAGGTGTTCCGGGACGAGATGAAGGCAAATCTCATCTATGTCGACGCAGTGGACCGCTTCCTGGATAAGCTGGCGGGCGTTTCCGATCCGGAGACCAAGAGAAAGATCATCGGCGGCGAGTCCATCGAAGTCTTCGCCGAGGAAGCGAGAAAACTGGACGGCATCGAGTTCCTGGCCCAGGGCACCATCTGGCCGGACATCCTGGAGAGCGAAGCCGGCATCAAGGCGCACCACAACGCCGGCGGCCTGCCGGAGGATCTGAAGTTCGAGCTGGTGGAGCCTGTCCGGATCCTGTTCAAGGATGAGGTCCGCGTAGTCGGAAAAGAACTGGGCCTCCCGGACAACATGGTGTACCGTCAGCCCTTCCCGGGCCCGGGCCTCGGCGTCCGCTGCCCCGGCGCCATCACCCGCGACCGTCTCGCTGCAGTACGGGAGTCCGACGCCATTCTCCGCGAAGAGTTCGAGAAGAACGGCCTTGCGGGCAAGGTGTGGCAGTACTTCACCGTCGTGCCGGACTTCAAGTCCACCGGCGTGAAGAACGGAAAGCGCACCTTTGACTGGCCCTGCATCATCCGCGCCATCAACACCACGGACGTCATGGAAGTCACCGTGGAGCACCTTTCCCCGGAACTGATGGACCACCTGGTCCGCCGGATCATCTCCGAAGTCCCCGGCATCAACCGCGTCCTCTACGACTTCACACCCAAGCCCCCGGCAACGGTAGAATATGAATAATTAAGGCTTCCCGGAAAATGGCTTGAAATAAAGCTTTCTGAGGCCTCAGGGGTCGATTTGATAACAAAATGATAACATTTGACATTCTGCTTTTATTCTGAGTAAGCCGACGGCTTTCAGGTCCTTCCCGCAAGCTAAAGGCAACAGATCAGAAGGAATAACAAGAGCAGGGTCTGTCTGAACTATTGGATAGTTCGGATGGATCCTGCTCTTTTTTCGTTGTGTATTCCCAATTATTCATGCGGTACCTTTGCAGTGATCACAGAAGTCCCGCCCTCAGGGAAGTTATAGCGCCAATGGTCATACTCTTCCCTGGTGATCCTGCCGTGTATGTATTTATCTTTCATGGCATACCAGTCGTCCAGGTAACGCCAGAGATTGGTTCCGGGCTGCGTGATGAACTTGTCCAGATGCAGACATGTGACATCATCAATGCGATCGATAGTAAGGCCGTAAATGTCCTCCAGGGCAAAAAGGGTATGGAGCAGGCCTTTGTATGTATCAATGTCCGGGACAGTCAGCGCCTCCGGGACAACGCCGAAGACATTTGCCATAGACTGCGTCAGATCCGCCTTTGGTTTTCTGGAATTGTTTTCATACTGCGCAATGCGGACGTCTGCTCCCTTGATGTCAAAGCCAAGGAGCTGCCCCAGGGCGCTCATGGTCAGATTGCAGCGCTTGCGGAAATAATTAATGCGTTCCCCGATTGCCATTGTTAATTCCTCCTTCGGTTAATCCAGAGTCGAGATGTCAGATCTCTATGTCAGAAAGTATATCAAATATTCTTAGTAGAATCAATGTGATATTAAATAAAAATATTTAGAGAAGCGAACTCCAGACACTTGACACTAATCAAATATGTATAGTATCATGAGAATGAACGAGGCTAAACAAATAAGCTTAGCAACGGACAGAATACAACTGAATAGCCATCCGGACAGAGATAAACCGCGAAGACCTTTCACACAGAAAGCGAGCGCCTTTTGGGACGACACAGCACCGAACAGGGGATTTGCCTGCCAGGAAACTGCTCCGGGGAGAATGGCACAAAAAGTAATGAAACAATAGAAGCGAAAGGAGAGAACCAATGGCAGAAAGAATGTTTATGAAAGCCGATGAGGTTGCCGAAGTATTGGAGGTATCCAAGCCGTATGCCTACAAACTGATCCGGCAGATGAATGAAGAGCTGAGGGCGAAGGGGTGCCGGGTAATTGCCGGAAGAGTGGACCGCAGATATTTCTATGACAGTTTTTACGGGAACAAAGCGGGCAGGAGAAAGGAGGAAGCAAATGCCGGCATATAAGGATAAAAACGGAAGCTGGTATGTTATGGTTCGGTATACGGACTGGCGGGGCGAAAAAAAGCAGAAATGCCAGAGAGGGTTTGAGACAAAGCGGGATGCACTGGCATGGGAGGCACAATACAGACTCAAGAAGCGCGCAGATATCGATATGACTCTGGACAGCTTCTATGAACTCTACAAAGAGGATGTCAGACCTCGGCTTAAAGAGAATACCTGGATCACGAAGGAAAGCATTATCGAAGGGAAGATCCTTCCGTATCTGGGAAAACGTAAGCTCTCTGAGATCACAGCAAAGGATATCGTTGACTGGCAGAACACGGTGATGCAGCTGCCGGGGATTGATGGAAAGCCGCTTTCTCCTTCTTTTTTGAAGTCGGTTCACGCACAGCTTTCCGCAATGTTCAACCACGCGATCCGGTATTATCAGCTGCCGGTAAATCCCGCCCGTACAGCAGGCAGTATCGGCAAGGAAGAATCTAAAGAAATGAAGTTCTGGACAAAAGAGGAATACCTGAAGTTTGCGGAAGTCATGATGGATAAGCCGATCTACTACTACGCTTTTGAAGTCCTGTACTGGACCGGGATCAGGGAGGGCGAGCTCCTGGCACTCACACCAGAAGATTTTGACTTGAAAAGAAAACGCTTCGGATCAATAAATCCTACCAGCGGCTCAAAGGGAAGGATGTTATCACAACGCCGAAAACGGATGCCGGTGTGCGTGTGATCGCTATTCCGGATTTTCTGTGTGAGGAGATGAAAGATTGTCTGAAGCTGTACTACGACATTCAGTCTTCCGACCGGATCTTTTCAATGACCAAGTACGGACTATTCCGGAACATGGAATCCGGAAGTAAGGCAGCGGGCGTTAAACAGATCCGTATTCATGATCTCAGGCACTCCCATGTATCACTTCTCATCAATCAGGGCTTCAGCGCTTTTGAGATCGGAAAGCGGGTTGTGCACAGCAGTGAAAAGGTCACCTACCGCTATGCACATCTGTTTCCGAACAAGCAGACAGACATGGCGGATTTTCTGGAAAACCAGCGCATGATGGAAAAGGGAGAAAGAAATGTCAGCTAAAAATATGGATCATCAGGGGAGATGGAGATCGGTCACAGTGGCGTTCCGTGTATCTCCGGAGGAGGATAAGCTGATCGAGTCGGCTGTGAGAATGGCCGGTTTGACAAAACAGGATTATATCATCAAAAAACTCACTGACCGGTCAGTTGTCGTACAAGGGAATCCGAAGGTATACCGGGGGCTTCTCCTGGAAATGCGATCCCTTCTGGAAGAACTGAAAAGGATCAACAGCGGCGATACTGTTAACGAAGATATCCTGACCCGCATCGATCTCATTGCTTCCATTATGGGAGAGATGCGGGAGGAAGATGACAGCTTATGCTGAAGGAGGATCGCATGGAAGAAAACAAAATAACGACTGCTCTGGACCCGGCTGTTGGCGCAGCCGCAGAGCAATCGTCAAATAATATGTACAAAGTCAGTATAACGAATGCCGTGCCGGAAATCAATAAAGAAGATCTCATCCGGGACGAGCTTGACCGTGCGTTTATCACCCGCATCGCGATGCAGATGTCGGATCCCGGTTATCTGCAGACCATCAGCATGCCTCAGCTCTACGATCAGGTATATCAGTCAAAACCGCCGCTGATCGAAAACCTGCTGTATCCGGGCACCTATCTCTTTGCAGGTGCCCCGAAGCTTGGAAAGAGCTTTCTGATGCTTCAGATCGCATATCATGTCGCTGCGGGAACTGCGCTGTGGGGGTACCCGGTCCGCCAGAGTACGGTGCTTTACCTTGCGCTTGAAGATGATCCCAGGCGGCTTCAGGAGCGCCTGTACCGCATGTTCGACACGGAGTGTACAGACAGGCTGCATTTTGCCACCCGGGTCGATTCCATGGACGGAAATCTTTTCAGTCAGATGAGAGGTTTCCTTTCCGGGCATCCGGATACGGGGCTGATCATCATCGATACGCTGCAGAAGATCCGGGAGAATAATGACAGCCGTTACAGCTACGCCAGTGACTATGAGGTGATCGTAAAGCTTAAGGACTTTGCCGAACAGAATGGCGTTTGCCTTCTCCTTGTACACCATACAAGGAAGCAGCAGGCAGATGACAAGTTTGAGATGATCTCGGGCACCAACGGGCTCATGGGAGCCGCAGACGGCGCGTTTCTGCTCCACAAGGAAAAGCGTACCAGCTGTGAAGCTGTGCTGGACATTTCCGGGAGGGATCAGCCGGACCAGACCCTGCATCTGAACCGGAATGCAGAATCACTTCTCTGGGAGTTGGAGACAGCCGACATGCAGGTCTTTGAGGAGCGTGAGGAGCCGGTCCTGACAGCAGTGGCCCGGCTGCTTACAGAGGATCATCCTGAATGGACAGGTTCCCCGACAGAGTTGACTGAAGCTATTGGTGAAGACATTCCGCCCAACAAGCTGACCATGAAACTCGGGATCAATGCATCCAGACTGTTCAATGAGTATGGAATCAGTTTTGAAAAATCCCGGACACGGTCCTGCAGGCAGATCATGCTCCGCAGGAATGTGACCGGGGCGTGACGGTCGTGACGATGGTGACGGTAAATTTAAGGGTGGGCCGGTCTTAAATTGACCGTCACGACCGTCACCATCGTCACAGAATGCCAATGAACGTAAGTGGTGGGAATCACCACTTGCCGCCGCAAGGTATCAAACTGATACCAATGGTTTTACAGAATCTTAGAATCGGAAAGGATACGGTATGAGCCTGACAAGAAATAAACAGTTTCTCCTGAAACTGACGGATCATGAATACGAGATGATACAGAAAAAGATGGAGCAGTGCGGCATCTGCAACATGAGTGCTTATCTTCGGAAGATGGCTGTTGACGGCATCGTAGTCAATCTGGATCTGCCGGCATTCCGGGAGATGCTGAAGCTCGCAAACCGCACCGCGGCGAATGTGAACCAGATCGCGGTCCGCTGCAATACTGCCGGGGGGATATCCCAGGAAGACTTGCAGGACCTGAGAGACGGATACCGCGAACAGGCAGAGCAGATCAAGAAAATGGTCTCTGAGGTCGCCACATTAAAAGGGATCATGAAGGTGTGATATGGCGACGACAAGGATCATTCCCATGCACATGAACCAGGGTAAGTCCCTGCTTCAGTCGATCTCAGCACGTACAGACTACGCGATGAACCCGGAGAAGACCGACGGCGGGTTCCTTATCAGCTCCTATGAATGTGATCCTGCTTCTGTGGAGGTGGACTTCCTGCTGGCAAAGGAGCAGTACCAGAGGATCACCGGACGTGTGCCGAAGCACGGACGCGATGTGATCGCTTATCAGATTCGCCAGGCATTTTATCCGGGTGAGATCACGCCGGAAGAGGCAAACCGGATCGGATACGAACTTGCCATGCAGTTCACCGGCGGGAAGCATCAGTTCATTGTGGCGACGCACATTGATAAGGCCCATATTCATAATCATGTGGTGTTCAATTCAACAACTCTGGACTGCACGCATAAGTTCAATAATTACAAAGATTCCGCAGAGGCGGTCCGTGAGATCAGTGACCGGCTCTGCCTGGAGAATGGATACTCTGTCATTACCGAGCCTGAAGAAAAAGGCAAAGATTATGCCGAGTGGAATGCGGAGCGATCCGGGACCAGCTGGAAAGCAAAACTGAAGGATACGATAAGTGAGATGCTTCCCAAGTGCAGTGACTTTGAGGATCTCCTCCGGAAGATGCAGGAGAGGGGATACGAAGTCAAGCGGGGAAAACATATCTCCCTTCGGGCTCCCGGGCAGAAACGTTTCACCAGGCTGAAGACCCTTGGCAAAGAATACGCGGAGGATGCAATTCGCATTGCGCTGAAAGAGCAGGGAAGCCTGAAGAACAGGCCTGCTATCGCAGGGAATACAACAGTGCTGAGGCACGGTTCAGTTACGGATATCAGTTTCCTGATCGACATCGAAAAGAAACTATCGGAGGGAAAAGGCAAAGGCTATGAGCAGTGGGCCAAGGTCTTTAATGTTAAGCAGATGGCAAATGCTCTGTGCATTCTCCGGGAAGAAGGTATCACCAGTACCGAACAACTGGAGGAAAGGCTGTCTGCAGCAACTTCTGATTTCGAGAAGGCATCGGAACAGCTGAAGACAACGGAAAGCGAGATCCGGGGACTCAGGAAACTGAAGAAGCACATCCTCGATTACGGACGGACCAGGGAAGTATATGCGGAGTACCAGCACCTGGGCAGACCGGAGGATTTCCTGGAAGCACACCGAGCAGAGATACAGATCCATCTTGCAGCAAAGAAGGCCTTCGATGGGTATAAGCCGAAGAGGGTACCGAAACTGAAGGACCTGAACTTGAGACTTTCTAAGTTGTCTGCCCGGCAGAAAACACAGTATGAAGAGTACCGGGAAACAAGAAAGATTCTGCAGAGGTGGCAGGCGATACAGCAAAGTATAGAGAGTTCATTGAACAGGGTGGAGAAAGAAAAGCATCGAGGCGTCAGCCGATGATGGAGCAGGTTTAGCTGCTCACGGGGATTGGGGTGGCCCCAGCAAGCGGAAAAGATATATACTTTTCCATAGCTTGCTGGAGCCAACTCCTCACGAAGATTTTTTAATTGGATGCATTCTATTTATGCTGCAATGTAAGTAAATTGTTTACTGTTTTTCACAATTATAGAGGAAGGGTCTTTATAGAGTTGGTCCTTTTGTCGGAATTTTAAACTGGTTCATATCATTGCCCTCCAGTTCCAGAAGAGCTTTCTTCCGCAGAATTCCACCCCCATATCCGGTAAGGTTCCCATTCGACCCAACCACACGGTGGCACGGCACGATGATGCAGATCGGATTATGCCCGACCGCACCGCCAACCGCCTGGGCGGATATCTTTTTGAGCCCACGTTCTTTTGCAATCTGGTCGGCGATCCACCCGTATGTAACCGTCTTTCCAAAAGGAATCTCACACATGATCTCTCCGACACGATTGCGGAAATCAGAGCCTACCAGATGAAGTCTCGGAAAGTACCCGGGATCGCGGCCTGAAAAATAAATGTCCA
>JAFSYO010000043.1 GCA_017449925.1 Stomatobaculum sp.
AGGACTTCCTGCAGATCGAGTCATGATGATACTTCTGGATCTGGTGCTGAACGGCCTGGTCTCCCAGATATCCGCCAACTACTACACTGCCATTTAAATCAGTTCGCCCTTTTTACGGATGGCGACATCCGTATTCTCATAACCGTTGGGGTTGTTCTTCTGCCATCTCCAGGAATCCCTGCACATGGTCTCCAGGTCCCTGACGGCTTTCCATCCCAGTTCTTTTTCCGCTTTTGAGGGATCAGCGTAGCAGCGGGGAACATCGCCCGCGCGGCGCTCCTTAAAGACATAGTTGATCTTCAGGTCATTGGCCTTCTCAAAAGCCTGGATTACGTCCAGGACAGAGTAACCGGTACCTGTGCCCAGGTTGTAGATCCGGACCATAGGCGGTTCCTTGACCATTTTCTCCAGCGCTTTGACATGGCCGTCCGCCAGATCCACCACATGAATGTAATCCCGGATGCAGGTGCCGTCCGGCGTATCGTAGTCATTTCCGAAGACTCCGAGGCACACCAGCTTTCCTACCGCCACCTGGGTGATATAGGGGAGCAGGTTGTTAGGGATCCCCTTGGGATTCTCTCCCATCCTGCCGGATTCGTGGGCTCCGATGGGATTGAAGTAGCGGAGCAGCATCACATTCCACTCGGGGTCCGCGGTGTTGAGATCCGTCAGGATCTGTTCCAGCATGGACTTGGTCCTCCCGTAAGGATTCGTGACGGTCCCTTTCGGACATTCCTCCGTGATTGGCACAAAAGCAGGATCTCCGTACACCGTTGCGCTGGAGGAAAAGACGATCTTTTTAACCCCGTGGCTCCGCATGCACTCACAGAGCACCAATGTGCCTGTAATATTGTTGTGATAATACTCCAGGGGCTTGTACACTGATTCGCCGACCGCTTTCAGGCCCGCGAAATGGATTACGGCCTCAATGTCTTCTTTTTCAAATACATTGTTCAGCTTCTTCCGGTCCAGAAGATTTACTTCGTAGAACCGAAGAGTCTTTCCGGTGATCTCCTGAACCCTGTTCAGAGATTCTTTGCTGGAATTCACGAGATTATCAACAACGACCACATCATAGCCGGCGTTCAGAAGTTCAACGCAGGTGTGGCTGCCGATAAAGCCGGCGCCGCCCGTAACAAGAATAGCCATAAATCCTCCTTGTGATACTGAAATAAGAGAAATCAGTGATGGAACAGACGGATCCCGGTAAATGCCATGGCGATACCGTACTTGTCGCAGGTCTCGATGACCTGGCTGTCGCGGATGGAACCGCCCGGCTCTGCGATATACTCCACGCCGCTCTTTCTGGCGCGCTCAATGTTGTCTCCGAAGGGGAAGAAGGCGTCACTTCCCAGGGAAACGCCCTTCATGCCGTCCAGCCAGGCGCGTTTTTCCTCAGCGGTGAAAACATCCGGCTTCTTTGTAAAGAGATGCTCCCAGTTGCCGTCGGAAAGAAGATCCATGTACTCAGATCCGATGTAAACGTCGATGGCGTTGTCCCGTTCCGCGCGGCGCACATTCTCCTTGAAGGGAAGGTTGAGGACCTGGGGAGCCTGGCGCAGATACCAGTTGTCCGCTTTGCTGCCGGCAAGTCTCGTGCAGTGCACGCGGGACTGCTGTCCTGCCCCGATGCCGATGGCCTGTCCGTCCGCGACGTAGCATACGGAATTGGACTGGGTGTACTTCAGGGTGATGAGGGAGATCAGCAGATCCTTCTTTGCGTCCTCGGGGATATCCTTGTTCTTCGTAACGATATTCTCAAGCAGCGCCGGGCTGATATCCAGCTCGTTCCGCCCCTGTTCGAAGGTGATGCCGAACACCTGCTTGTGCTCTGCCGGATCCGGCCGATAGGACGGGTCGATCTGGATCACGTTGTAGTTCCCGTTCTTCTTCGCCTTCAGGATCTCCAGAGCTTCCGGCTCGTATCCGGGGGCAATGACGCCGTCGGAGACCTCCGGCTTGATCAGCAGCGCGGTGGCCTTGTCGCAGACGTCGGAAAGGGAAATAAAGTCACCGAAACTGGACATTCTGTCAGCGCCCCTGGCTCTGGCATAGGCACTGGCAAGAGGAGTCAGCTCCGCGGCCTCATCTACCCAGTAGATCTTCCGCAGAATGTCCGGCAGGGGACGTCCGCAGGCGGCGCCGGCGGGAGAAACATGCTTGAAGGATGTGGCGGAAGGAAGCCCGGTGGCTTTCTTCAGCTCTGTCACCAGCTGCCAGCCGTTCAGGGCGTCAAGGAAATTGATGTATCCGGGACGTCCGTTCAGGATCGTGACCGGAAGTTCCGATCCGTCTGCCATATAGATCCGGGAAGGCTTCTGGTTCGGGTTGCAGCCGTATTTCAGTGCGAATTCTTTCATGGGTCTCTCCTCCTTATACGTTCTTGTTCACGATGCGGGTCTCGGTTTCGCCTGTCGCGGGATCAAGATAACGGACGAACAGAGAGACCTTGTTGTCTTCATTAAGATTTTCCCAGAGTTTTGCCGTAAAGGCATCGATATCGCCCTCCAGCTCCACAGGCTGCGGTTCTCCTTCATAACTTGGAAGGGGATTTCCGTCTCCCATATAAGTGTGGATAAAGTGACCTTCTCCGGCCTTCGGATTGCTGTAGTCGAAGGTAAAGCGGAGACACTCCTCCGGATCCCCCTGGTTGCTCTTCAGAATGCTCATTGTGTAGCTGAAACCGCCGTCCTTTTTCTGAACGATGCCGGAAATGCGGGGGGTATAGTTGGGGCCGTCGGGCTCAAACTCCCGGATCCGCAGGGATTCCTCAAAGGTCTTTCCTTCCTTCATCCCGTCATAGATCGTATCTGTCTGGTCGCCGTTGGTCACGATCGTGATATCTCCGAGCACTCGGACCGGCGCGTAGATGATCAGGGACGGGTCCTGCATCTTCGAAGGATCGTAGGCCTGCGTACGGATCCCTTCTCCTTCTGTCACAAACACACGGTTCCTGGAGTTTGTGCTCCGGCCCATAATAAAATACGCCATGACTGCCTTTTTGCCGTCAGCGCTCTTCCCGAGGACAATGCCTCTTCCGGGGTAACTGTTTTGCTTCACATCCTCAAACAGGGATATTCTTTTCATTATGCCTCCATCCTATAGGTCCATGATCTGGTGTACCGGCTTCATCATAACACTGAAGCGGCGTTCCTTCAAGAATCCGTCTGAAAAGCCTTTCCATGATAGACAAAGATTTTTCCTTCGTGTATGATTGTATCGACTCCGGACAATTCATTGCTCTCTTTTTCTTAAGAGGAGGTTCTTTCGCATATGAGACATCTTTTGAATCCGCTGGATTTTTCTGTGGAAGAGATCGAACAGCTTCTCGATCTCGCGACGGATATCGAACAGAACCCTGACAAGTACGCCCATGTCTGCGAAGGGAAAAAACTTGCCACTCTGTTCTATGAGCCGAGCACCCGCACCCGGCTTTCTTTTGAATCAGCCATGCTGAACCTCGGCGGCTCCGTCCTGGGATTCCAGTCCGCCGACGCGAGTTCCGCCGCCAAAGGCGAGAGCGTAGCCGATACCATCCGCGTCATCTCCTGCTACGCCGATATCGCCGCCATGCGCCATCCGAAAGAAGGCGC
>JAFSYO010000044.1 GCA_017449925.1 Stomatobaculum sp.
AATACATTCCGGGAATTAAAAAGAGACAGAGAAGCATGTTCAATGATTCTCTGTCTCTTTTCTGTTTCAGGCGGCGGTATCGCCGGAGACTTCGCTTCCGCCTGCCGGATCCTCTTCGCCCCCTGCGCTTTCTGCGACTGTGTCTCCGGGGTCCGCAGCATCTCCGGTATCCACGGTTACTTCTGCTTCCCCGGCATCATCCGCAGGCTCTGCCATTCCCGGAGCATCTGACTCATCCGCTGCTTCCGCGCCTTCCGCCGCTTCTGTTTCTTCCGCTGCTTCTGTTTCTTCCGCTGCTTCTGCAGATCCTTCGAATTCTGCAGCTCTTTCCGCTTCTCCAGCTTCTTCCGTTTCCTCTGACGTTCCCGGAGCATCTGACTGTTCCGTCCGCGAGAAGCAGCTGCAGATACCGGTCGCGGTTCATCTCCACATACATCCGGACTTTGTTTGTGGGCGTAAGTCCCTCTACAAGGATCCGGGCGTATTCTGCGTCCTCCGGCGTTCCGGAGGCAAGCGCCTGTCTTACGGCAGAGAGCGCTTCATTGACCGCAGCTTTGTTCTTCTGCTTTTCCTCCCCCTCCTGCACCTGTTCCGGGGGCTGTATCCGGATCTCCTCCCGTGCGGCAGAAAGTCCCGCCTGAGGCATAAATTCCGCAGCTGTCGCCGCAGCCACCGGGATCGAAAAGGAGGAACCAAAAACCGATACCGAAAGGACGGCAGCGGCGAGCTTCAGAAATCTTTTGTCTTTTTTATCCATCATGTCTGTCGATCTCCAGTCTCTGGTTATGCATGTGCTCATCATAACATACATACAGCGGTTTCGGCACGCCGGAGTCCAATATCCGTGAGCGTCGCAAAAAAAACGCCCTCACGGGCGTTTTAAAAATCCTCTGCCAGGGCGTTTTTTGCTCAGTTGTGCACGATCACGGGCATGCCGACGTAGACCAGGCTGTAAAGCTTTGCCGCGATGTCCAGCGGCAGGTTCACACAGCCGTGGGAACCGCCGTAGGTGTAGATGTTTCCGCCGAAGGCGCTGCGCCATGTGGCGTCATGCAGACCCTGTCCGCCGTGGAACGGCATCCAGTAGTTGACCCAGCTCTTGTAGCCCGGGCCCCGGAGATAACGGCTGCGCTCCTTGGAATTGATGTGCCAGTGACCGACAGAGGTGGATCTTCCGCCCGGCCTTCCGGTGACGCAGGGAGAAGCGAGCATCAGGTTCTGCCCAATATAGCAGTACATCATCTGCTCCGGGATCGAGACCTCCACGCAGGAGTAACCGTACGGGTTCGGTCTGCTGGCTGTGGTCGGTCCCACAGTCCCGATCTTCACGCCGCGCTCATTGGTCACAAAACCATCCGGCGTATTTTCGTTCATGTAGCAGGCGCCCTGGGGATGGTTTTCATCCGCGGTCTGCGTAAAATAAAACTCCTCGCCGTTGATATTCTGCCAGCCGGTCTGCATTTTGCCGTCTGTGCCAAACCAGTACCAGCGGCCGCCGATCTCCTGCCAGCCGGTCTGCATCATGCCGTCCGCCCCGAACCAGTACCAGCTGCCGTCGATCTCCTGCCAGCAGTCCTTCGCGTATCCTTTTCCATCCAGATACTTCCAGCTGCCGTCCTTCATTGAGACCCATCCGGTGCTTCCCGGTCCGGCCCCGCGGCTTCCCTCTTTGTAGATGGGCGTCTCGGCAAATGCCTGAAGAGAAAACACAAACATCAGCATCAGGCTGACAATGAATACTCTTTTTCTGTTCATGCAGATTCCCCCTGATATTGCCCCTCTCCGGAGCATTATTAAGGACGATTATATCAGCAATACCTTATATTTAAAAGTATATTTACATAAAAAGGACCCGCTCCTGTAAGAGGAGCGGGTCCTGGTCCTTTTTC
>JAFSYO010000045.1 GCA_017449925.1 Stomatobaculum sp.
ACCTTCATGGACGGCAAGAACGACCAGGCTGAGCAGAACAACCAGATCAACAACTTCATCGCACAGGGTGTCGATGCCCTGATCATCAACCCGGTCATGACCTCCGCTGCTGATGCTATCATCAACACCGTGAAGACCGCGAACATCCCCACCGTTCTCATCAACCGTGAGCCCACCGCTGACCAGATGAGCGCTTATGACAAGCTCTGCTATGTCGGCTGCGACGCTAGACAGTCCGGAACCATGCAGGGCGAGCTGATCCTTGAGACCGAGAAGAAGGGCGACATCAACGGCGACGGCAAGGTCTCCTACATCATGATCCAGGGTGACCCGGAGAACGTTGATGCTCAGTACAGAACCGAGTTCTCCGTCAAGGCTCTGACCGACGCTGGTGTCGAAGTTGAGCAGCTTGACCTCCAGAGAGGTGACTGGGACCGCAACAAGGGCCAGGAGATCGCACAGAACGACCTTGCGAAGTTTGGCGATGAGATCGAAGTTGTTTTCTGCAACAACGATGATATGGCTATCGGCGCTCTGCAGGCGATCACCGCTGCAGGCCGCAAGGTCAACGAGAACATCTACCTTGTCGGTGTCGACGCTCTGGATGCAGCTCTGAACGAAGTGGCAGCAGGCAACATGACCGGTACCGTCCTGAACGACGCGAAGGGCCAGGCTGAGGCAGCTGTCGAGGCTATGGAAGGCCTTCTTGGCGGCAAGACCTACGCTGCAGGCGAGCAGTCCATCTATGTTGACTACGTGAAGGTTACTCCCGACAACGTTAAGGATTTCCAGTAATCTGATTACGACATTACTTAATCAGGGGCTGGGAAAGTGAGTTAAGAGGACGAGGGTGCGTGTGCGTAAGCGCACGTGCCCTCTTTTCCGCGTTCAGGTAATAATACAGCGGCCCGGGACGGGGTGCTGAACAAACAGATAACAAATAAAAAAAGAGGGGGTCACAAAGTGTCAGAATATCGTTTGGAAATGCACAATGTCGTAAAGACCTTTCCGGGCGTCAAGGCACTGAACGGTGCTCAGCTTCAGCTGAAGCCCGGAACAGTGCATGCTCTGATGGGTGAGAACGGCGCGGGCAAATCAACACTGATGAAGTGCATGTTCGGTATTTACCACATGGATGAAGGCGAGGTCATCTATGAAGGCGAAAAAGTGCAGATCAACGGACCGCTGGACGCGCTGAACCGCGGTATCGCCATGGTCCACCAGGAGCTGCAGCCGATTCCTGAGCGTTCCATCGGTGAGAACATCTTCGTCGGACGTTATCCCACCAAGAAGGTCGGACCGCTGACGATCATCGATCACGATAAGATGTATGAGGACGCGGCCCGCGTTCTGAAAGAAGTTCACCTGAATTTCGACCCGAGGGCAAAGCTGGGATCCCTGAGCGTTTCCCAGATGCAGCTGGTTGAGATCGCAAAGGCTGTCTCCGCGGACTGCAAGGTCCTGATCCTTGACGAGCCGACCTCTTCTCTGACTGCCGCGGAAGTTGAAGCGCTGTTCACTATCATCAACGAGCTCCGGGAAAAGGGCGTGTCGATGGTCTACATCAGCCACAAGATGGACGAGATCTTAAGGATCAGCGACGAGGTCACCATCATGCGTGACGGACAGTACATCGGCACCTGGGAGGCAAAGGACCTGACCACGGACTTCATCATCACCAAGATGGTGGGCCGCGAGCTGTCCAACCTGTTCCCGAAGAGAGAAAACACCCCGGGCGAAGTCGTTTTCGAAGTGAAGGACTTCACCTCTATCAACCCCAAGAGCTTCCGGCACGTGGACTTCAACGTGCGGAAGGGAGAGATCCTGGGTGTCGCAGGACTGGTGGGCGCCCAGAGAACCGAGCTGATGGAAGGCCTGTTCGGACTCCGGTCCCATACCTCCGGAACCATTAAGTTCAAGGATAAGGAACTGACCATCAATCAGCCGGCGGATGCCATCAAAGAAGGCATCGCCCTCCTGACGGAGGACCGCCGCGCCACCGGTATCCTCGGAGTTCTCTCCATCGCAGACAATGTTTCTATCGCTTCCCTGAATCAGTACCTGATCGGCGGCATCATGCTGGATGACGGCAAGATCGAGCAGCTGGTCCAGGACAATGTTGCGAAGCTTTCCATCAAGACCCCGTCCTCGAAGACACAGATCCAGTCGCTTTCCGGCGGTAATCAGCAGAAGGTGCTGATCTCCCGCTGGCTCGCGAATAACCCGGAGGTCTTCATCATGGACGAGCCGACCAGAGGTATCGACGTCAGCGCGAAGTATGAGATCTACTGCATCATCGCGGAAATGGCAAAGCAGGGCAAAAGCATCATCATGATCTCCTCCGAGATGAGCGAGCTGATCGGTATGTCCGACCGTATCATGGTCATGTGCGACGGACGCTGCACCGGCTTCATCGACGGCAAGGATGCAAATCAGGAGAACATCATGGCATTGGCTACGCAATTCGAGTGACACAGACTGCGGAGAAATCCTGAAGTGTCACAAGATGACCTGGAAACATTGAAAGAGAAGGGGAGATAAACTCATGAAAAAAGAATTTGACTTCAAGAAATTCATGTCCAACAATGCCATCATCATCCTCATCATCCTGCTGGCTGTTGTGACCGGATGCACCACAAAGAACTTCTTTACCATCACCAACTTCAGAAACCTGGTCGTGAACGTCGCGCCTCGTTTTATCATCGCCTGCGGTGTTTCGGGCTGCCTGATCACCAAGGGTACTGACCTTTCCGCCGGACGTGCGGTCGGTTTTGCCGCCTGCCTTTCCGCTATGATGCTGCAGAGCGTTGACTATGCTGCAAGAATGATCCCGGGCCTGCCGGATATCCCCGTGTTCGTGGCGATGATCATCACCATGCTGATCATGGGCTGCTTCGGTGCAGTGAACGGCACTGTCATTTCCACCCTGAAGGTTCCGCCCTTCATCGCCACCCTGGGCATGCAGACCATCATCTACGGTATCTGCTCTCTGGTCACCAACAACCAGCCGATGGGCGGCTACAAGAAGAGCTACCTCGCAGTGGCAAACGGCTCCGTGGGACCGCTGCCCTACCTGCTGCTCTTCGCTCTGGTGATCGGCGCTTACTTCTGGTTCCTGTACAATAAGACCCGTCACGGTAAATACATGTACGCTATCGGCGGCAACGAGAACGCTGCACAGGTCGCCGGTGTCAACGTTATCGGCTCCCTGATCCGTATCTATATCCTGGCTGGTATGATGTACGGTCTGGCTGGTTTCCTGGTTGGCGCAAAGGCCGGCGGCGCTTCCACTGCTACCGGTTACGGCTATGAGCTGGAAGCTATCGCAGCCTGTACCATCGGCGGCGTCTCTGCCAACGGTGGTGTCGGTAAAGTCAGCGGCATCCTGATTGGTGTCCTGGTGTTCGAGATCCTGAAGATCTGTCTGCAGTTCCTGGGTGTGGACCCGGCATACACCTATATTGCACAGGGTCTTGTCATCATCATCGCAGTCGCCCTCGATCTGAGGAAGTACCTGGCAAAGAAGTAATTCAAGAATGCTTTCAAAAAAACGGGACAGCCGCATCATTTTGATGCGGCTGTCCTTGTCTGTTCTGCGGGTCTTGTCTGCTCACCCGAGCATCAGCGGCAGGCGGCGGATCTCCGGGTCTTCGATCCCCTGCATGATCTCTTCCGCGTGAGGAAGAAGGAAGCTGTCGCCGGGACGGCAGAGGTCCTGACGGACAAGCTCCTGCAGGATTATGGCGCAGATCTCTTCTATAAGGGCTTCTGCCTCTGAAAGGCCGGTGATGTCTGCATTTTCCGGATCAAAGGAGGGAGCCTGCGGCAGGTTTGTCAATTTGAGGAAAAGGTCCGCGGTCTCAGAGAGGAGCGGCAATTCCCGGAGGCCCCGGTGGGCCCACTTATAAAAAGGCATGAAACGCCGGTTCAGATAGTAGACCGCGGCCAGTCCGTGTTGAAGGAATTCCGAAAGCGAGAGAAAAGCGGCTACAGGTTCTCCATGTTTCAGGCAGCGGCTGTAGTTGTACTGGCCGGAATGGGCCATGAGAGCGATACGGGCAGCGAGGCGTTTTTTCCGAACGTCCTCCGGACAGCCGTTCATGATATGATGCCGGATCAGAGAAAAACGGCCCGGGCCGTCATAGAATACTTTTCCGTTGGAACAGGCGGCAAGATGGGATTCCGGCAGTGAGAGCCAGTCTCTCCAGGAACGGGGCCCTTCCGGACTGCCGGTGAAAACAGAGTAAAAATCACCGATCCGGAGCACGCCCTGACGTCCCGCCGCCTCCGGGGTGCGCAGGGAAAACACTTCGCCGCGGAAAGTATCCGGCAGGGAAGAAAGCACAGCGGAGAGGACAGGAAAGAACCTCTCGTAAGCCGCGTCCGGCAGCCACAGGCACACCCGCGGCCCCCAGTCATGATCCTTCGAGACTTCATCGTCGAAGCCGAAACAGTCGGACCCCTCTCCCGCAAGGCCGGCTGCCAGATGAGGCAGAGCTTCCGGGCAGGATTCCCGGATGGCTGGCTCCACAAGCTCAAAATAATAATGTTCCGACAATTCCAGGCCTTTCATGGTATCTTTGTATCTTCCTTTCTTCGTACTATTCCGGCATGAATCTCTCTTTTTCTTTATCCGGCACAGATTTGTATCAGGGATATCGTAGTCTATTTTTCCAGTATTTACAAGAAAGGCGCGGTGCCAGGAGTTGAAGGAAGTGAAGCGGGCGTTTTTTAGCGGTTTTAAAAATAAGTGACCCTTTTTTTTCGAAAAAAAGGGGTACTAATATCGGAAAAGTAGTCAAAAACGCCCGATGATGATAAAAATGAAGAAAAATCCATAGAAAAACCTCGGTTTTCGTAGGTCAAAGGGGTACGGAATTTAGAAAAGGCGGGAAAAACGCCCAAGATGCGTGTTTTGACACTTTTGGTCCTGGCTATTACAATATGAGTAATTATTTCAGCACGCCGGCAACACGTGAAACTATGAAACCCGAGCCTGGGAGTGCAGAATAGGAGAGGGAATGATGCAGGAGCAGGAAAGACTCGAGACCGGGGCGGCGGAAGCAGGAACAGAGGCGGAAAAGCCGGAAGAAACAGGAACGCCGGCGGAGGCGCCTACGAACGGGTGGCTGGAGCAGTTCTACAGCCGGTTTGACGGGGTTCCGCTGAGGGCGCTGGATATTTTTATCGGGGTCTGTGTGTTCGCTTTTATCGCTGTGATCACGGTAGGAATACTGAAGGCAAGGGGAATTCTGTAAGCCGGCCCATCAACGCAGACAGAAACATTAATACAGGCACGGCCTTGTTATGCGTCAGGAGGATAAGAGTATGTGGGAAAAGTGCAGAGAACTGCAGGATGAAATAGTCACGATGCGCCGGGAGCTGCACCGTATTCCAGAGCGTCGCATGGATCTGCCGAAGACCTGCGGGTATGTGGAGAAGAAACTGCGGGAGTACGGCGCCTCGGTCCGGAGGATCGGTGAGAACGGCGGGCTTTTAGCGGAGCTGGACACCGGCCGTCCGGGCAGATTCACGGCGTTCCGGGCGGACATGGATGCCCTTCCGGTCCTGGAGGAGACGGGACTGCCCTTTGCCTCGGAACATAAGGGGATGATGCACGCATGCGGCCATGATGCCCACACGGCTATGCTGCTGGGAACGGTGAAGGTCCTTTCTGAAAACCTGGACCAGTTCGCAGGGAAGTTCCGCTTTATTTTCCAGTCGGGAGAGGAAACGGGGGAAGGGGCGCTTCTCGCAATAAAAGACGGCGCCCTGGAGCCGAAGCCGGACGCCGTGTTCGGGACCCATATCGGTACTATTTTCGGGCCGGACATTCCCACTGGAACGGTGATCGCGGCGCCGGACTGTGTGATGGCGTCCATGGACAAATTTGTTGTGCGGGTTAAGGGCGCCGGCAGCCATGGATCCGCGCCGGAGAAGGGGGTCGATCCCATCCTGACCGGGGCCCAGATCGTGGTGGGGCTGCAGGAGATCCTGTCCCGGGAATTCGCGGGAACGGTAACTAAGGTCCTGACCGTGGGCAGTTTCCACGCGGGAAATGCATTCAATGTGATCCCGGCAGAGGCGGTCATGGAAGGAACGGTCCGCACTGTGAATGAAGATGTCCGGCAGCAGATCCTGAAGCGGATCCGAGAGATCTCGGAGAACATTGCCGCTGCTTTCCGCGCGAAGGCGGAGGTGGAGATCATCATGTGCTCTTCACCGGTGGTGAACGATCCCGGAATGGCGGCGCTGGCTGCTGAAGCCGCAGAAGAGATAGCGGCACAGTGCGGCGGAAACGTGCTCACCTCTGTGGTGAATCCCACCATGGTGGCCGAAGATTTCGCCTACTATCTGGAGCAGGTGCCGGGAGCCTTACTGTTCCTGAGCTCGTCTGATCCGGAGAAGCACACATCCTTCACGCACCACAACAGTCATTTCGATGTGGATGAGGACGTGCTCTGGAGAGGTGCGGCGGTATTTACCGCCATAGCAGAACGCCTGAATGCCCGTAAAGAATCATAATTAAGAAACGCCCCGCCGGTCAGCGAACCGGCGGGGCGAAGATCTTTTTTGCAGAACATTCACAAGAACGAATCAGGAAATAATATGAATCAGAGTATTACATTCCCGGGGTATCGACTTTGTTCATGTAGAAGTCCCATTCCAGAATCACGTCCTTGAACCGGACTGTGATCTCATAGGTCTCGACGGGGAGCGTGTCGTACTGCTCCTCCGGAGGAAATTCCACAGTGATGACGCCTACCCGGGCGTCATTCTTTTCTTCAGATACATTGATTTCCGGCAGAAAAGCGCCTTCGCAGCGCTTTGGCAGGGCAGCAAGCTCTTCGAGAGTCAGGAGTTCATCCGGCGTCTCGCTCAGAAGCTTTCCGTTCGCATCATAGAGGCGGTAGCCTACCTTGGTCCCGGACAGCACTTCCGCCTCTGTCATCCTCAGGTACACGGTGCCTGCATAGCTCTGGGTGAAGTGTGTGTTCTGGGAATTCCTGGGTTCGACGATAAGGGCCTCCAGCTCCATGCGCAGTAAAGACAGGTCTTTGACGACCTCAAAGCGGGAGATGGTGCAGTCCCGGAAGGAAAAGTTCTGAAGTTCGTTGACGGATGTAAAATTCATGGCAGGTTTCCTTTTCTGTTTGTTTTTGTGTTCGATTCTCCCATAAAGGGAAAGATACGGTCATTTTGTGTTCTGCAGTTCATAGGACACGATCATATCGGTCACAAGGTCATAGGAGAGAGTTCCTTCCTTCAGGCCTTCGGCCTTCAGGTAGGAGTCGTTCATGTTCTGGACAGTCTCGGAGACTTTTCCGCGGAAACGGTCCCAGTAAACATTATTGTAGTCCAGGTCTTCCCTGGCTTCGGGGCAGAGGGAAATGTGTATCTCCTGCCAAAGGTCATAGTCCCGCTTGTGAAGCTCGTTTCCGCAGTAGACCCAGCCCATCATGGCGCCGCTGTAGCGTATATCCGGGTCTTCGGAAGCCATGCAGGCAAGATAGCCCAGGAAATTTGCTTCTTTTTCCGACTCGAAGCCCTTCAGGTGGGAAAGTTCGTGTCCCATGGTAAAGGGCAGGTTGTACTGGGGCATGTCCCGGTTCACGTTTGCCTCCACCGTGAACATGCTGTACACGCCGGTGATGTCGCAGCGGCTGAGAACTGTGGAAAAGAAGGCGTATTTCGGCTTCGGGAACCAGCCGGAGAGTTCCGGATACGTTTCGCCGAGCCGTCCCATGGAAGCACGCACACGCTCCCCAACATCCTTTGATGCGATCATGTGCCCTTCTTCGTCCCGCTGGACCAGGGGGGCAAAGGCGTTGGCCTGTTTCGCCAGGAACCGGCACACCAGGGCAAGTTCTTCCGTACTGTAGCTGTCCCGCTCCAGGCCGTAGCGGACCGCGAATCGGGTGCGGGAAAAATACACGTCCTCGTTCAGCTCAAAGAGCAGGAAGAGGGCAGAGAGCAGGCAGAAGAGTCGTTTGCCGGTGATGATCACCGCGCGGCTGAGCCGCTTCCGGTCTCTGAAAAGAAGCGTCAGTATCCGCAGGAGAGCCGCGGTAAGAGCGAGGATCAGAAGGAACAGCAGCGCTTCCGCCAGGGAGAAGGGAAACACTCCGGAGATGCGGCCCAGGGTATTGACCAGCAGCGGGTTCATGACATCTGCGTATTGGTCGGCGAAGCCGGGAAAGCTGCGGGCGGAGAATCGAAGAAGACCCGCCGCAAGATCTCCCAGGAGACCTGCGGCGAGCCACGCGGGAAACTTTCTTTTATTTAACAATGATCTGGTCCAGCTGCCATCCATCGAATGAGGATTCACTGCTTGTGGGAATTAGGTAGACATAGTAGTGTTTTGCGGACTCAGAAGAGGCATCCTCACTATCGCACACCACTTCTCCGGAAAGACAGACCCGGCCGTCCTCTTCCGTGATCTTCATGTCTTCGTTATCAAAGAAGTAATGCACAAAGGCTTCAAAATCTCCGTAGGCGACATACTTCCTTGCACCGTCCTCTGTGCCGAGACTAAGATCATAGACTGCGGCGATATCCTCCTCGCTGACGCTGGAATAAAGAGAATTCATGATCTCCCGGACGCTCTGATCTGTGATCAGGTGGTAATCGTTCGAATCCACCAGGTTTCTGATCCGGGCATCACCCGCGTCAAAGAGGAACTGGTAGGCGTTGAAGCCCTGGGCCTTTGCTTCCGCGGGGATCTGTGAGGCTGTCAGGTTAACATCCGGGATGCCGGCCTCATCCTCGCCGTAGGTCAGCTGGATGTACTTTTCATAGATAATCCCGCTGAAACCCCAGGCCAGCCGCTCCGCAGTCTGCCTGTCGGGAACATTGGCGGTTTCCTCCACGGCGACTTCCTTTGTGGCGACGACACCGTTCTGCACCCACTGGCCCAATTCATTCAGGATATAACCTGCGACCTCTTTGCCCTTTTCCATGTAGCCGTCTTCGCCGAAATAATAGCATTCGGCGATGCCGTCCTTATTCTCATCGATCCACTGCCAGGCGGATTCCAGGACAGAACCGTCGTCCATCCGGTACCACCAGCCTTCCATATCCTCCTTTAAAGTGCCCGCGAACGCGGCCGGTGCGAGAACTGCGGCCAGTATGATACCCGCAGCTGCTGATAAGATTTTCTTTTTCAAGAGAGACCTCCTTTTTGGAAAGACAGCGTTTTTGATACATTGGGTCCTTTTGCGGGGCTGATACAGTTATCGTATTATTTTTCCCGGTCTTTTTCAAGAGGCGGGGAGCTTTTGGAGCCCTGGAGGTCCGGATAACGGGAAGCCTTACGGACTTTTGACATAGCTTTTTTGACATTGTTCTGGAAGTCCAGGATGTTTTTGGAATCAGAGACCTGCATCCAGTGCTTGAACTCTCTGATGTAGGTCTGGTCTCCCCGATCGATCAGGAAAGAATGATAGAGAAGGTTCTCAAGCTGGGGCTTCTTCTGGCCGTGGCAAAGGTTCCTGAAAAGCATCCTGTCTACGCGGAAAAGGAGCTCCATGACAAAATCGCGGGTGGTTTCATCTTTTTCCAGTTCCGCAGCTATCTGGGCGTACCAGCCGTCAATGTCCCGGATCACGGAAAGGATCAGGGCATCCCGGATATTCGCTGTGTTGTACGCGTAGCGGGTAGGATCCCCGCAGTCCAGGATGGCTTTTTCCACGAGATCATTAAAGCTGTCGTAATCCAGCTTCATGGCGATCGCAAAAACAAAGAGGTCGTCTTTTGTCGGGAAAAGCCTTCTGCCGTAGGGGTCGCACATTTCCTTTGTGAACATGGACACGCCGCTTTTCGCGCGCTTGTCGGTCACTGCGATCCAGAAGGTCTTCTCGTCCTGGATGAAATGGTCGTTCCGTTCCTTGTGGTTTTTAAAGTAAGGCTGGATAGCACTGATGAAGTGCGTGCTGTCCCCGTCTGTAAGGATGGGCTCAGAGGAGAAGCTCTGTTTGTAGATCTCGGCATATCTGGAGAAGACATTCCCGACGTAATCGTAGCCGTCCAGTTCCATTTCCCGGAAATCATCCTCCATAAAGGGGAAACGCTGCAGGATCTCTTTCTGGATGTGCTCGATCAGCAGGCTGTCCATCACTTCAGACACGTAGAAGGTCCGCCCGATGCATTTGTTCAGTTTTCTCTGCAGGTGGTACAGTTCCGCGCCGGTGTTGACCAGGAGGCCTCTTCTTTCGAGGATGGAGGAGGACTCCCAGAGTTCGACGGGAAGGCTGTAAATAATGGTGTTGTAAAGTGTGTTCTGTACGGGGCTGCCTTCGCACAGCCGGAACAGAAGCTTCAGGTCTTCGCTGAGGGGGCAGTCTATATTGCTGTAACGGAAGAGAAAAGAAAGAACAGCTTCATACTTTTCCGAGTGACGGTTGTTTTTGGCGCGGCATTTGTTCACCTTCTCAAAATCGATAACAAGCGGCATAGGGATCCTCCTTTCTTAAAAATGGAACTTTATTATACTATCTGCAGATGGCGGAAACAACGAAAAAGATGGGCCGTTGCCTGGTGCAATGGATCATTTTTCCAGCCGGTCCGGGGGTATTGTCATACGTTCAGGGAATCTTTACAATGTGGAGCACACGGAACGGGATCCCGATAAAGAACGGAAAGGAGCAACAGGTAATGTTCTACTATGACGCTGACAAGATTTTTACATTCCTCAAAGGTTTCTACAAGGGGGCCGGAATGAACAGCAGTCTTCGTGCGCTGATCTTCGCGCGGGCAGTGCATGAAGGACAGTTCCGGGCGGACGGGCAGCCTTTTCTGGTGCATCCCCTGTTTATGGCAAGCTATCTTATTTCCATGAAAGTCTATGATGACGATCTTTCGTCGATCGTACTTCTCCATGATGTCAATGAAGATCGGGGCGTGGAGATCGATACGCTCCCCTTCAATAAGATCATTCGCGAAGGCGTGCGCTATATGACCTTCCGACAGCACGACAATGAAGACAAAGAATCCGCGAAGGAACGATATTATCGCGAGCTTCTGCTGAGCAGGGAGGCACTGATGTGCAAGGCTGTGGACAGGTTCATGAATCTTGCTTCGATGGAAGGCGTCCTCTCGAAAGAAGCGGTAGAAAATAACATTATTGAAACGGACACGCTTCTTCTTCCGGTTCTGAGAGAAGGCAGGGAGAAGTGGCCGGAGATCGCGGACTATCTTTTCGTGATGCGGGCGAATCTGAGGGCGGTCATGGAGACCCTCGCCTGGGTACACGGGATCGAACTGAGGGAATGCGGAAAAAGGGGGGTGCGTCTCTGTGGATGAAAAAATGACCCGTGAAACTTTAGAGAAATTTTTGTATGATGTAGCTGAAAATATGTCGGTCATGATCATGGAGGACACGGAAAAAAGACCGCTGCTGCTGAAAGCCCTGATCGCCAGGGACGGGACCTCTCTGTACGCAGGCCTGGTCATCGGAGAACATAGCTGCAGGTACATTGTCGGTTATTATGATGAGACCGACGTACCCGTTATTGCTGCTGTGATACGGAGAGGGACTTTTGAGGAGATCCTGGCCTTTGCCACCTCTAAAAGAGGGAAAGAAGCTGTTGTTGACGGGTTGCTTGAGGTAATCAAAATGATAAACTGCGACAGCCTGTTTACCGGAAAGAGCAGCAGAGGAAAAAAGAAGAAGAGGAGGAAGAAAACATGGATTTCATTCAGGAAAAGATAAACGATCATCAGATCATGAGAGTGGAGATTGGCGATATCACGACTTTTGGAGGCTGCATCGTCAATGCGGCCAATGAAAGCTTACTCGGCGGAAGCGGAGTCGACGGCGCGATCCATCGCGCCGCC
>JAFSYO010000046.1 GCA_017449925.1 Stomatobaculum sp.
CAGGCCGAAACCGTTGTGGATGCACTGGTTCAGGATGCCGCCCAGCTCATGGTCGCGCTCCAGGATCAGGATATCGTCCTCTCCCGCCTGCTTCGCGGAAACCGCTGCCGCAAGACCTGCCGGGCCGCCGCCGATAATGACGATCTTGTAACTGTCTTTCACTGCAGCGCTCATGCCTTTCCTCCCTTCGTCTTCTCCAGGACAAGATAGGATCCTGCGTCATTCTTCCGGACTTCCTCCAGCGGGATGTTGAGCTCTCTCTGCAGGATCTCCATGACACGCGGGCTGCAGAAGCCTGCCTGACATCTTCCCATGCCTGCGCGGGTCCTGCGCTTCACGCCGTCCAGGGAACGGGCGCCCAGCGGACGATGGATCGCGTCCAGGATCTCGCCTTCCGTGATGGACTCGCAGCGGCAGATGATCCTGCCGTAGGCCGGTTCCTTCTTGATGAGCTCGTTCCGCTCCTCAAGGCTGAGCTCAGAGGGCTTCAGCACGTCCTTCCGTCCTGCGATCCAGTTTTCTTTCTTCTCAAATCCGAACTTCGAGCTGATCATCTCGCCCATGTACTCGCCGATGGCCGGGGAGCTGGTGAGGCCCGGGGATTCGATACCGGCGCAGTCAAAGAAGAACGGAGCGTCCTCCGGCTCGCCGAGAATGAACTCGTGGTTGTCTTCGTGGGCGCGGAGTCCCGCGAAGGAAGTGATCACCTGGAGCACCGGCGCGTTGGTCACATACATGGAGGACTTCTTCAGGATCTCGTCGAATCCCTCCTGTGTCGTCGCCACAGCCTCTTTGTCCTCGATATCGATCGCGGTCGGTCCGACCAGCGTGTTTCCGTGGATGGTGGGCGCCACCAGGATGCCCTTGCCGAGCTTCGTGGGCTGAGGGAAGATGGTGTGCTTCACGAAGCCGCCCGTGGTCTTGTCCAGCAGGAAGTAATCGCCGCGGCGCGGGGTAATGTGGATCTTCTTCGCGCTGACCATGTTGTGGAAGTAATCAGCGAAGACACCAGCTGCGTTCACGACAGCCTTCGCCTTGTACTCTCCGTTGCAGGTGCTGATGTGCCAGATCCCGTCCTCGTCCCGGCACAGCTTCTCCGCCTTCGTGTTGAAGAAGAAGTCCACGCCGTTCACATTGGCGGATTCCGCCATGGCGATGTTCAGACGGAAGGGGCAGATAATGCCGGCTGTCTCCGCGTACAGAGCGCCCTGGGTCAGATCCGAAAGATTCGGTTCCATCTCCTTCGCCTCTTCCCGGCTCAGAAGCTTCAGGCCGGGGACGCCGTTCTTCACGCCGCGGTCATAGAGATCCTTCAGTCCCGGAAGTTCGTCCTTGTCAATGCAGACCACCAGGGATCCGTTTCTGTCAAAGGGAATATCCAGTTCCTTGCAGAGATCCGTCATCATGGCGTTTCCGCGCACGTTCATCTTTGCCATCATTGATCCCGGCACACAGTCATAGCCCGCGTGGACAATGGCGCTGTTTGCCTTGGAAGTGCCGGAGCAGACGTCCTCGCCCCTTTCCAGGACACAGATCTCCGCTTTGTAGCGCGACAGTTCCCGCGCGACAGCGGCACCCGTGACTCCGGCGCCGATGATGATTACATCATAAATCATGAAGGTATTCCTCCTCAGTAAATACTGGTTTGTTCTTTACAGCTTTTTTGAAAGAAAGAGCCACCAACCGTACGGACCCGTACCTCGATTGATGGCTCCTTCTCAGCATCCTTGAGTTTATACGATCTTGAACTCTGCTGCCGCTATTCAGTTGACAGACAGCTTTGTCGTTTTCCGATTATGCTGCGAACACTGCCATATGAAGCAGGGAAGCCACGATTGCGCCGCAGATGGGAGCAATAGCCGGGATCCAGCCATATGCCCAGTCAGCATCCTTTTTGCCCTTGTTCGGAGCAAACAGCTGATAAGCCAGACGCGGAGCAGAGTCTCTTGCTGCGTTCATTGCGTAACCGGTCAGGCCGCCGAAGGAAGCGCCGCAGGCGACGATGACGCCGTAGACCAGGAACCATGAAACTGCGGAATCACCTGCGTTGCCCGGAATGGAAGCAAGGGTGAAGACCAGGATGAAGGTCGCGAAGAACTCGGACAGGAAGTTGCGGCCGGTGTTGCGGATGGACGGGCCGGTGCAGAAGCAGCCGCGGATCGTCGCATCGTCATCCGTAGCGGCAATGTGATCGCCGTAAAGGACCATCAGGATCGCTGCGCCGACGAAGCCGCCTGCCAGCTGTGCAATGATATAGCCGGGAACCAGACCCCAGTCCATGCCGCCGCGGATCGCAGCGCCGATGGTAACTGCAGGCTTGAAGGGAGCGCCGGACATTGCGCCGCAGCAGAATGCCGGGACCATGACTGCCATGCCCCATCCGATGAGGATGTGGACAACGCCGGCACCCTTCATTCCGGACTTGTTAAGGCTGACGTTGCAGCAGACGCCGTCACCAAGGATAACGAGGAACATCGTTCCGATAAATTCACCTAAATAAGCCTGCATATCATTTCCCCCTTTTTCTTGTTGCTGTTATGAGTTATTTATGGTGTTTCCGGAGGCCGGTGATCCCGGCCCCCGGCAGCATCCCGGTTCTTATTCCTTCGCCCATCCGAAGGTAGCCTTGACTGCCTGCTTCCAGCCCTTCAGCTCTTTCGCTCTTGCCGCGTCGTCCATTGCCGGCTCGAACTCCTTATCGATCGCCCAGTTCTTGATGACGTCGTCCTTGCTTGCCCAGAAGCCGACTGCCAGACCTGCCAGATAGCTTGCGCCCATAGCGGTGGTCTCAACGCAGACCGGACGATGGACCGGAGCATTGATGATATCGGACTGGAACTGCATCAGGAAGTTGTTCTTGCAGGCGCCGCCGTCGACCTTCAGAGCGTTCAGCTTCACGCCGGAGCCTTCCTCCATGGCTGCCAGCACGTCGTTGGTCTGGAATGCCAGGGACTCCAGGGTAGCGCGGATGATGTGGTACTTGTTGACACCGCGGGTAAGTCCCATGATGGCGCCGCGTGCGTAGGGATCCCAGTAGGGAGCGCCCAGGCCGGTGAATGCCGGGACCACATAGCAGCCGTTGGTGTTGTCGACTCTGGTCGCGAAGTACTCGGAATCC
>JAFSYO010000047.1 GCA_017449925.1 Stomatobaculum sp.
CATCAACATGCCGCGGATCGCTTATCTTGCGAAGGATGAGAAGGATTTCTACCGGCGCCTGGACAACCTGATGGATATTGCAGCGCGCAGCCTGAAGACCAAGCGCACCGTTATCACCAAGCTTCTGGAACAGGGCCTGTATCCTTATACCAATCGGTATCTCGGCACCTTCGCCAACCACTTCTCCACCATCGGCCTCATCGGCATGAACGAAGTGGGCCTCAACGCGAATTGGATCAGAGCGGACCTGACGGATCCGAAGGCTCAGCGTTTCACCAGGGACGTGCTGAATCACATGAGAGAGCGCCTCTCCGACTACCAGGAGCAGTACGGTGATCTCTACAACCTGGAGGCGACGCCGGCGGAGTCCACCACTTACCGGTTCGCGAAGCACGACAAGGAAGAATTCCCGGATATCATCACCGCCAACATGAACGGCACGCCTTACTACACCAACTCATCCCACCTGCCGGTGGGCTTCACGGAGGATGTGTTCTCGGCGCTGGATATCCAGGATGACCTGCAGACCCTCTACACCTCCGGGACCGTGTTCCACGCGTTCCTGGGAGAGAAGCTTCCCGACTGGAAGGCGGCGGCGAAGCTGGTGAAGAAGATCGCCGAAAACTACAAGCTGCCATACTACACCATGTCTCCCACCTATTCCATCTGCAAAGACCACGGATACCTGACGGGAGAACAGTACACCTGCCCCTACTGCAATCAGAAGACTGAGGTCTACAGCCGCATTACCGGCTACTATCGTCCGGTCCAGAACTGGAACGACGGCAAGGTGCAGGAGTACAAGGACCGCAGGGTCTACAACATCGGTCATTCCATCCTGACCCACAGCGGCCCCAATCCGGCGCCGGTGGATGAAAAACCGCAGATGTACGATGCATCCGCAGCGTCAGGCAGAGGCATCGCGGCGGCGCTGAACACCATCGAGATGGAGTCCACGGCGAAGGAAGCGGCAGCTGCGGGACGCAAGGCGGAAGGAATGGCGGCGTCCGGTCCGAAGACCGCGTCGGCGCTCCTGTTTAAGACCTCCTCCTGCCCCAACTGCAAGGCGGCGGTCTCCATGCTGGACAAGGCGGGGATCGATTATACGGAGATCCTGGCGGAGGATGCCGAGGCCCTGGTGGAGAAATACAGCGTCCGCACCGCCCCGACCCTGATCCTCCTGAAGGACGGGAAGAATAAAGAGGACGGAGAATCCTTCGAGACCTACCGCGGCCTCTCGGATATCCGCGGATGGCTGAGGCAGAGCGCCAGCGTCTGAACAGGAATGAAAAGAGCATAATAGAAGCAAGAGAGAAGCCCGGGCTGATGCCCGGGCTTCTTTGAGCTGACAGAAGACTGGTAAAGAGAACATTTTTTGTCAGAAAGTCAGTAAAGCGTGCTCTTTTTTCAGATCGTAGTACAGTACACAGTCCCGGCTGCTGACATCCGCCAGGCAGACTACATCCTGCCATTCCGAGCCCAGAGGGATCTCTGAAATGATATTCTTTGCCTGTTTCAGCAGATCCGGTGCGAAATGCAGGGTCTTTTCCCCCGGGAAGACAGCCATGTAAAGGATCTGGGCTTCCACCAGGTCCTGGAAGATGTGACTGCCGTAGGAGAGTTCCGGACGGTAGCCCGCCCTGCTTTCCGCCATCTCGCAGACGGCTTCGAAACTGCTGATGTCGGAGAAAGTGGTGGGGACGCCGAGTTCCGGGGAGGAGGTGCCGATCCGTCCGGGCACCATCAGCAGCATATGCTTTCCCTGTTCCCGGTACTTCCAGTTGATCTCGCCGATCAGCGATGCGATCTCAGGCTTCTCGGAATGGGGAAGATTGTAGTATTTGACCGGATCGACGTATACGATCAGGTCCAGTTTGGTTTTTCTGGAAAGGCCCATGGAAGCGCCCCGGGTCTCCAAAAGGATCTCTTTCTCCGGTACGTCCTCCGGCAAGGCTACCGTTCCGACATCCCGGAACACCTGCAGCGGCCGGCACTGCAGAAGGTTGATCATGTACTCCCCGTTCTCCGACACGTTGATGGTGAACTCTATATCCACCGGTTCTCCGTACTCGTCCTGGATCAGATGCATCATCCGCTGCATTTTCCGCATCATCTCTTTGTTCCGGACCAGCCCGAGACAGGAGATAAAGCAGACGGAACGGTAGTCGCCCCGCTCCCGGAGGGATGTTTCGGCCTCCCAGTCATGTTCCAGCACCTGGTTCTTCAGATACTGCGGCAGTTCCGGCTCCAGATCTGCGAGGGTGACCCTGTTCAGCACCCGGGACCGCAGATCTACCGCTTCTGCTTTCCGCTGGGAAAACTGGTGCTTTTCAGCAACGGTAGAGCAGCTGGTGGCTTCCGGTTTATCCAGGCTGACCAGCCTGGGATAGGAGCCTTCCGTCCGGTCCACCGCTGAAGTGCCAAGCCCCATCACCAGCCGGAGCATGCCTGCGGAGGAGTCGATATCCTTCAGGAATTTGTACGGGCTGTAGGAGTATCCGACGCCTGCGGCGCAGGGCATGTAGTATGGGCCGAAGGCCGAACCGGAGACGCGCATTACCAGCAGGGCCATCTGTTCGTCCCGCCGGTCCAGGCCGCGCCGCTTGCGGTAGTCCAGGGCGGAAAGGCTTGCAGAGCTGGCATACACCGTCCGGACTGCATTCTCGAACTCATTCAGCCGCTCCTCCGGCGTTCCCCGGTTGGAGCAGAAGACCGATTCGTATTTTCCGGCGAAAGCGTTGTCGAAACCGTCCTCCAGAATACTGCTGGAGCGGACGATATAGGGGTCCTGGCCGTAGTACCCCAGGATATGCCGGAACTGCGCCTTCGTCTCCTCAGAGAAACTCCCGTTTTTCAGACTTTCCGACAGTTCCTCCGACAGTTCAAAATACCCTTCCTCCGTGCGCTGCCGGATCCGAAGATCCCAGAGATCATTGTCCACGATGTAGGTGTAGAATACGTCAGAGCCGACATAGAAGGAATCGTGGGGTTCCATCACGCGGTCGATATCCGGCGCCAGGTTCCGGATGATGGCGCGGGCCAGCAGCATGCCGCAGGTCTTTCCGCCGACCATTCCGGTGCCCACCATGTGATCCTTGACCTCAAAATAATCCTTCGGAGTGAAGTGCTTCTTCACCAGCGCCCGGAGCCGCTCGTCCCGGGTCATCATGATGTCGCACATCCTGGCGCACTGCTCCTCCACAGTGATCCCGTTTTCCTGCAGCAGCTGCGTATGGTTGAAGAAGCGGTCCCAGGAATCCGTGAACTGTTCTTCCCGCGTCCGGTGGCTTTTGTTCATCACCTGGTAGAAATGGCTGGTCTGTACGCCGTCCTGGATCGGCTGGATGTCTCCCGCTGCCGGATGATACAGATGGGGCAGGAACATGGTGTCGGAACTTCGGTTCCAGACTTTCTGAGGCCGGATATAGACTGCGCCGTGATCAGGATCCGGGTATACGTCCAGGAAGAGCTGCGTCGTGCTGCTGATCTTATTGACCGCGCTGATGGAATGCCGTCCGCGGATGATGGGGAAGAACGCGACGGTATCCAGGATGAAAAGGAAGGGACAGGTGACCCGGAAGAAATTTCCCATCATCAGATCCGTCGCCCAGGCGGTCTGCAGTTCTGAAAGGCAGTCGAATACATAAAAGGCATCTTTGCCTTCCTGCTCGATCACCCGATGGATGTCCACGGTAAAGGTCTCGAACCGGTGGGAAAGAGGAATGCACACCCGCTTCACTTCCGGGCACTCCGGAACCAGTTCCGGATGGCTCGCGAAACGGAAGTATATGATATTTCTGCCGTCCTTTTTGGCCTGTTCCACAAAGGGATCGGCGAAACGGCGGAACTCATCCAGGCCGGCAACACGCCAGACCACATTATCGCCAAGGCGGATATGATCCAGGACCCGGTCAAGGGCGGGAATGCCCGACAGTATTTTCTCAAATGCAGCCATGATAAGGCCCCCCTTTCAGACAAAAGAAAAAGGCAATGGAATCTCTTCAGACTCCATTGCCTTAAAAACTGAAATAATCATACCATGAGATCAGGAGCGTTGTAAACAGCTGCGTCAGAACGACGCAGTACTTTTACTCTTGACATATACCCCCGGGGGGTATATAATCCGAAAAAAGAGATACCCCAGGGGGGTATATAAAGGAGAGCAGACATGGCAGAATATCGGGAAGAAGCTGTTGCAGAAGTGATGCCGGAGCAGGCATGCCCGCACTGCGGGGAACGGCATAAGATCAGGACGCCGGAGGAGCAGAAGGCGCTGCTGACCCGGCTGAAAAAAGCGGAGGGACAGATCCGGGGCATCGAGAAGATGGTGGAGGAAAATGCTTACTGCCCTGACATCCTGATCCAGGTCTCGGCGGTGACCAACGCTCTGAACAGCTTCAACAAGACATTACTCGCGTGCCACATCCGCAGCTGCGTCTCGGAGGACATCAGGAAGGGCGACGAAGCGGCGATCGATGAGTTCGTAAATGTTTTGCAGAAGCTGATGAAATAATACCGCTGATAACTGAAATAACAGAGGAACATAGTATGGAACAGTATGTTGTTACAGGAATGAGCTGCGCCGCCTGCCAGGCCAGAGTGGAGAAGGCGGTGTCGAAGGTGCCGGGGGTCACGTCCTGCTCGGTCAGCCTTCTGACGAACTCCATGGGTGTGGAAGGAAGCGCTGCTCCGGGGGAGATCATCCGGGCAGTGGAGAACGCGGGCTACGGCGCCAGCGTGAAAGGCGCGGCGGGCCCGGGCACATCGGGGGCGGGAGCCGGAAGCGGCACTGCGGCCGCGGGAGGAACCTTCGCCGCCGAGGAGGAAGCGCTCCGGGACCACGAGACGCCGAAGCTTAAGAAACGCCTGATCCTCTCGGCGGCCTTTCTCCTGATCCTGATGTATGTGAGCATGGGCCACAATATGCTGGGACTGCCGCTGCCTGCATATTTTGATCATAACCACCTTGGGCTTACACTGACCCAGATGCTGCTGGCCATCGTGGTCATGATCATCAACCGCAAGTTCTTCACCAGCGGATTCAGTTCCCTGGTGCACGGCGCCCCGAATATGGATACTCTGGTAGCCCTTGGCTCCGCGGTGTCCTTTGGCTGGAGCACCTTCGTGTTCTACGAGATGTGCGGGATGATCACCAGGGGCGTTTCCAACATGGACCTGATGGAGATGTACCACAGCCAGCTCTACTTTGAGTCCGCCGCCATGATCCCGGCACTGATCACCGTGGGAAAGATGCTGGAGGCCATGTCCAAGGGCCGCACCACCGACGCCCTGAAGAGCCTTATGAAGCTTGCGCCGAAGACAGCGGTCCTGATCCGGGACGGCGCGGAAGTGGAAGTGGGGATCGAAGAGGTGCAGGCGGGCGATGTGTTTGCGGTCCGGCCCGGGGAGAACATCCCGGTGGACGGCATCGTCCTCGAAGGCGTCAGCGCGGTAAATGAATCCGCCCTGACCGGGGAGAGCATCCCGGTGGACAAGGCGGAGGGCGACAAGGTGAGCGCCGCCACCATCAACCAGTCCGGATACCTGAAGTGCCGGGCAACCAGGGTGGGGCAGGACACGACCCTCAGCCAGATCATCCGCATGGTCTCGGACGCCGCCGCCACCAAGGCGCCCATCGCCCGCATTGCGGACAAGGTATCCGGCGTGTTCGTACCGGCGGTCATCACTGTCGCGGCTGTGGTGACCATCGGGTGGCTGTTTTCCGGCCAGACACTTTCCTTCGCGCTGGCTCGGGGCATCTCGATCCTGGTGATCTCCTGCCCCTGCGCCCTGGGACTTGCGACGCCGGTGGCCATCATGGTGGGCAACGGCCTGGGCGCGAAGAACGGCATCCTCTTTAAGACGAGCGAGGCGCTGGAATCCGCCGGCAAGGTGGAGATCGTGGCGTTGGACAAGACTGGCACCATTACCTCCGGAGAGCCGAAAGTGACGGACCTGAAGCCCGCGGCGGGACACAGCGAAGAAGAACTGCTCCGGAAAGCCTGCGCCCTGGAGAAGAAGAGCGAGCACCCGCTGGCGAAGGCCGTGGTGGCGGAAGCCGGGGCGTTGGAAATTCCCGCGGCAGAGGATTTCCGGGCGCTTCCCGGAAACGGCCTGGAGGCGCGGCTGGGAGGAAAGCTCCTGCACGCAGGCAGCGGAAAGTTCATCCGCACGCTGACCAAAGTTGGAGAAGATCTCGCTTCGGCGGAAAAAGTGCTGGCGGACCAGGGGAAGACGCCCCTGTTCTTTGAAGAAGAAGGAGAACTTCTGGGCATCATCGCCGTGGCGGATGTCATCAAGGAGGATTCTCCGGAGGCCATCCGGCAGCTTAAGAACATGGGTATTGACGTTGTGATGCTGACGGGAGACAATGAGAGGACTGCGAAGGCCATCGGGGCGGAAGCCGGGGTGACGGACGTCGTCGCCGGCGTCCTGCCGGAGGGCAAAGAGGCTGAGATCCGGAAGCTGCAGCAGCGCGGCAAAGTGGCCATGGTGGGCGACGGCATCAACGACGCACCGGCCCTGACCAGGGCGGACATCGGCATCGCCATCGGTGCCGGGACGGATGTGGCCATTGACAGCGCCGACATCGTCCTCATGAACAGCAGCCTGACGGATGTAGCGGCTGCGGTGAGACTGAGCCGCGGAACGCTTCGGAATATCCACGAGAACCTCTTCTGGGCCTTCTTCTACAACATGATCTGCATCCCGCTGGCGGCGGGGCTGTTCGCCTGGAAGATGAATCCCATGGTGGGGGCTGCGGCCATGAGCCTGTCCAGCTTCACCGTGTGCATGAACGCGCTGCGGCTGAACCTGTTCAAGCTCCGGGACGCGTCCCATGACAGACCGCTGAAGAAAAGCAAAGCTGCCTGCGCGGGCGGCCCGGCAGAACACGATATGGGTAATAACGCGGCATGCTGCGAGAGAGAAGCGGCTTGCGGCACAGACACAAATACAAACAATGAAAGGGGTAATGATATGACAAAGACAGTGAAGATCGAAGGCATGATGTGCGGACACTGTGAGGCGACTGTGAAGAAAGCTTTGGAGAAGCTTCCCTATGTCGAGTCTGCGGAAGTGAGCCACGAGAAGGGGACTGCAGTGGTGACCCTCTGCGGCGAACTGAATGAGGCCGAGGTGAAGGAAGCCATCGAGGACCGGGACTTTACATTTATCGGAGTGGAATAATGTTCCAGACTACGTTATGCTATCTTGAAAAAGACGGCAAATGGCTCATGCTGCACCGGGTGAAAAAAGAGAACGACCTGAACGAAGGCAAGTGGGTCGGGATCGGCGGGAAGTTCGAGGAGGGCGAAAGCCCGGAAGATTGCCTCATCCGGGAAGTGAAGGAAGAGACCGGCCTTACGGTGCGCTCCTGGAATTACCGGGGCATCATCACCTTCGTGTCGGACAAATGGGGCACGGAGTATATGCACCTCTTCCACAGCGCGGATTTCACAGGGACCATGCACCCCTGCGACGAAGGCGTCGCGGAGTGGGTGCCCATCGGCGACGTCCTTTCCCTGAACCTCTGGGAGGGCGACCGCATCTTTCTGAAATACCTGCTGACGGACCGGCCCTTCTTCTCCCTGAAGCTTCAGTACCGGGGCGACGACCTGGTGCGGGCGGTGCTGGACGGGAAGGAACTGGAAATAACAGATCAGCTGCAGACATAAAAAATATATCCGAACATCAAGAGAAGCCCGGACATCAGTCCGGGCTTCTTACTGTGTTTCCGTACAGTGCGGCAGTATCACACATTCACTTTGACTTCTCCCGCCAGCACCTTTTTGTAGTCCTCGTAGTTCTTTTTCAGGAGCTCGGGAATGTTCAGGCCGTAAGGACAGCGGGCGGCGCACTGCCGGCAGTTGAGACAGCTTTCGATCTTCTTCATCTCCCCCTGCCATTTTTCTGAGAGCCATGCTTCGTAGGGCATGCGGCGGAGCAGCAGCGACATGCGGGCGCACTGGTTGATGGCGATCCCCACAGGGCAGGGCAGGCAGTAGCCGCAGGCGCGGCAGAATTCGCCGCAGAGTTCCTGGCGGTCCTTTTCAATGACGGACTGCATTTCTTCTGTCAGTTCCGGCGTGCTGTCCATGAAGGAAAGCCACTCCTCCAGCTCTTTTTCCCGCTGGATGCCCCAGATGGGAAGCACGTGGTCGAACTGTGTCATGAAAGCCATGGCCGCGTCGGAGCGGGTGATCAGCCCGCCGGAGAGGGCCTTCATGGCGATGAGGCCCACGTTGTTCTCTTTGCACACCTGCACCAGTTCCATGTCCCGCTCGGCGGACAGGTAGCTGAAGGGGTACTGGACGGTCTCATAAAGTCCTGAAGCAGCTGCTTCCATGGCCACGGTCTGGCGGTGGGAGGTGAGGCCGATGTGGCGGATCAGCCCCTGTTCTTTTGCTTCCAGCATGCACTCATACATTCCGGTGCCGTCCCCGGGACGGTAGCACTGCTGCGCCAGGTGGAACTGGTAGATGTCCACATAGGGAGTCTTCAGTTCGGAGAGGGAGCGCCGCAGATCTTTCCAGAACCCTTCCGGGTCATGGGCGTGAGTCTTGGTGGCGATGATGATCTGCCGGCGGAAATTCTCCCCGCCCCATCCGCTGAAGAATGCAGCGCCGATCTTCGACTCGCTGTCTGTGTAGTCCCTGGCGGTATCATAAAAACGGATCCCGCCTTCATAAGCGCGTCGCAGGATCTTTACCGCCGTTTCCATATCCACCCGCTGCAGCGGGAGCACACCGAAGGCGTTCTGCACTGTCCTGATGCCGGATCTTCCAAGTGTGATCTCTTTCATAAAATATTATCCCTTTTCTGTGATGCGGTGAGCGTCTGCTGCTGATGTCCATTCGTTTTTTAGTGCTGCACTTTCATTCTACTGGACCCGCTGCTTGTTGTCAGGGGGGAAAAAACGGGCATCAGTCATATTCAAAGATTCCCTGGACCGCGTCGGAAACCTCCATGATATCGCGATAGGCCAGGCGGTCAGTTTTTTTCACCCGGCGGGCACGGGGGTCGATCAGCTTGAGCTGTTCCGTGATGGCGGTTCCATTGGTCCCGGAAACCCCTTTCGCAGCAATATGCAGAGGGCCTTCTGAGACATGATCCAGGAACGGACAGACATGGAACATGCCTGTGCTGCGGATAAAGGCGTTTTTGCTGATTATCAGGAAATTCTGTTTGTAATCGCCGATCCGGATAATGTCTCCCTGGAAAAAGTCCTCCATTACAACATCTCCCTTCCCTTAGCTTCACCCCAGTCAAATTCGCAGATCTCGATCTTCCCGCCGTATGCTGCGAGCCGTTCCTCAAAGGTTTTGTGGGAGAATGGCTTCCGGATGCAGAGAGTCCCTTCGGTGATCTCGATCTCAAGACTGTCGGAAATGTTCCAGTCCAGCAGCTCCAGACATTTTTTCGGAATCACGATCCCCTGGCTGCTGCCCCATGCGCGGAGTGTGGTACGTGCGGTCATTCTTTCTGATACTCCTTTCTGATCAAAAGCCGGCGTCGTTATGCAGCGAATGAAAGGATGCCGTGTCTCGACATAAATATTATATAATATAATTTATAAAACTGATTATATCATATAATGTCCGGAGACCGGCGTCAAGTATTCTGGCCGGCAGCCAGTATACGGCCGGCGTTTTCTTCCCGAAAGCAGAAAGAAGCCGGCTCATATGAGCCGGCTCCATTCCTTCGCGAAGCGGACAGCCTCGGTGATGAGCGGGGATTCGGAATCCTTCCGCCAGGCGACGCCCACTTCTTTAATGATATCTTCCTTAATATGAAGGCGGCAGATGCCGTCCAGCTGCCGTCCCATGAACTCTTCTTCCGGGAACAGCGCCACTCCCATGCCGCCCTGCACCATATAAAGGGAGGTCCCGGGTTCCCCGGAGCGGCACACGATATTCGGCTCGAACCCGGCGTCGCGGCAGGCTTTCAGCACAAGCTCCGAGGCCACCTGCCAGGGCTGATGGAAAATGAAGCGTTCATCCTTCAGCTCTTGCATGCTGACCTCCGCCAGATGTTCCGGGCCTGTTCCGCCGGGACTGCTTTTTGCGCGTACCGCCCGTGCGGCCAGCGGATGATCGTAGGGCACGGCCAGGTCGTAGCGGTCTTCTCCCAGTTTTTCGAAGGCCAGCTGGGAGGGAACCCCCTGCAGGGGGCGGTTCATGAAGGCAAGATCGATCTTCCGATCTGTCAGCATCTCCGCCAGCTGATAAGTGCCGAACTGGCGGATGCTGAAGGTGATGTCCGGATAGGAATGGACGAAGGCAGACAGCATGGAGCCGAATTCGATGCACTGCAGGCTGGTGATGATCCCGAGAGTCAGGCTGCCCCTATGGAGACCGGCGAAGAAAGACATCTGCTCGCTGAGTTCGTCTGCACTTTTGAGGATCTCCCGCGCGCGCCGCACGAATTCCGTGCCGGCTTCCGTAAGCACCGCGCCTCTCGGATTCCGGAAAAAGAGACGGACGCCCAGTTCTTTTTCCAGACGGGCGATCTGCTGGGACAGCGCCGGCTGGCCCACATGGCACACCTCCGCTGCCTGGCTGAAATTACCGCTGTCAGCGACGCTGACCACATAGTTCATGACAGTAAGATCCATAAAGAAACCTCCAAGGCAATAACCTCAGGAAATGACAGATACCTACTTTATTGTATACAGAAATTGTACAGTTTGTTATTAGAATTAGAAAGAGAAGACATCACTTTTTGTGATGTGATGTAAAAAGAAAGCTATCACTTTTTGTGATACCAAATATCAGAACAAACAAATTGTACATAACGGTCATATCAATTACATTATGATTAGTAATTTTGTCCAGAACTGATTGATGATCACATTGATAAACGAGGAGGAAAAAAATGATTCTGAAAAGTGTTATGAAGAAGAGCATCTGTGCGGCAGTGATCGGCAGCATGGTACTGGCCCTGGCGGCCTGCGGCGGTTCTTCGGCTCCCACCACAGCTGCGGCGACCACCGCGGCAGCGGCTGAGACAAAGGCGGAAGCAGCTGAGACCAAGGCTGAAGCAAAAGAGACCGAAGCGGCCGCGGCAGCAGCTGAAAAGAATTACGCTGATATCTTCAAGAAGAACATGGAGATCATCTGTCCTTGGGCTGCAGGCGGCGGCGCAGACGGTAACTCCCGCCAGATCGGTGCGGTGATGGCAGAACTGACCGGCCGTACCGTAGCAGTTACGAACCAGACCGGCGGCAGCGGCGCAGTCGGCTTCTCTGCGATCATGACCGCTGATCCGGACGGCAACACCATCGGAATCATCACCGCGGAGATCAACACCCTTCCGCCCCAGGGCCTTGTCACCTTCACCTATCAGGATATGTATCCCCTGATCCGGCTCTGCACCCTTCCCTCTGTCGTCGCAGTTAAGGCGGACGCTCCCTATGAGACTCTGGAAGATCTGGTCAAGTACGCAAAGGATCATCCGGGCGAGCTGAAGGTCGGTACCGTCGGAACCGGTTCCATCTGGCACATCCAGGCTGCGAAGTTCATGAAGGCCGCCGGAATCGAGCTGACCACCGTTCCCTATGACGGCGCTGCCACTGCCGCAACTGCCATGCTGGCGGGCGAAGTCGACCTGACCACCACCGAGCTTTCCGTTGCCCACGCTTATGTCCAGTCCGGCGACATGAAGATCCTCGGCATCATGAGCGACGAGCGTCTGGGTGACTATGCTGAGTATCCGACCTGCAAAGAGCAGGGTTACGACTGCGTCGGCGGTTCCTTCCAGGGAATGTTCTGCCCGAACGGTGTGGATGATGAGACCAAGGCGAACCTTGAGGCGCTTCTCACCGACTGCTACAACTCTGACGCTTACCAGACCTACTGCAAGAACGCCGGAATGGTTCCCGCTTTCCTTGACCACTCCGGTTGGGAGGAGTTCCTGAAGAACGATCTTGAGACCACCACGGCCCTGATGAAGGATCTCGGACTGGCGAAGTAAGATCAGGATGAAAGATGAGGAGAAAACAGGTTTCTGTTTTCTCCTCTGTCATAAGAGCTGTTGACCCTGGAAAGAAAGAATGGTTGAACTATGAGAAAAGCGAACATAGTGGTTTCCGTGCTCTGCATCATGCTGAGCGCTTATGTCATAAAGACCGCCAAAGGGTTCCCGGAGAACCTCAGCGCGGTGGATCCGGGCCCTGCCTATTTTCCGATCCTGATGGCCGGAATGGTCATCATTCTCTCCCTGGTCCTGGCGGCGCTTGCTATTACAGGAAAAGGGGCGGACGCGGAGGAAAAACTGGATTTTCACGGAGGAAGCAAAAGAGCGCTGATCGGCATTGCCCTGTTCGCCGTGTACTGTGCCCTGTTCAAGACCCTGGGCTTCATCATTGATACGATCTGGCTCTGCTTCGCTCTTATGCTGCTGCTTCAGAACAAAAAATACCCGGTGGTCGCCGCTGTCAGTGTGGCTTCGGCAGTCGTGATCTACGTCATCTTTGCGGTGATTCTGGGCGCAAAGCTTCCGGCGGGACTTCTGAAGGGCATTCTGTGATCCGGGAGGTGAGGAAAAACTATGACTAATCTTTCAATGTTTGGAACGGCGATGGCCCAGATCCTCACGGATCCTAAGGTGCTGCTTCTTCTGGCGATCTCTGTAGCATGCGGCATCGTGATCGGCGCACTGCCGGGACTCACCGCCACTATGGGCGTGGCCCTGATGGTACCGTTTACCTATGGAATGGAGATGAAATACGGTCTGCCGGTGTTGATGGGAATATACTGTTCCGCTGTTTACGGCGGCTCAATTTCGGCGATCCTGCTCAACACTCCCGGAACACCTGCGGCGGCGGCCACCGTCATTGACGGATATCCCATGGCGAAAAACGGACAGGCGGGAAGAGCGCTCAGCATGTCGGTCTTCGCCTCCACAGTCGGCGGGCTGATCGGTGTGGCGGCGATGATCCTCTTCGCCCCGGCCATGTCGAAGATCGCCCTGCACTTCACCTCCGGTGAATTTGCCGTCATCGCCCTCTTCGGACTCTCGGTCATCGTCAGTATCTCCGGCGACAGCCTGCTGAAGGGCTTCATTTCTGCCGGCCTGGGTCTGATGCTCTGCAGCATCGGCCTTGACCCCATGGACGGCTATCCCAGATTTACCTTCGGCTCCATGAACCTTTACAGCGGCTTTGAACTGGTTCCCGTACTGATCGGTCTCTTCGCTGTCTCGGAGTGCCTCATCAGCATTGAGAACATTGAGCACGCGAAGACTGTCAAGAGCAAGGTAGAGCGGATCCTGTCCCCCATGAGCGACATCAGGCAGTGCTTTGTCCACATCGTCAAGTCCGGTGTCCTCGGGACCTTTATCGGCTGCATTCCCGGCGCCGGATCTGATATTGCCTGTTTCGTGGCATACGGAGAAGCGAAGCGCTCCTCCAAAAACGCCGCGGAATTCGGAAAGGGCAGCATCGAAGGCGTCGCGGCGCCGGAATCCGCGAATAACGCGGTGGGCGGCGGCGCTATGATCCCCATGCTTTCCCTGGGCGTCCCCGGCGACCCGGTGACTGCAGTCCTGATCGGAGCTCTGATGATCCAGGGACTGACGCCCGGCCCGCTTCTTTACAGGGATCACGCGGACGTGGTGTTCCTGATCTTTGCCTCCATGGTGGTGGCGAACATCTTCATGTTCATCATTGCCAGCGCCGGCCTTCCGGTCTTCACGAAGGTCGTTTCCATCGACAAGAATATCCTGGTGCCGGTGATCTTTATTCTCTGCATGGTGGGATCCTTCTCCCTGCGGAACAATGTGTTCGACGTCTGGACTGCTTTCGGCTTCGGCGTGGCGGGATATCTCCTCCAGAAGGTGAAGCTTCCGGTGGCGCCCATTCTTCTGGCCCTGATCCTGGGCCCGATGGCAGAGGAAAACCTGCGGAGAATGCTGGTGGCGAACGACGGGAGCTACATGGCCCTGACCAGTCCCATCTGCCTCGTGCTCTTCGCGCTGTCCATCTTCATGGTGGTGTCTTCCTTAAGGAAGCAGAAGCAGCTGAAGGCAAAAGAAGCCGCAGCGAAAGCTGCGGAAAAGGAGCAGTGATCCGGACAAAGGATCGATCGTATCTTGTCATCACTATTTGTGATAACCGCTTGCTTAGCAGAGCCGCATCGCGGCTCTGCTTTTCTTAATGATAAACTCGGTGTGAGGCGTGCAGAACAACCGGTCCTGTCGCGCCGTATGTGCAATTTATACTATGCGTCCGGACTTTCCGGGGCAGATGTTTGTTGACATAATATAAACATTCATGCCTTTCTGCACAGGCATCACTAAAAACTCATGAATTCCTGTACAGGTATCACAAATAGAACTGCCTGCCTGCCGAGCTATCACAAAAAACATTAGCTGTTGTCACAAGCGCTTATTTGATTTTTATATACGGGTCATTTACAATATGGACAGAGCAAAAAATGCAAAAAAACATACGGAATGCTCTGGGGCAAAATAACAGGAAAGGAGACGGTATATGGGAGCAAGTCGTTTCTACTTTACGGAGGATGACGTAAAGCGCCTGGAAGAACAGGCAAGGCAGACACGTCAGGACATCATCTCAATGATCACAAAAGCGGGGGCAGGGCACCCTGGCGGGTCCCTTTCCGCTTCGGACATGATCACGGCGCTGTATTTCCACGTCATGAACATTGACCCGAAGAACCCGAACTGGGAGGACCGGGACCGCTTCATTCTTTCCAAGGGTCACTCCTGCCCGGCACTTTACAGCTGCCTCGCGCGGCGCGGCTACTTCGATCCTGAAGAGCTGAATCACTTAAGAGAGTACGGGGCCATGCTTCAGGGCCATCCGGACATGCACACCACCCCCGGCATCGACATCAGCACAGGTTCTCTTGGAACCGGACTTGCGGTGTCTGTCGGAACACAGCTCGCCGCGAAGGTCCGCGGTAAGGATTACATGACCTACTGCATGCTGGGTGACGGCGAAATGCAGGAAGGCCTGGTCTGGGAAGCTGCCATGGCGGCGGGACATCATGACCTGACCAACCTTGTGGCGATCGTGGACTGCAACGGCGTCCAGATCAACGGCTGGGTCAACGAGATCATGACCGTGGAGCCTATCGCTGACAAGTGGAGAGCTTTCGGCTGGAAGGTCGTGGAAGTGAACGGCCACAACATGAAGGATATTCTTACCGCTCTTCATACCGCGAAGACCATGCGTCATCCGGTGGTGATCCTGATGCGGACCGTCAAGGGCAGAGGCGTCGACTTTATGGAAGACGATTCCGGCTGGCACGGCAAGGCGCCGAACCAGGCTGAGATGGAGAAAGCCCTGGCTGAGATCGAAAAAGGAGGTATCGTCTGATGGGAAAGATTGCAGACCGTCATATTTTCGGAAATGAGCTTTGCGAGATCGGAAAGACAAGAAAAGATTTTGTAGTGCTGAATGCTGATACCAAGGCCTGCAACCTGGAGAAGTTCCAGGAGATGTTCCCGGACCGGGCCTTCACCATCGGTATTGCCGAGCAGGACATGGTCGCGACTGCAGCCGGCATGGCTTCCTGCGGTGAGAAGGTATTCCTTTCCACCTTCGCGGTGTTCGCTACCATGAGAGCCTGTGAGCAGGTGCGTACCTTCGTGTGCCACTGCAACATGAACGTCACCATCCTCGGAACCCACACCGGCCTTCAGGTGGGCGGCGACGGCGCGACCCACGCGGCTGTGGAGGATGTCGGCATCACCAGGACCTTCCCGAACATGACCATCATCCAGCCCTCCGACGGCGTCTCCGCAAAAGCGCTGGCGCACGCGGCAGTGGATTTCAAGGGCCCGCTGTATGTCCGTCTTCACAGGAACGCGGTTCCGGATTTCTATGATCCCGAGACCTTCAAGTTCGAATTCGGCAAGGCCATCACCGTGAAGGATTACGGCACAGACCTCACCATCATCTCCTCCGGCATCATGCTTCAGAAGTGCGCGGATGCAGCCGAAGCTCTGAAGGCGCAGGGCGTCAATGTCCGCCTGCTCGACATGATGACCCTGAAGCCCCTCGACGAGGAAGCGATCCTCAAGGCTGCGAAGGAGACCGGCGCTATTATTACGGTCGAGGACCATAACGTGATCAACGGCCTCGGCGCTGCGGTGGCATCCATCGTCGGCCAGAACCAGCCGGTCCCGATCAAGATCATCGGCATCCCGGACCGTTACGGCGAGTCCGGCGATCCGGAGCTTCTGTACAAGGCATGCCATATGGACGCTGATTCCATCGTGGAAGAGGCGCTGAAGCTGAAGGCCAGGAAATAACTGAGCGCGAAAGGAGAGAGCCGTGAAGAATCCTCATGTAACTATTCTGCAGACCAGCTTTGCGAAGCGTGACGATACCATCGTTTTCCTGAAGGAGAAGGTACCGGGCGTCCGCGTAGAATTCATCACCGACAGCACCATCCTTTCGGATGTCCGCGCCAACGGCGGACCGGACAAGGCAGTCTTTGACCGTATGGCTCTGTACGCAAAGGCAGCTGAGATCAGCGGCGCTGACCTGATCGTCAACTCCTGCTCCACTGTCGGAGAGGTCGCAGACGCATATGCGAAGGAAGTCAACATCCCGGTCATGAAGATCGAGGATCCGATGTGCCAGGAAGCTGCGAAGCTCGGCACCAAGTTCGCCATTTTCGGCACCGTCGAGACCTCCATGGGCCCGGTGGCAAGGATCATCGAGCGTCTGGTGGCGGAGCGCGGCGAGAAGGCCGAGTACAAGCTCTTCGTGCAGAACGCGGCGTGGGATGCCCTGGTCGCAGGCCATCCGGAAGAGCACAACCGCATCCTGCTGGAGAACATCCGCAAGCTGGATGAGGAAGGTTATGATGCTATCGTCATGAGCCAGGTGTCCATGCGCGCCCTGCTTCCGGAACTGACAGATACCAAGACCCCGGTGCTCTGCAGCTTCTACAGCGGCTACCAGGCCATCGCGGACAAGTTGAACGAGATCGCAGCACAGGGATAAACCACAATACAAAAACCCAGGAGGGAATATAATATGGCAAAGAAACTTGTATCTGATCTGCTTGTCAACTATCTTGAGCGCCGCGGCGTCACGAAGCTCTTCGGTCTCTGCGGACACACCGTCATCGGCATGCTGGACGCTCTGTCCCGCAGCGAGAAGATCGAGTACATCGGCTGCCGCCACGAAGCGATCGCTTCCACCGCAGCTGACGGCTACGCCCGCGTCACCGGCAAGGCTTCCGTAGTCATGTGCCACCTGGGCCCCGGCATCACCAACGTCCTGACCGGCGTTGCCAACGCGCAGCTCGACTCCATCCCCATGGTCGTCTTCGCCGGCGATGTCCCCAGCTACTACTATGGCCGTCATCCGCACCAGGAGCTGCAGCTCCATGAGGACGCCAACCAGTACGAACTCCTCCGTCCGGTGGTGAAGCGCGCGTGGAGAATCGACGATATCGAAGCTCTGCCCTTCATCCTTGACCGCGCGTTCCGTCTTGCCGAGTCCGGAAGACCGGGACCGGTCCTGATCGACATGCCGATGGATATGTTCTCCCGCGAGATGGAAGAGGATCTCTGGGACCGCACCTACAAGGACAGCCATGTGACCGATAAGGGCGGCATCTCCCAGGAAGCTGCTGCAGCGATCGCGAAAAGATTAGTCGAGGCGAAGGCTCCGGTCATCCACGCCGGCGGCGGAATCCTTCTTGCCCAGGCATCCGACGAGCTGGCTGCACTGGCAGAGTATCTGGATTGCCCGGTGTCCCGTACACTGGCAGGCCAGGGCTGCCTGTCCGACCGTCACCCGCTGATGATCGGCCAGACCGGATTCTGGGGCCTGGAGTTCACCCACTCCCTCACCAAGAACGCAGACATCATCCTGGCACTGGGCACCCGCTTCGGCGAGGCGGACAGCTCCTCCTGGTATCAGGGCGTTACCTTTGATCCGGACGTCACCACCTTCCTGCAGATCGACATCGACCCGGCAGAGATCGGCCGCAACTATCCGGTAGAGATCGGCGCCTGCGGCGACCTGAAGGTCGCTCTGAAGCAGGTCCTTGAGGAAGTGAAGAAGATCTGCCCCGGAAAGGACAATCCGGAGCTGCGCGCAGCGATCCAGAAGGCGAAAGACGACTTCAAGGAGTGGAACAGGGAGATCTCCGAGGATTCCCGTTTCCCGATGACCCCGCAGCGCATCCTGAAGGACGTGAAGGAAGTCATTCCGGAAGACGCCCAGATCTTCACCGATGTCGGCTGGAACAAGAACGGCGTCGCGCAGGAGTTCGACATCACCGTTCCCGGAACCATCCATCACTCCTCCGGCCTTGCTACCATGGGCTTCGGACCGGCAGCGGTCCTGGGCGGCAAGGTAGCTGCTCCTGACAAGATCGCCATCTGCCTGACCGGCGACGGCGGCTTCGGAATCAATGTCGGCGTCATGGCGGCGGCAGTCGAGCACGGCATCGCCTGCACATGGGTGGTCATGAACAACTCCCAGTTCGGAACCATCGCGGGCCTTGAGAACGCGAACTACAAGACGAAGTTCGGAACCCAGTTCCTGAAGCCCGACGGCGAGCGCTACATCATCGACTACGCGCAGGTCGCAGCTGCATACGGCATTGAGTCCATCAACTGCAACAGCGCCGAAGAGTTCAAGCCGGCACTGGAGAAGGCTATGGAAGCCAACAAGGCAGGCAAGCCGTTCCTGATCAACGCACCGATGGAGAACATCGTTGTCCCGACCCCGGGCTGCTGGAACATCAACGACATCTACAGCCCGAACGAGCTGGTCAAGGAAGGCAAGCTGGTGAAGAAGGAGAACGGCAAGTACGTCGCTCCCAGCCACGCGAAGAGCCACAACGCGAAATAATTTTCGGGATTCCTGTTCGCATCAAAAACGGACCGCCTGATGCACCATTCAGGCGCTGTCAGGCGGTCCGCTGTTATTGAACTAAAACTGGGAAGCCGGGGCACCGGCCGGATCAGACCTGTTCCGTGCTGGCGTACTGGCTTACGATCAGATTCCTCACATCCTGCGCTGCGCGGGAGAGAGGACGGGAGTGATCCCAGGAAAGATAGACCGTGCGGATGAATTCCCGGGACGGATCGTCAATGGGGATGGCGCGGATGCGCTCCGTCTTCATGGCAGGGACTTCGGGCAGGACAGCGACGCCGAATTTCAGAGAGACATACTGAAGAGCCGCGTTGCATTCCCGGACCTCGAAGACGACCTTCGGAATGACGCCGTGCCGCGTGAAGATGCGGTCCGTAAGGATCCGGAGACTGCTGGGCTTGTCCAGCATGATCATCGGTTCCCGGGCAAAATCCTGGAAGGAGACAAATTCCTTTGAAGCAAGTTCATGATCCGCAGGAACAGCGAGATACAGAGGCTGTTTCATGATAGTGATGGAGTCCGCCCAATCGTCACGATGGGCGCAGAAAGCGAGATCCAGGTCGCCGTTTTTCAGCTTGTTGAAAATATCGAAGGAAGTATCCTCGGTGAACTGAAAACGGACCGCCCGGATGCCGGGTGAGTGGTAGATCTTTTCCATCAGAGACGGGATCAGGGATGCGGAAATGGAGTGGAAATATCCGATCCGTACATTCATCGTAGCCTGGCTGGCCGTCTGTTTGACGACATCCACTCCTTCATCCAGGAGCTGCATTGATTTTTTAACATAAGGCAAAAAGCGTTCCCCGGACTCTGTAAGGAGTATTTTACGGTTCTGTTTTTCAAAGAGTCTGACCCCCAGTTCTTTTTCCAGTTCATTGATGGAGTAGCTAAGGGTGGGCTGAGATATATGAAGTTCCTCTGCAGCATGGGTGTAATGCAGTACCCGGGCCAGAGTCGAGAAGTACTGAAGTTGAAGAAGAGTCATTTCTTTCCTCCTGAAAAGTTCATAAAAAGCATTATAGCATAAAACTCTGCAATTTTTGCGTTAAAAACAGATTCTTGCGTAAAAACTGATGTACTTTGCGCTTGATGCTTTTAGAATGATCAGCTGAAATCTTTGATAGAGAATTTCAATTGAAGCTTTCTATAATGAGGAAAGAATACTGATATTGGACTTCCTGGTTTCCCGGGGCTATACTATAGCCATGAAGCAAGTAACTAGCAAGGCAGTTAAAATTTTTTAAAAAGGAGAACACGGATATGGCACATGAAGTCACTCAGGAAGAGATCCAGATGATCGAAGAAAAGGTTGCGCGTGCTCGCGTTGCCCAGGATGTTATCGCACAGTATTCTCAGGAGAGAGTTGACAAGCTCATCCAGGCTGTTGGCGCTGCTGTTGTCAACATGAAGGTTTGGGCACCGATCTGTGATGAGGCAGTTGATGAGACCGCTCTCGGCGATAAGGTTACCAAGAGAAACAAGAGAAACAAAATCAAACTGATCCTCAGAGACTGCCTGCGCTCTAAGAGTGTTGGAATTATCGAGGAGATCCCGGAGAAGGGCATCGTGAAGTACGCTAAGCCGGTCGGCCTGATCGCTTCCCTTGTTCCGACCACCAACCCCTGCCTGACCCCCGCCGGCCAGATCCTTTACGCGATCAAGGCCCGCGACGTCATGATCTGCTCTCCGCATCCGCGTGCAAAGAACACCACCAACAAGTGCATCAACATCATCCGTGAAGTGCTGGTCCGTGAGGGCGCTCCGGCTGATATCATCCAGGGTATCGAGAAGCCGTCCATCGCTCTGACCGCAGAGCTGATGAAGAGAGCTGACCTGATCATCGCTACCGGCGGACGGCCGATGGTCAAGGCTGCTTATTCCCAGGGCGTTCCGGCATACGGCTCCGGCGCAGGTAACGCTACCGTCATCATCGACGACACCTGCAACACCCCCGAGTACCTTGCTGAGGCTGCTGAGAACACCAGAATTTCCAAGACCTCTGACTTCGGTTCCGGCTGCTCCTGCGACGGCAACCTGCTGATCCACGAGTCCATCTATGATGCGTTCGGCGAGGAGCTCCAGAAGCACGGCGCATATCTTGCAAACGAGGAAGAAGCTGAGAAGATCAAGAAGGTCATGTGGGATGAGACCGGACATCGTCTTCCGAACACCGTCGCTATCAGCCCGCAGAAGCTTGCTCTGACCGCTGGCTTCGAGATCCCGGAGGATCGTAAGTTCATCGCTGTCACCGGCGGCGGAATCAACGAGATCGGCAAGGAGTTCTTCTTCTCCAGCGAGAAGCTGACCACCATGCTTGCTCTGTTCAAGTATGAGGGCGAGTTCGAGAACGCCATCACCATGATGCAGAAGGTCTTCAACGTTGGTGGTAAGGGCCACAGCTGCGGTATCTACAGCTGGGACGAGGATCACATCCACAGACTGGCAATGGTCGCTCCTGTTTCCCGTATGATGGTCCGTCAGCCCAACAACCGTGGTAACTCCGGTTCCGCTTGGAACGGCATGCCTCCGACATCTTCCATGGGCTGCGGCACCTGGGGCGGCAACATCGTTTCCGAGAACATTGCTCTTAAGCACTACATGAACACCACTTGGGTTTCTCATCCGCTTCCCTATGACATGCCGTCCAACGAAGAGCTGTTCGGTGAGTTCGCAGTCGAGGGCATGGACGAGGAGTAATTCCTTCGGATTCATTCTGTAAAGGAAAAGACATCTTAACCTGTCTGTGACATAATAAAGGCGGGGCGCAGCAATTCCTGCGCCCCGCTTTTTAAAACATCATTTAACTGACGACATAGATCATTAAAAAGGAGCGGGATAATATGCAGCAGTTTGAGGGCAGCAGGAACTATATCGCGTCGGATGAGCTGATTCGGAGCGTCAACATTGCGGCAGCGCTTCAAAAGCCGCTGCTTGTCAAGGGAGAGCCCGGAACAGGAAAGACGATGCTGGCGGAATCGATCGCGGACTCCCTGGGCATGGACCTTTTCATCTGGAACATCAAGTCGACCACGAAGGCACAGGACGGCCTGTATGTTTACGACACGGTACAGCGTCTCTATGACAGCCAGTTCGGCACTGCGGGCGTTGACGATATTTCCCGCTATATTAAGCTCGGAAAGCTGGGCGAGGCCTTTGAGCGGGAGGATCAGGTGGTCCTTCTGATCGATGAGATCGACAAGGCAGACCTGGAGTTTCCCAATGACCTTCTCTGGGAGCTGGATCAGATGGAATTCTATATTCCGGAGACCGGCCGCACGGTGAAGGCGAAAAAGCGTCCCATCGTGGTCATCACTTCGAATGCGGAGAAGGAGCTTCCGGACGCGTTCCTCCGCCGCTGTATTTTCCACTACATTGCCTTCCCGAATGAGGAGATGATGCAGAAGATCGTCCTGGCGCATTATCCGGATATCAAACAGAATCTGATGGATAACGCGATCCGGGCTTTCTACCGCCTGAGAAGTCTGGCAGGCATCAACAAGAAACCGGCCACCAGCGAACTCCTTGACTGGATCCGCGCGCTGCAGATCGGCGGCATTACGGAAGAGGATATGAAGCAGGTGCTTCCTTATATTGGTGTTCTTCTGAAGAAGACGGAGGACCTGCAGCTGGCTGCGAAAGAACATCTCTATTGATCTTCGTTCTGCAGACGGGAGGGATCCATGTTTACAGATTTTCTCTTTATGCTCCGCGCCTACGGCATGACTACGTCACTGAACGAGTGGAATCTGCTTCTGGAGGCGCTGAATGCCAACCTGAATGAATGCAGTCTGGACGAGTTCTACCATATGTCCCGCTGCATCCTTGTAAAGAAAGTTTCGGACTACGACCGTTTTGACCAGGCTTTCGCAGCTTATTTCAAAGACATCCAGAATATGGATGCGCTGCCGCCCCAGGTCATGAAATGGCTTGCCAAGACCATGTCTGAGACTGGTTTTGACAAAGAAGAAGTGGATGCCATCTGGGAAAACAAGACGATGGAAGAGATTCGCGAAATGCTGCGGCGCCGTCTTGAGGAACAGAAGGAAGAACACCACGGTGGCTGTAAATGGGTAGGAACCGGAGGCAACACGGCGTACGGTCATGACGGCTACGCTCCCTTCGGCATCCGGGTGTACGGCGGCGAACACGGCAACAGGAGAAGTGCCATTGAGGTGGCGGGAGAGCGGCGGTTCCGCGATTTCCGCGACGACAATACGATGCAGATCCGGGATTTCCAGGTGGCTTTCAAGAAGCTCCGCCTGCTTTCCATGCGGGATGACGGACGGAAAACAGAATTCAATGTGGACCGCACCATCGAGGAAACGGGGAAAAAGGCGGGAATGCTGCAGATCGTTATGGAACGGCCCCGGAAGAATCAGACGAAGCTGCTTCTTTTGATGGACAGCGGCGGTTCCATGTGGAGCTACACGGACCTGTGCAGCCGTCTATTCAACGCGGTTCACCAGTCCTCCCACTTTAAGGATCTGCAGATCTACTATTTCCACAACTGCGTTTACGATGAGGTCTACAAGACCCCGGAATGCCTGAAAAAGGATTCCGTTCCGACTCAGTGGCTTCTGGACAACCTGAAGCCGGAATACAAGGTGATCTATGTGGGAGACGCCTACATGTCTCCTGCGGAGCTATACGACAGAGCCTCCGGTTTCGACTATTTCCGTTATGATTCCGCCCATTACATGAATGATTTCGTGCGGAAACAGCGGTCCGGAGAAGAGTGGCTGCGCCTGCTGAAAAAACGTTTTCCTGCCTCTGTATGGCTGAACCCCCTCCACGCGAAACTCTGGGCGTATGACAATTCCATGTTTACAGTCAACGCCATCCGGAACATCATTCCCATGTTCCAGCTGAGCCCCGCGGGACTGGACAAAGCCATCCAGCGGTTGAAAAATCCGACAACATGATATAAACTGAAGCCCCGGGCCTTTCCCGGGGCTGTTTTACGTTTTATTCGGGCTGGTCCCGAATCTTTTCAGTATAAAAGGAGGTATCTGCCATGCCGCTGATCGGGATCGTTTCGTTTCCGGACCGGGAGACAGGAGTGCACAGAACCAATTCCACCTATGTCAGAGCTGTGAAGAATGCCGGCGGAACACCGGTACTGTTTCCCACAGTCTCCTCTGAAGAAGCTGCCTATGAGATGCTTTCTGCCGTGGACGGCCTGCTTCTGCCGGGAGGGCCGGACATCAGCCCCCTGCTGCTGGGAGAGGAGCCGCTGCCTCAGATCGGCCTCACCTGGGAAGAATATGACAGATTTGAGTTATTTTTGTGCAGAGAGGCAAAAATAACAGGGAAGCCGGTGTTCGGGATCTGCAGAGGGATGCAGGTGATGAACGCGGCTTTCGGAGGAACTCTGTGGCAGGATATTGTCTCCCAGAAGCAGTCTGTTTTTTGCCACCGTCAGGGAAAGACCATGAGGAAAGAGCGCACCCATACAGTGATCACTGAGGAAGGAAGCTTGATTCGGAGGCTTCTTGGCGGAGAGAAGGTCCCGGTGAATTCCTATCACCACCAGGCTGTGAAGGATCCTGCTCCGGGGTTCCGGATCACGGCTAAGGCTGCGGACGGCATTGCGGAAGCGATGGAATCAGAAGACGGAAAGATGTTCGGCGTGCAGTGGCACCCGGAGGAACTGCAGGAAGAACACCGGGAAGCAGCGGAGCTGTTCCGGTATTTCGTTGATCTTTGCCGTCCTGAACGAAAGTAAAGATTTGAAACTTCTGGAACAAAATATTAGCACTCAACTGTTGACAGTGCTAATAAAGAGTGATATAACATGTACTGTTAATAAAGATAAGGACCGGGCCTGACGGGGAATGAGAGGAAGGACGGTATTCTGAATCTGAAAAAGGATTTGAAGGAGGCAGTGAATTATGAAGCTTGTACCTTTATTTGACCGTGTTGTGCTGAAGAAAATGGTGGAAGAAGAGACCACAGCGTCCGGAATCGTTCTTCCGGGCAAGGGCGACAAGGAAAAACCGGGCCAGGGCGAAGTGATCGCAGTGGGACCGGGCGGCATGGTGGATGGCAAAGAGATCGTCATGCAGGTGAAGAAGGGCGACAAGGTCCTGTATTCCAAGTACGCAGGCTCTGACATCGAGATCGACGGCGAGAAGTTCATCGTTCTGAAGCAGAATGATATTCTTGCCATTATGAAGTAATCGGATCAAGACAAAAATAAATTGGAGTATACAGAGGAGAGTAAGATCATGGCAAAGGAAATCAGATACGGCGTAGAGGCAAGAGAAGCGCTGGTGAAGGGTGTCAATACCCTTGCGAATACTGTCAGAGTTACCCTTGGACCTAAGGGCAGAAACGTTGTTCTTGATAAGGCATACGGCGCTCCGCTGATCACCAACGATGGCGTGACCATCGCAAAGGAGATCGAGCTGGAGGACGGCTTTGAGAACATGGGAGCACAGCTGGTGAAGGAAGTCGCCACCAAGACCAATGACGTGGCAGGCGACGGCACCACCACCGCAACTGTTCTGGCACAGGCGATGATCAATGAAGGAATCAAGAACATCGCAGCCGGCTCCAATCCCATCATCCTCAGAAAGGGCATGAAGAAGGCCTGCGATAAGGCTGTGGAAGCCATTGCTGCCATGTCCCAGCCCATCAGCGGCAAGAAGCAGATCTCCAGAGTTGCTGCGATTTCTGCTTCCAGCGACGAAGTCGGCGAGATGGTGGCGGATGCCATGGAGAAAGTTACCAGCAACGGCGTCATCACCATCGAAGAGTCCAAGACCATGAAGACCGAGCTGGATCTCGTCGAAGGCATGCAGTTTGACAGAGGCTATA
>JAFSYO010000048.1 GCA_017449925.1 Stomatobaculum sp.
CTCTGCCCAGCCCTTTCTCAAGCAGGTACTGGCAGAGCTCATGCGCGTCCGTTCCCTGTTGCGCGTAGGGACTTCCCTGGTCTTCTTCCTGTGCGCACAGCTTCGCGGATGGAGGGCAGTGGAGCCATCGGTCACTTGCGGAAGCGGCTAAGAATGCGTGCTTAGCCAACTCCAATTCCCTCCGCTTCTGCCACGATGGCCGCAAATACCTCAGGCTCCTTCACATCGGAAAGCTGTGTCACACCATGCTTGGTGAGCAGCGCTTTCACTTCCGCTCGGAACCCAGTCCTGGACTTCTCCGCCAGAATCGTCCTGACTTCCTCGTAGGTGTATACCTTTTCGGGGGCCTTGGGTTCTTCCTTGGCGGGCGTGTCCTGCTTGCCCGGGGCCTCATCGTCTTCGAACAGACTGACCAGTACGGCCACATCCGCGCAGATCCGTTTCAGCCCCTCAACGAGAGTCGCCTTGTCCTTCTTTGTCATGGGACTTTACCTCCTTCCCTGAGTGATGCCGCTCTGACCGGCTCACTCCCTTACGTTCAGATGGAGGGGCGATTTTACAGTAAAAGTGAAAACTTCTTCATAAAAAAATGATCCTGCCGCTTTCGACAGGATTCCTTCATATATATGATCTACGATCCCACCCCGGGGTGATCTGTCCCTTCCTTTTTATAAGCCGTTTGTGAGTCACACATTTCCCGAAAGAAAAACCCAAATTCACTGTAAAAACAGGCTCCCATCTGAACGTAAGAGAGTGAACACGCGAGGAAAGGAGCCAGGGACCATGTGCAGAGACTCACCCGAATAAGCCGACGGCAGTTCACTACTACGACAGATATGGAGGAAACACAAATGTACGCAATACGCGAATCGGCACAGAAAATCAACGGTGTCGTGGTTGACACCTTCGAACGGCAGGTACATACGGAGGACGCTGTTCTCCGGGTGGAAGCCGGAACCACAGGTCCCACTGGCGGGGACCGCGCCAGCGGCAGCCGGACGTTCCTTGACCTGACCGTCCTGTACGGGGACTTCCTGCTCGAACCTGAACGCGAAGAAGACGGCAAGGTGATCGGGATCCGGATCGCCAGCTGCGGTGACGATGGTCTTGAAGCCCTGATGAAAGCGCTGGACTTCGCCCTTCACGCCTATGTTGATCAGTGCAACGGCGAAGACGACTGAAACGCAGGGCGGGCCTGCCTGCTGCAGGTCCGCCCGGAAAGGAATCATTATGAAGCCTATTGAGACTGAATATAAAGGGTACAGGTTCCGCTCAAGGCTGGAAGCCCGCTGGGCGATCTTCTTCGACGCATGCGGTGTCGACTGGGAATATGAGCCGGAAGGTTACGACCTTGGTGACGGACTGTACTACCTTCCTGATTTCCTTCTGCACGGGGTTGATGGTCGTGATGGCGGAGACCTGTATGTGGAAGTAAAAGGCCAGATGACTGACCTGGATGCTCTGAAGATCAACCGCTTCGCGGAACAGGGCGGCAAGGTGCTCGTCGTTGGCAAGATCCCGGAGGGCGATGATGCCCGGGAGTTTTCGGACTATATCTCCGATCGCGCCTATGACGATCATGGGGACTGGCCCAATGAGTTCAATTTCGCCACTATCGACGGCGATTACTTTGCGGCGCACCCCGGCATTAACAAGGACGGCAGGTTTGAACTGTTCGGCGACGACAGCTCCTATCTGTGTTTCCAGGATGACCGGGCAACAGAAAAAGCCTACCGGCTGGCTCGGCAGGCCAGATTCGAGTACGGGCAAACGCCTGTGGTAAGGAGGGTGCGGTATGCGTGATCTCGGGATCGCATATGGAGCCAGCCGTCAGGCGCTGAAGTGGTCAAATAAGACCATTTCCTTCGAGAACCTGAAGGAGCGCCTGAAGCACACTCTTCGCACCCCGGAATCCGCAGAGGAATACGCCAAGATGAGCAAGGCCGACCGTGATCAGGCAAAGGATCACGGCGGCTTTGTCGCAGGCGTGCTGATCGGCGGTCGCAGGAAGGTGGATACCGTGGAGTCCCGCTCCATGATTTCACTGGACGGCGACCGCATCGACGTTGCTTTCCTTGACGGGTTTGAAGAGAACATGCCGTACACGGCTGCCCTGTACACCACCCACAGCAGCACGGAGGAAAAGCCCCGGGTCCGGATCATCATCCCGATGACCAGGGACACTTCCCCGGAGGAGTTTGCCGCTGTATCCCGGTATCTCGCGCAGATGCTGGGGATTGACTATTTCGACGAATGTTCGTATCTGCCGAACCAGCTGATGTACTGGCCTTCCACCCCCGCAAACGGATCCTTTGTGTATAAGGAAACGGAAGGCCCGTGGCTGAATCCGGACGATATCCTGACCGCTCACCCTGAATGGACTGATCC
>JAFSYO010000049.1 GCA_017449925.1 Stomatobaculum sp.
GGGGGACCTGATGGTGGCGGATGATTCCGGCGTGTGCATCGTGCCGCAGGAGCTTGCGGAGAAGGTGATCGACGAGGCGGAGAAGATCGCGGCTGCAGAAGAGAGGATGCGCCAGCTGATCGAGGAGAAGAAGCCGATCTCTGAGCTTCGCCCGCTGTTCCGCGCAAGATATAAATAACATGTAATAATTCAGAAATCAGAGTCAGGGATGCAGAATAGTAACAATAATAACCGGACAGAGATTGATTAAATTCAGAATTCACTGTACAAAAGAGGAGAGAAAGCAATGATGGATCCGAAAGTGGCTGCAGAATATGAAGAATACCTTGCGGCCGGAAGAATCTGGGGCGTCATCGACAAGGAAAACATAAAGAAGATCAAGTTTCCGCGTATCCCGAAGGAGATCATCGACGGCTTCAAGGCGCTGGAAGATGACCTGACCGGTACAGTCAGCGATATCCTGGACGCGCTTGGATATAACAAGGTGATCGCCGCGAATGTCCTTTCCCCCATTGAGCCCGGGCACCTGATCGTAGGGACCGCCGTGACGCTGAGAAGCATTCCGGTGGAGAAGACGACCACTCAGGGGCTTATCGACCACGATTTTATCAAAATGGCTTCCCGGGAAGTCAATTACCTTGCGGAGCCTGGTGACGTCCTGGTGGGCGATGCGGGCGGTATGACCGAGATGAGCAGCATGGGCGGACAGTCCTTTGTCTCCGCGAAGATCCGCGGACTGGAGGGCGTGGTCCTGGACGGCGCGGTCCGGGATGTGGGGGAGATCCGGAAGTACGGCGTTCCCACCTGGTGCCGCGGCGCGACGCCCCGTACCGGGAAATGCCGCATCGAAGCGATCGAGATCAACGGGCCGGTGGTCCTGAACCACATCCAGGTGAATCCGGGCGAACTGGTCATCGCCGACGATTCCGGCATCTGCTTCATTCCGCCGCAGCACGCGGCGATGATCCTCGAGAAGTGCCGGCAGATCCTTCCGGACGAGGAGATCATGCGGGAGCTGATCGAACGGGACGCGCCAATCAGCGAGATCAAGAAGCTGTTCCGGAAGCGTTATGTTTAATAAAGAGTAAAAACCCTGATAAGGAAAGATCGAAGCAATAACACAGAAAAGACCGAAACAATAATACAGGCAGACCGGAACTGAAAAACCGGCAGCCCGGTACAGCAGGAATGATCCGGCAGAATCAGATGCACGGACAGAAAGGAAGAAATATGAAAAAACTGGCAGCTCTGGCACTTGCGGGTATGATGGCGTTCAGCCTTGCCGCCTGCGGCGGCAGCTCTTCGGGAAGCACAACGGCAGCACCGGCGGCCCAGGCGACTCAGGCAGGCGGTTCCGGGGAAACAGCGGCGGCTGCCGGTGCCGCGGACGGTTATCCCTCCGGCACAGTCACAGTCGTTGTTCCCTTCAACGCAGGCAGCAACACAGATACACAGATGCGCTTTATCCAGCAGTACATTGAGAAGGCTCTGGGACAGTCCGTCGTCGTGGAAAACGACGGAGGTGCCTCCGGAACCATCGGAACCACGAATTTCCTGCAGAAGGAGAAGGACGGATATACCGTGCTGTTCAGCCTTCCGACCCCCACGGTGTTCAAGCCTGTGACCGGTGAAACGGAATATACCACGGACGACCTGATCCCGACAGCCAGGATCTCGCAGGCAGCCATGTACCTTGTGGTGAAGGATGGCTCCTCCGTTGATATTCCGGCGGCGGAACTGATCGAGTACATCAAGGCGAATCCCGGAGAATTCACTTACGCAAACGCAGGAAACGGCGGCATCGCCCAGCTGGCCCTCGGCGTTTTCCTCCACGGAGAAGACCTGGAAGCAACCAGCGTTCCGTTCACCGGCGGCACGGCGGACTGCTACACCGCAGTAATGGGTGACACGGTCAATTCCTACGTCTGCGGAGAGCAGGACCTTGCAGGCCGCGAAGGCGTTCATGCGGTCATCAATCTCGGGACAAAGTCCGAGGCGGAAGAGTTCAAGGACGTCCCGACCTTGGCGGAACTTGGCTATGAAGGTTATGTGACAGACAATTTCTCCGGATTCTATTTTGCCAACGGCACGGATCCGACTGTTGTGGAAGCTTTTTCCGCGGCAGTGCAGAATGCGCTGTCCAGCGAGGAGTTCACAAATGCGGCGAAAGCCTCCAATTTCTCTGTCCAGCTCGGCGGGGCGGAAGAGTTCCAGAAGCAGGTGAAGGATACCGTGGAAGCGATCACTCCTGTTATGGACGCCATGGGACTCATTACAAAGTAAGAACCTGCCGGAGCTGTCCGGGAACAGCGGCACACAGGAAAGAAAGGAGAAGCAGGTGTACAGAAGAAATATCATATCCGGAGCGGTAGTGCTTTCGTTCTTTATCTTTATGATCATCCAGGGCGGAAGCCTCAGCGAGCAGGCTGCCTACTGGCCGAAATTCGTATGCACTGTCGGTCTTGTGCTCTCTCTTGGAAATATCCTTTCTTCCGCACTGGCTCTTAAAAAGGAAGGGGCGGAAGGAAAAGCGGAGCAGGAGCCGCTGTTCCCGCTGACCGGGACGCAGATCCGGAACGGGCTGATCGTCCTTGTCATTCTTGCAGTATGGGGCTACGGAATCGGGAATATCGGTTTTCTCGTGACGTCTGTTGTCTGTATGTCGGCAACATTCCTGATCTTCATGCCGGAAAAAGACATGAAGAAGAGGATCACCAATGTCATAATTGCAATTCTTGTCGGAGCCGTGTTCTATTTCCTGTTCAAACAGCTCGGGGTACATTTCCCGAAGACCATTCTGATGTAAGGAGGGCAGTATGGAATTCTTTTCGTATGCAGTGGCTGCCCTGGCGCCCTCCAACCTTCTGCTGGCGCTGCTGGGGACCGTGATCGGGATCATCGTCGGCGCGCTGCCGGGCTTTACCCCGACCATGGGCATCGCGGTCATGATCCCCATGACCTATACCATGAAGGCGGGCCCGGGACTCATTTTCCTTGGCTCCATCTATGTCGGCGCCATGTTCGGCGGAGCCATTACCGCGATCCTGATCAATACGCCCGGTACCAGCGCGGCAGCTGCTTCCGCGATCGACGGCTATCCGATGACAAAGTCTGGAAAAGCCCATGAGGCCCTGGTGGAAGCTGCAACCTCTTCCTTCTGGGGAGGCATCCTGGGCGTGCTGGCCCTGATGTACCTTGCTCCGCCCCTGGCAAAATTCGCTTTCAACTTCGGGCCGCAGGAGCGGTTCATGATGGCGATCTTCGGCCTGACCATCATTGCTTCCCTGTCGGCGAAAAGCATCCTGAAGGGGCTCTCCATGGGCGCGCTGGGACTGGCGCTGGCCTGCATCGGCATGGACCCTGTCCTGGGAAAGGCAAGGTTCACCTTCGGGAGCACTTTCATGGGCGGCGGCATCAACATGATCCCTGCGGTTATCGGTCTCTTTTCCCTGTCCCAGGTGTTCACTTCCCTTAAGAACCCACTGAAAAAGGCGGACGGCTCCGGCCTTGTGAAGATCAAGTCCTCCCGCATCAGCCTTCCGGATCTCTGCCGCTACCCGCTTTCCTATATCCGGAGCTCCGTCGTGGGAATTATCATCGGTATCATCCCCGGGACCGGCGGCGACGTTTCTTCCTATCTTGCTTACCAGATGGGAAAGATGATGTCGAAGCACCCGGAAGAATACGGAAACGGATCCAGAGAAGGCGTGGGATGCTGCCAGGCGGCAAGCTCCTCCTGCACCGGCGGCACCCTGATCCCGACCCTGACCCTTGGAGTTCCCGGCAACGCAACGGCGGCGGTGCTTTTAAGCGGCCTGACCATTCACGGCCTGACCCCGGGCTATGCGCTCTTCACCAGCAACCAGAGCACCACTTATCCCTTCATCCTGGCGCTGTTCATTTCCACGGTCCTGACCTGGCTGATCGGACTGTTCGGCGCGAAATACTTCGCGAGGGTGACCCTGATCCCGAAAGAGATCCTTTCCGGCGCAGTGCTGATGCTCAGCGTCATGGGTTCCTACGCGATCCGATCCAAGCCGCAGGATGTGATCGTCATGATCGTCTTCGGCGTCGTGGGATATCTTCTTAAATGTTACAAATATGATGTGGTTCCGATCGTGCTGGGACTGATCCTCGGACCCATCGCCGAGCAGGGACTTGCCCAGATGCTGATCCTCAACAAGAATTCCCTTGCATCTTCCATGATGTCCCTTTTCGGACGGCCGATCTGCATCGCGCTGATGCTGCTCTCTGCCGCCTCCATCGCGTATCCCCTGTGGACGAACCGGAAGGAAGCGAAAAAAGCAAAGGAGATCCAGGAAATCGAAGAAGACTGATCGAAGAGGACTGACCCAAAAAGACAGATTGCAGATGATTGCAGAAGACAGATCACGGAAGACTGATTACAGAAGTCTGATACACAGAACTGCCGCACATGACCCTGTGCGGCAGTTCTGTGTATCTCTATATGCTGTAATTACTGCGCGGTGTGTCTCCAAACGCTGCTTTTGATCACTGCGCGGTGTATCCGCCGTCCACGGGGATCGCGGCGCCGGTGATGAAGCGGGCGTTGGCGCTGCAGAGGAAGGTGATGATGGAAGCGATCTCAAAGTCCTCGCCGATGCGGTGCATGGGATGCAGCCGTCTGTAGTTCTCCTTTTCCTCTTCCGGAACAAGCGGGGTGTTGATGACGCCCGGGCAGACGCAGTTCACGCGGATACCCTGGGAGGCATACATGGTTCCTGCGGCTTTGGTGAGATTGATGACGCCGCCCTTCGCCGCGGAATAGGCGACGTTGGTGGGAACCGCCACCAGGCCGAACATGGAGGCCAGATTGCAGACCACACCGCCCCGTCCCTGCTTCAGGAACTGTTGAATGGCGTACTTATTCGCCAGCATGACGCCAGTAGCTTCCGGAAAGCTTCCTCCGCGCTTCGCGCCGGAGTATGCGCTTCGGGGACTTCAGAAACCTTCGGACTTCCGAAGCCTTCGGATCGGTGCTGCGTGATTTGTTGTGTGTATGTTAGCACTGAAATAACAAAGGCACAAACAGGAAATTAGAAAAGTATCACAGGCGATTACCTGTGAAACTTTATGAAACAGATATAATGATTTGTCTGATAAGCTGCAGGAGTCCGGTCCAGGATCCGCTTTGATCCGCCGGGAATCGCTGGGATCAGTCGGGAGCAGCCAGGGCCGGTGCGGATAAACAAGCAATACAAGAAAAAACAGGACGGAGATCATTCAGGTCTCCGTCCTGTTTCAAATGTCTGTCCTGTGTAATAATCTGAGATTCCGGAAATGACCTATACTTGCAGCCGCAGACGCGCGGCAAGGCTTAGTTCGTGTGGCTTCCGTCGAAAGCGGTGTTCAGGGCGCAGATGGCGCACTTCTCGTTCTTCGGATGCATGGTGCCGCAGACCGGGCACTTCACCATGTTGTCATCCTTCTGGGAAGCGAAGAGCTTGACGAGCTGGCACTGAGGGCAGCAGTAAATGTCAACGTGGAAACGGTCCACAGAAAGGAATGCGCTGCCCATCGGGTAGGAGGCAACCTTTTCTTCCATCGGAACATAGCAATGAGGGCACATCTTGACAGCTTTGTTATCCATGATCATCATTCCCTTTCTGAATATGTATTTGAAGATCCGCCGGCTCTTACCGTCTGTGACACCGGAAAGTGCCAGCCTTTCTCATTCGTTCTCATTATAATCCTCAGTGATTCAGGATACCAATGAATCTTTTTTCAGAAAATCATAGACAATATCTATCTTTTTCCAGGTGCCGTTCAGACAGGCTCATTGATCACTTCTGCCAGGTGCCGTTCAGGATGCATCTGCCGAGGCCGATGAGGTCCGCGGAACCGTCTGCAAGGAAGGATTCCGCTTCTTCGGCAGTCTTGATTCCGCCGGTCAGGACCACGGGAGGAGCCCCGGTCCCACCGGCCCGTTTCGCCAAGGCACTGTGGATCTCTTTCGTCTGGTCCGAGAAGTAGCCGGCTTCTTTGTGGCCCGGGCGACGGTAGTAGCACAGCCCGCCGGAGACATCAAAGATGTCGATACCGGCAGATGCGAAGGCGCAGGCTGCTTCGGCTGCTTCCGCCGGCGTGTTTCCGCCGGGTAAATAGTCGCAGGCGCCGAGTCTTAAGGAGATGGGGTAGTCCGGTCCTACGGCATTACGCACAGCAGCGGTTACCATCAGTGGGAAGCGGAGGCGTTCCGCCATGGTCTTCCCGCCGTAGAAATCCTCCCGCAGGTTGGTGATGGGAGACAGGAACTGGCAGAGAAGGTACGCGTGGGCGGCGTGGATCTCCACGCCGTCGAACCCGGCTTCCTTTGCCCTGCGGGCAGCGGCGGCGAAATCATTGGCGATGCGGTCCATCTGATCCGGCGTGAGGATCGCCGGGTCCAGATCCGGGTCACCAAGGCCGGGGGAATGGATGCCGCTGGGAGAAAGGGGTTCAAGGTGCGTGACCTCCCGTTTCGCAGCCCCGCCGGCGTGGTTGATCTGGGCGATTACGGGAACATCATACTTGTGGATCACATCGGCGATCCGCCGGAGCCCCGGGATATCACTGTCCTTGGCAATGGACAGCTGGCGTTCGCTGGCCTGCCCCTCCGGGCTCACGAATAAATGCTCCGTATAGATCAGGCCGAAGATACCGGAGGCTGCCTTGTCTTCATAGTAAGCGACGAGTTCGTCCGTCACTCTGGATTCCATGTCGCCCTTGACCGCCGCCATGGGCGGCAGGATGAGGCGGTTTTTCAAAGTCAGGTTCTTGAGGATCAGAGAAGTGTTCAACAGATTCATGGCGAGGACCTCCCTCCTGCAAAATCGATTCCTTCTGGAATACAGTATATCAGATTCGAAAAAAACTGGCATGAGATTTGCTTGAATTGTCTTAACAGGCATTTAAGACTTCAGAAAGGGAAAGAAGGGAACAAAACAATATGAGAGTAATACACCATCCGGTCCTGGACGATCTGGATATCTCCAGGACAGTCACGATCTATTGTGACGGTCAGCCAATCGAAGCGTTGGAGGGGGAGCCTATTGCGGCGGCCTTGATCAACGCGGGAATCACTTCCTTCCGATATACCCAGAGGAATCACGAGAAGAGAGGAATCTTCTGTGCGATCGGGAGATGCACGGATTGTATGATGATCGTGGACGGAATCCCGAATACAAGGACCTGCGTCACGCCGGTCAGAGACGGAATGCAGGTATGCACACAGTACGGCCTGGGGCCCGCCGGAAAGAAAGGGGAAAAGCAGTGAGAATAAAAGAGACAGATATCGCGATCGTCGGCGCGGGACCGGCGGGTCTGTCCGCGGCCTGTCAGGCAGCCGCCTCCGGGGCGAAGGTCCTTCTGATCGATGAGAACAGGCTTCCGGGCGGCCAGCTGTTCAAGCAGATCCACAAGTTCTTCGGCTCGAAGGCTCATCAGGCCGGTACCCGGGGCTATGTGATCGGCCGGGAACTCCTGAAAAAAGTAGAGGACAGCGGTGCGGAAGTATGGCTGAACACCGTGGTCTACGGCATGCAGAAGGACTGCTCCCTGGGCGCGATCCATGACGGCGTGCACTGGCAGGTCAAGGCGAAGAAAGTAATCGTCGCTGCCGGAGCCAAGGAGAACTACATGGCATTTCCGGGTAGTACGCTGCCGGGCGTCATGGGAGCAGGCGCGGCCCAGACTATGATCAATGTGAACCGGGTGCTGCCCGGCAGCCGGATCCTGATGATCGGAAGCGGAAACGTCGGCCTGATCGTATCCTATCAGTTGATGCAGGCGGGGGCTGATGTGGTAGCCCTGGTGGAGGGCGCGCCTTCTATCGGAGGCTACGGTGTGCATGCCGGCAAGATCCGCAGAGCCGGCGTCCCCATCTTCCTGGGCCATACCGTGAAAGAAGTGCGCGGCACGGACAAGGTGGAGCAGGCAGTCATCGCCGCGGTGGACCCGAAGTGGCAGATCATTCCGGGCAGCGAGAAGACCTTTGATGTTGATACCGTCTGCCTCGCCGTCGGGCTGAACCCCATGACCGAGCTGATCTGGATGACCGGCTGCAGCTTTGTCTTTATTCCTGCCTTCGGCGGACATGTTCCGATGCATGACGAAAACATGGAGACCACCGTCAAGGGGCTTTATGTCGCGGGCGATATCACCGGCGTGGAAGAAGCTTCCTCCGCCATGGAAGAAGGAAATCTGGCCGGCGTCGCCGCCGCGGAGGCGCTGGGCGCTTTCCCGGCCGAGGAGGCAGAGAGGCGGAAACAGGAGATCCGGGGACGCCTTGAAGTGCTGCGCTCCGGAATGTTCGGGGAGAAACGAAGAACTGCGAAGCAGGTTCAGCTGGACAGCATGAAAGCATATCAGGAGCAGCTGGTCAGCGGGAAATAGTGCCGGCTGTAATGACAAAGAAAGGAGCACACAGGAAATGGATGGTGTGAAATATACAGGAGTTCCCTCAAAAGCCGAGCTGGACGCCTGTCCCGGCAGACCCTCCCCGGAGCGGATGAAAAAGGGTAGAGTGGCCTGCATTGAATGTGTACAGGAGATTCCCTGCAACCCCTGCGAAGGGATATGCAGGTTCGGCGCGATCACAGTGGGGGAGCAGATCACGAACCTGCCGGTGCTGACTGAGGAGAAGTGCACCGGCTGCGGTCTCTGCGTCGCGAACTGCCCCGGACTTGCCATCGTGGTCCTGGACAAGTCATATTCCGAAACCGAAGGGACGGTGGACTTCCCCTATGAATATCTTCCACTGCCGGAAAAAGGCGACATCGTGGACGCGGTGAACCGGGGCGGAGAAGTGGTCTGCAAAGGCGAGGTGCTTTCGGTCACGAAGCTGAAAAGCTATGCCGGAACAGCAGTTATCCGCCTGAAGGTCCCGTTGGACATGGTGGACGAAGTGAGGTCCATCCCAAGGCTCGCATTAGCCGCAGCAGGAAAATAATAAACAAGGAGCGTATGAAAATGGACGAAGATCTGATCATCTGCCGCTGTCAGGAAGTAACAGAACAGGAGATCCTTGACGCGATCCGGGACGGAGCCGACACGGTGGATGGAGTGAAGAGAAGGACCAGGGCAGGCATGGGACTCTGCCAGGGAAAGACCTGCGGACGTCTGGTGCAGAGGATGATCGCCCAGCAGACGGGACAGAAAGCGGAAGATGTGCTCCCGCAGAAGAGCCGGATGCCGGTGCGCCCCATCAAGACGGGAATGTTCGATGAATCAGCGGAGACGAAAAATGCGTGATTTGACCGAGACCGGCAAAGATATTGACCGTGATCGGCGGAGGTGAAAAATGCGTGATGTAATTGTGATCGGCGGAGGAATTATCGGAAGTTCCATCGCCTGGCAGCTCGCGAAAAGAAACCTGGATGTGCTCGTGGTGGAAATGAAGGACACCGCTTCCGGCTCCGCCGGCGCCACAGACGGCGTGGTGGGATACCACACCAAGAAGCCGGGCATCCAGCTGGACCTTGCGGTGCAGTCCATCGAGATGTTCAGGACCCTCAACGAGGAATTGGGGGAAGATATCGAATACGGCCTGGAAGCAGGCGGCATGCAGCCGGTGGAAGATAAGTATCAATGGGATATGCTTTCCGCCATGGCGGAGGAGCAGCGGAAAAGCGGCGTGGACATCAGGATGATCACTGCGGAGGAGGCCTGTGAACTGGAGCCGAACCTGAACCCGGATATCTATGGTGCGCTGTATTCTCCCACCGGCGGAAAAGTAAACCCGCTGGCGATGACCTTTGCCTTCGCAAAGGCAGCCAAGAAACTGGGAGCGGAGTTTGTCTACGGGACCGAAGTCAAAGAAATCCTGATCGAAGAGGGGAAGGCAGTCGGCGTAAAGACCTTCTCCGCAAAAAAGGGAGAAGAAGAACACCGCGCCCGCTTTATCGTGAACGCGGCAGGAGCCCGGGCAGGCAAGGTGGCTGCGCTGGCTGGTCTGGATATGCCCATCAAGCCCAGAAAAGGACAGCTGGCCGTGACAGAAGCCATCGGCCCCTTCCTGAAAGCGACCGTGCAGTGCGCCCGCTATAATGTGATCAAGTTCCGGCCAGAGACCATCAATGACCCGGCCGTACTGCGCCTCGGACAGTCCCTGTCCATCGAGCAGCAGGAGAATGGAGGACTCATCATCGGAGGAACCAGAGAATTCACGGACTTTGAAGAAGAGAACACCTTCGAAGCCGTAGAGGCTATGATGAAGCGGGCCATACGTTTCTTCCCCGCCCTGAAGGATGTCAGCATCATCCGCTGCTTCTCCGGCTTCCGGCCCTACACCCCGGACGGTCTGTCCATCATGGGAGAAGTGAAGACTTTACCCGGCTTTATCATGGCCGCAGGCCACGAGGGTGATGGAATCGCGCTGTCGCCCATCACCGGGCGCCTGATCGCCGAGCTCATTGCCGACGGAAAGCCCTCCTTTGATATCAGCGCTTTCAGCCCGGACCGGTTCCTTTAAAAAATGACCTTGTAGATAAATATTTGCAAAATGAAAGTCCCGGGTACTTATACAAAGGAGGATAAGTACCCGGGACTTTTGAAGCTGCAGATTTATGTGACTGGTTCAGGCCGCCCGGATCAGCTGTAGTCGTACCAGCCCTTGCCGGTCTTCCGGCCGAACTCGCCCTTCTTGAACTTCTCGATCACAAGGGGGCTAGGGGCGTCATAGGGATCGCCGCTGTCCGCGAAGCGGTCCACCCGGACGTAGTAGTTGACGTCGATTCCGGTGAGGTCCATGAGACGGAAGGGGCCCATGGGATAGTTCAGCCCTTTCTCCGCGGCGAGGTCGATGTCTTCGACGGAGGCGACGCCCTTTTCCAGCAGGGACAGCGCCTCATGGGTCACGGCGGCATTGATGCGGTTCACCACGAAGCCCGGGATCTCTTTCTGGATGATGATGGGTGTTTTCCCTGTCTTCCGGGCAAAGGCGGCAGCGGTCTGAATTGCCTCCTCCCCGGTATGCGGCCCCCGGACGATCTCCACCAGTTCCATCACCAGGGCAGGGTTGAAGTAGTGGATGTTCAGGAGGCGTTCCGGACATTCAGTGACTCCCGCCAGCTTGGAACTCACGATATTGGAGGAGTTCGTGGAAAGGACCGTATCTTTTTTGCAGATGCGGCTGATCCTCTGGAACAGTTCCTGCTTCACCTCCAGCTTTTCAATAATGGCTTCAATGATCAGGTCGGCTTCTTTGGCGCAGGCGTCCACGTCTGTGCTGATAGTGAGCCGGCTTTTCACTTCGTCGGCTTCTTCCTGTGTAAGACGTCCTTTTTTCACCCGGCCCGCCAGGTACTGATCAGCCCAGGCCGCTGCTTTTTCAGCCGCGGCTTCCATGCTGTCACAGAGAAGCACCTTAAAACCGGCCTCTCGTCCCTTGATCGCAGTATTCATCGCGATCTGCTGTCCCATCACACCTGCGCCGATCACGGCGACAGTCCTGATATCATCTATTGTCATTTAAAACAGCCCCCTTCCTGTTTACAATCTCTCGATGATCGCCGCCATAGCCTGGCCGCCGCCGATGCACAGGGCCGCAAGGCCGTACTTTCCGCCGGTGCGCCTCAGTCCGTAGAGGAGCGTGACGATGAGCCGCGCGCCGGTGCATCCCAGCGGATGTCCGAGGGCGATGGCGCCGCCGCCCATGTTGACCTTCGCGGGATCAAGCCCCAGGTCCCGGATACAGGCCACAGACTGGGAGGCGAAAGCCTCGTTCAGCTCCACCAGGTCGATCTGGTTCAGGGTCATACCCGTCTCGGCAAGAAGTTTCTGGGTCGCCGGGACTGGTCCGTAGCCCATGATCTCCGGGCTTAAAGCAGCGGTTGTGATGCCGAGGATCCGCGCCATGGGAGTGTATCCTGTCTCCTTCAGCTTCTTTTCCCCCATCAGCACCAGCGCCGCTGCGCCGTCGTTCAGACCGCAGGCATTGCCCGCAGTGACCGTCCCGTCAGGCTTGACGAGAGGACGCAGCTTCGACAGGATCTCCACGGTGGTGCCGGGGCGGATAAATTCATCCGAATCGAAAACGAACTCATTTTTTTTCTCTCGGACCGTCACCGGGACGATCTCATCTTTGAACCACCCGGCTGCAGTGGCTGCAGCCGCCCTGCGCTGGCTTTCCGCCGCGAAGGAGTCCTGCATCTCGCGGGTGATACCGAAGCGTTCGGCGACATTTTCCGCGGTCTTTGTCATGCTGAGCCCGGGGCCGTATACGGAAGCCGGAGCAGCAGTACTGCCGGCCTCAACATTGGAATCCACCAGCTGCGGCTTGTTGCCGCCCCAGCGGGACCCGCGGAGAAAAACGGGCGCCCGGCTCAGGTTCTCAGTCCCGCCGGCCACGATCACGTCCGCGATGCCGCACTTGATCTCCTGGCTCCCGCTGTATACTGCCTGCATTGCCGAGGCGCAGAGACGGTTCACGGTAAAACCGGGTACGGACTCGGGAAGCCCTGCTTCCAGCAGTGCCGCCCGGGCGATGTTCGAAGATTCAGTGGTCTGGCGGACCTCACCCAGAATCACTTCATCCACCAGATCGTCCGGAACGCCGCTCCGGTTCAGGGACTCCCGGATGACCAGAGAAGCCAGCTCGTGGGCCGGAACATTCTTCAGAGACCCGCCGTATTTTCCGATCGCGGTGCGGACAGCTCCCATAATATAAATATCTCCCAGTTTCATAATGAAATCTCCTTTTATTCAGTATCTGACTCTTTGCTTTTATATATGCAAAACCTATGCCAATTTGTAATAATCCAGCACCCCGGAATGATAATTGAAATCAGAACGGGGAGCTCGCTTACCAGACAGGTTTTTAGGAATTGGCATGCACTTTGCATATAAGGATTTGAATACTGCAGTTGGGAGGGACTGATCATGGATAACCAATATGTACTGTATGAAAACCGGGGCGGCGTAGTTTTCCTTACCCTGAACCGTCCGGAGGTGCGGAATGCCCTGAGCCCGGAGATGTGGCAGGCTTTGTATGAGGCGGTGATGAGGGCGGAAAAGGATGATGACGCCAAGGTGGTGGTGATCACCGGCAGCGGCGAAAAGGCCCTGGCCAGCGGCGCGGACATTAAAGAACTGCACGACAGGCATTACCTGGAACAGATGAAAGGAACGGCCACCAGGACCCTGAAGGCCGTGGAGGACCTGTACAAACCCGTGATCTGCGCCATCAACGGATACGCGCTGGGCGGCGGCTGCGAGCTGGCCATGGCCTGCGACATCCGCATCGCCACCGGCAGGTCCCGTTTCGGCCAGCCGGAGCTGAACCTGAGCCTGATCCCCGGAGCGGGCGGGACCCAGCGCCTCGCCAGACTGGTGGGGATCGGAAAAGCGAAGGAACTGATCTTCACGGGAAAGATCATCGACGCCGCGGAGGCAGAGCGCATCGGCCTCGTCAACGTAGTCACCGGGGACACCCGGGAGGAGCTGACGGCAGCGGTGATGGAGATGGCGGAGAAGATCATGGCGAAGGGACCGGTGGCCCTCATGATGGCAAAAATCGCGATCAATGTGGGCACCGAGACAGATATCAACACCGGGCTGATGCTGGAGCGCCTGGCCCAGACTATCGCCCTCAGCACCGAGGACAGAAAAGAAGGAACCGCCGCGTTCCTTGAGAAACGCAGACCGGAGTTCCGGGGCCGCTGAAAAAGGAGGAACATATGAAACCGCTGGAAGGAATCAAAGTTGTGGAGCTTTCAACCATGCTGGCCGGTCCCATGACCTCGCGTCTTCTCGCAGAGTGGGGGGCTGATGTCATCAAAGTAGAGACAGTCAAAGGCGACCCCTGGAGAGAGCAGGCGGGGACGTCCCTTTCCCCCCGGACCGCCATCGCGAACCCGAACTTCGACATGCAGAACATCAATAAGCGCTTCCTTTCCCTGAACCTGAGATCTGCGAAGGGCATGGAGGCCATGAGAAAGCTTCTGGCGGAGGCGGATGTCTTCGTCACCAACAACCGTCTTCAGGCGCTGCAGGCCATGGGGCTGGATTATCCGCAGCTGAAAAAGGATTACCCGCGGCTCATCTTCGCCCACGTGCTGGGCTACGGCAGCGAGGGTCCGGAGAAGAACAGGCCGGGCTATGACTACACCGCTTTCTGCGCGAGGACCGGATTCCTGGTCGACTTCGCGCCGGCAGGCGGCCCGCCCCTGAACACCGTCGCCGGTGTCGGGGACCACAGCGTGGCAGTGGCCCTGGCGGGCGGAATCGCGGCGGCCCTCCTGAAGCGGGAGAGGACGGGAGAAGGAGACCGGGTCGATGTCTCCCTGCTGCAGATGGGCACCTTTATCTTTACCTGCGGCCTGCTGAACGGTTTCAACGGCAGGCAGTATCCCAGAAGCCGCTACGACTGCGCCCACGCCGGAAGCAATACCTATAAAGGCAGCGACGGCGAGTGGATGTACCTGGCGGTGGTGGACTACCAGAAGAAATTTGAGACCTTCTGCAAGGTGATCGGACATCCGGAGCTGCTGGAGGATCCCCGCTTCAACACCCAGGATGCTTACTATAAGAACAAAGCTCCGCTGACGGAGATCCTGGAGAAGGTCTTCGAGACGCAGCCCATTTCTTACTGGCACGAGCTGTTCGACAAGAACGACCTGCCCCACGAGGTTTGCCGTCACTTTAAGGAAGTCCCTTACGACCCCCAGGTGCAGGCGAACCACTACGCCTACTTCCATGAGTATCCGGACGGGACGAAGACCGTATTCACCAACGGACCGGTCCACTTCGGTTCCATCGAGCCCTCGGAGATCCCCTGCAAGGAGCCGGGCGGCATCGGCAGGGACAGCGGCGAGATCCTGAAGGAGCTGGGATACGCGGAGGATGAGATCAGCGGAATGATCGCTGCCGGCGATGTGAGACAGGCGTTATGACGTATATATGCTCCGCACGCTGCGCGAAAGGATCATAAATCAAGATAGCAGCAGCGATACAGAGGAAAGGAGAAAGGACACAGACATGGGTCAGACAGAACAGATCAAAGAAGCAGCGGCTCCGCCGGCGAAGCCCCGGAGACCAAAGGCAAAGAGCATGATCATGCAGACGGAACAGAACGCCGCCATGTTCGAAAATGCCAGGATCGCGAAGGAAAAAGGCGAGCCCGTGGGCTGGTCCGCCTCCATCTTTCCCCAGGAGATCGCCGAGACCCTGGGCCTCAACATCCTTTATCCGGAGAACCAGGCGGCGGGCATCTCCGCAAGAAAGCAGGCGGACCCCTTCCTGATGGCCTGTGAGGGCGAGCTTGGCTACTCCAACGATCTCTGCGCCTATGCGAAGGTGAACCTGGCCTACGCTTCGGTGCTGGCGGGCGAGGCGGATGTGGAGCTGCCGGAGCAGGCGCGGCTGGTGAAGCCGGACTTCCTGCTGCTCACCAACAACATCTGCAACCAGCTGACTAAGTGGTACGAGAACCTGGCGCGGCAGATGGACATACCGGTATTTTTTATCGACACCTGCTACAACCCTTATGATTACGTGACCGAGTCCCGGGTGAAGTACGTGCGGGCGCAGATCGACCGGCTGATCAAAGATCTCTGCGCTTTCACCGGAAAAGTATGGGATGAGCAGAAGTTCCGAAAGGTCATGGAGATCAGCCAGCGGAACAGCTATCTCTGGGAACGGGCGAACAACCTGCTGGACCGGAAGCCCTCGCCGCTGAACGGCTTTGAGCTGTTCAACTACATGGCCTGCATGGTCTGCAACCGCGGCAAAGAATCCACCACGGCCATTCTGGAGCAGCTGAACAAGGAGATCGAGGAGCATATCGCCAACGGCACCTCAACCTACCGCTCGGAGCCCGGCGGCGAAGTGTACCGCGTCTCCTGGGACGGCATCGCATGCTGGCCTTATCTCAGCCACAACCTGAAGACCCTGAAGAAGCACGGCATCAACATGGTGGCCTCCAGCTACGGAAAGGCCTGGGCCATCGAGTACGAGGACCTGGACGGCATGGCGAAGGCCTACTGCTTCGCCTCCACCAATGGGGACAATGCCACCACCATGCTGGACCGCCGCTACGAGGCGCTGATGCGCTTCGGTGTGGAAGGCACCATCTACCACGTGAACAGAAGCTGCAAGGTCATGGACTGCCAGATGATGGAGGTGCAGCGGCAGCTCTGGAAGATGGCGGGCATCCCCTTTACTTCCTTCGATGGAGACCAGGCGGACTACCGGAACTTCAGCGAGGCGCAGTTCGAGAACCGCATCCAGGGCCTGGCGGAGATCATGAAGGCGAACAAAGAGGCCGCGGCAAAGGCCGATACGGAGGTGAAGCGAAATGGCTGACCTGAACACAAACCTGTCCCGACTGGCCGAGGTCTGCAGGAACCCCCGGGCGCAGATGGACCGTTATCTGTCAGAAGGAAAGAAAGTCGTCGGCTGCTTCCCGCCCTTTGTGCCGGAGGAGCTGGTGCATGCCTGCGGCATGATCCCCATGGGAATGTGGGGCGGCCGCACGCCTTTAAAGCGGGCCACGGAGTATCTGCCCGCCTTTGCCTGCTCCCTGATGCAGGCTGACATGGAGTTCGCGCTGTCAGGCGTCTACGACGGCATGAGTGCGGTCATTATCCCCGCGATCTGCGACACCCTCCGCTGCATGACCCAGAACTGGCGATTCGGCGTGACGCAAATCCCCATGATCCCCATCGTCTACCCCCAGAACAGGGAAGCGCCGGAGAGCCTCGATTACCTGATCAGCGAGTACGAACAGGTGCTGTACCTGCTCACGGCCCACACCGGGCTGATGATGAAGGACCGGATCCTCCGGGAAACCATAGAGATCTATAACGAGCACAATGCCGCCATGCGGGAATTTGCCGCTGCGGCAAAGGACCACCCGGATGTCATCACCCCCGTAGTGCGCCACACCGTCATGAAGAGCGCCTGGTTCTTCGAGAAAAAAGAGCACACGGAGATCATCCGGGAGATCACGAAGGGCCTGATGGAACTGCCGGTCCCCGCATGGGGCGGAAAGAAGGCCGTGCTGACCGGCATCCTCTGCGAGCCGGAGGAGATCCTCCGGATGCTGGAGGAGAGCGGCATCGCGGTGGCAGGGGACGACCTGCTGCAGGAGAGCATGCAGTACCAGGTGGACACCGAACTGGTCAGGGGACGCGAGCTCAAGTGCCTCGCGGAGAAGTGGATGAAGCGGAGAGGCTGCATGCTGATCCACGAAACGGGAAAGCCGAGGGGCGCCCTTCTTGCGCAGCTCTGCAAGGAGTGTGGCGCGGACGCGGTGATCAGCTGTCTGGTCAAATTCTGCGACCCGGACGAGTACGACCAGCCCTGGCTCGCTAAGGACCTGAAGAAAGCAGGCATCCCCTTCCTGCAGATCGAAGTGGACCAGCTTCGGGGAGGAGACGAGCAGCTCAGGACGAAAATCGAAACTTTCCGGGAACTGCTGGAATAAGTGCAAAAAAAACTGCTGGACTTAATTATGGAAACCACTATAATTAAACAATGTGTGGTCTAAAGCGGCAGCTGAAATAAAGTGCAGATCGAAGTGCAGTGCACTTTGGAAAAGTGCAGATATTTATGAATGCACTTTCACTGCACATTTATCAAAAGTTATACAAAAAAATTGTATAAAAATGCACACAAAATGATTATTGCATGGTATAATACCCGAAATTGCAAATATATTCTGTAATTGCACAAAAACTGCCGGCGGCGGAAATCCTACCGGCAGCTGACGGAGATACCATGGCCCAGCCGTTACCTGAATCATTGCTGCCGTATACCGAGATCCTGGACAACATCGACGCGGGAGTTGCACTGTACGACAACAAAGGAAATTATCTGTTCGTAAATACGGGACTGATCAACTGGAGAAATATCCCCAGAGCGGAATTCCTGACCAGGAACGTCCACGACTTCCTCGGTGTGCTGGATGTCTGCGTGTTCGACCTCGTGATGGAGCGAAAAAGAAAGGTAAGCCGCCTCCAGTCCTACCGGAACATCCGGGAACCGGACGGGACGGCCCAGATCCGCATTGTGACCGGTACGCCGATCTTTGACGAGCAGGGCAACGTACAGTACGTGATCGTGGTGATGCAGGACGCCCGGGAGATCCAGAGCCAGTATCAGCAGATCCTGAAAAGGGACGGAGTCATCAACTACGACCGTCTGACCAGAGGAGCGGACGTTAAGGAACGGATCATTGCCGACAGTCCGGCCATGCAGGAGCTTCTTGCCATCGCGGAAAATGTCGCCGCCCTCGACTCCACCGTGCTGCTCACCGGAGAATCCGGCAGCGGCAAAGAAGTGGTGGCCCACTTCATCCATGAGAAGAGCCGCCGGAAGAACGGCCCCATGGTGACAGTGAACTGCGCGGCCTTCCCGGAGAACCTGATCGAGGCGGAGCTGTTCGGATATGAAAAAGGAGCCTTCACCGGCGCGAACCGGGAAGGAAAGAAGGGCCTCGTGGAAGAGGCAGACGGCGGGACGCTGTTCCTGGATGAGATCAACTCCCTTCCCCTGGCGGTCCAGGGAAAGTTCCTGAGGACGCTGGAAGAAAAAAGCGTGCAGCGGGTCGGTTCCACCAGGTCGAAGAAGATCAACTTCCGCCTGATCGGCGCCAGCAACCGGAACCTCGGAGAAATGGTGAAAGAGGGGACCTTCCGGGAGGACCTGTACTACCGCATCCAGGTGGTGCCGCTGATGATCCCGGCGGTGCGGAACAGGAGAGAAGACATCATCCCCCTGTGCGAATACTTCCTGGAGCTGTTCTGCCGGAAGTACAACCTGCGGAAGCGCTTCTCCAAGGAAGTTCTGGAGGAGCTCTGCCGGTACCAGTGGCCGGGAAATGTCCGGGAGATCCGGAATTTCGCGGAGCGCATGGTGGTGATGACGCCCCGGGAGGTGACGGAGATCAGCCGCATCCCGCAGGGATTTCTCTCTTCCCAGGAAGAGGAGTACGGCGCCCGGCAGGAAATGACAGCGCCGGAAGCTCCCTCCGGTATGTTCCGGAGCGCAGCAGTGCCCCGCAGGACCATCACCCGCGAGCTGCTTCTGGAAGCGCTCCAGAAATGCGGGAACCGCCGCGAAAAGGCGGCGGAATACCTCGGAGTCTCCAGAAGGACCCTGCAGTACAAAATAAAAGAATACCGGATCTCTACCAGGTGCCGTTATCAGGAGGTACCGCCGGATAAAAATATGTAACGATAACGCAACGGCGCGGATACCTGTGAAGATATCTGCGCTGTTTTGTTAAAAAAGCAACTAATTATGTAATAAAGAAATCAGGAGGAACAAAGTAATGAAGAAACAGATGAGCAAAGTACTTGCAGTCGTGCTTGCAGGCGTGATGACCGCAGGCCTTACCGCTTGCGGCGGCAGCTCTTCCACGACCACAGCTGCTCCCGCGGCGACCACGGCAGCTCCGGCCGAGACCAAGGCTGAGGAGAAGAAGGCCGAGGAGACCAAGGCTGAGGAGACCAAGGCCGA
>JAFSYO010000050.1 GCA_017449925.1 Stomatobaculum sp.
CGGCAGACTCCCCTGAGTCACCGCAGCTTTGTTCGAAAGGAGGAATCCAAGTTGGATGAATCGAGACTGAACCGGCTGCGGGAGGAACTTACGAAAGCCCGCAAACGCAGGGACGAATGGGAACAGAAGGTTAAGGACCTGGAACGCCGGTACAAGGAGGCTGAGAACACCTGCATCCATGACATGGTACACGCGGCGAACCTGACGCCGGAGCAGCTGGCGGAGCTGATCCGCGCGGCGGCTGCCGGGAAACCCTGTGTGCTGCCGGAAGAAGCCGGGGGTGATGCAGACGGAATGGAGGAAGATTTCCTCGATGTGGACGATGAAAAGGAGGACTACAGAGGATGATGAAAATGAGAATCGCCGCAGTAATGGCGGCTGTGATGATCGGAACGGCGGCAGTGCCGGCGGTAACGGCATTTGCCCAAGGAAATGATCCGGAACAGACGGCAGCCGCGGAGGCTGTATCTGTGGAAGCAACTGCGGCGGAAACAAAAGATGCCGCTGTTGAAGGGACCCCGGCAGATACCGCTACTGCCGAATCCGGGAAAAACAGCGGCACGGACAGTGCAGAAACAGAAGGCAAAGAGGATTCAGGAGATCCTGAGGGCGAGAGTTATATCGATATCTTCAATACGGATGACCTGACCATTTCCGGTCTCCCCGGCAGCAGTCTGAGCCTTTACGCGGATCTTCTCTCCGATCTGGATCCGGAGGTGATCGAGGTGCTCTTAAAGAACCCGAAGCTTCTGGCGTATTTCCTGCCGACCCTCCATGTGACGGTGACTGATACGTCCGTCACCATCGCGGTGGACGGCGATGCGCCGGAGGAAGAACCGACCCGGACCGGCACTGTCCGCACCAATGGAAGCAACCTGAATGTCCGCACCGGCCCTGGCATCGGGTACGATATCATTTCCAGCCTGAAGAACGGCTCAGAGATCGAGATCTCCGGGGAGGAGAACGGCTGGTACCAGATCGTTTTTCCGGCGAAATATGCCTATGTCTGCGGTCAGTATGTGGAGCTGAATGACATCACTCCCACCCCGGTTCCGGAAGGCTATACCTTCGATATCGATGGGGAAATGCTGGCGGAATTCCTGTCTGCCTTCGCTTATCTCTTTGAAGAGGAGGAGCCCCAGCCGGTTCCCGAGATCCACGGTCTTACGCCGGACGGGAATCTCACCCTGGTGGACGACATCGGACCGGTGACCGGCGAAGGCCAGCAGTTTGTCACACTGGTCACCAAGGCTGGCAACTATTTCTACCTGATTATCGACCGCGATGAGAAGGGCGAAGAAACCGTGCATTTCCTGAACCTGGTGGATGAGCGCGACCTCTTTACTCTGATGGAGGAGGATGAACAGAACGCGTATAACGAACAGCTTGCCCTGGAGCAGGCGGCGAAAGAAGCGGCAGAAAAGGCGGCAGCGGAGGCGGCGACTGCTGAGTCCGGAGAAGGCGATGACGAAGAGAATGAGACACAGAAGAAATCCGGCGGCCGAAACATGCTTCCTCTTCTCCTGATCCCTCTGATCCTGGCGGGAGCCGGCGGCGGATGGTTCTATCTGCAGAGCAGAAAGAAGAAGCAGACCGCCAATACCCCGGATCCTGACGCAGATTATCTGGATGAGGATGATGACGAAGAGGATTACGGTGCCGGTGAGGAAGACGTGGTGATTGTCAGCGATACACTCGACAGAGATCCTTATGAGGAGGAAATTCTGGGCGATGAGGATCCGGATGATACCGATGGCGGTATTTCCAATGACGAGGAGGACCTGTAATGGTGGTGCACATGACCCCGGAAGAACTCAGAGATTATATCCGCTTCATGCCGGATGATGAGATCCTGCGGATCACCATTGAGTACAGGAACAGTTTGAAGGAGGACGATGATGGCGGAGGAAAAGACGAACCCGAAACGGTATAAGCTGAAGGAAGTCTGCGTCCGCCTGGAGGAGGGGCACGCTCTGTATTCGGAGCAGCCCCTTTCCTCTCCCCTGGCTGCCCTCGACGTAATGCGGCGGGAAATGACCCGGTATGACCGGGAGGTCCTCTGCGTCGTGAACCTGAATACCAGGCTGCAGCCTATCAATTTCCATGTGGTGAGTGTCGGGGACCTCAGCCAGTCTATTGCAGCGGTTCCGAACATTCTGAAGGCTGGCCTTCTCAGTAATTCGTCAGGTTTTCTCATGTTACACAACCACCCGTCCGGAGATCCGACCCCTTCCATGGAGGATATTCAGACCACAAAGCGCGTAATCGAAGCCGGGAAGATCTTAGGGCTGCCCTGTATGGACCACATCGTCATCGGAGGCGGAAACGGAAACTATTGCAGCATGCGGGAATCCGGACTTGCGGATTTCAGCACACAAACCATGTCCATGGCGGCGGAGGACATCCTCCGCATCGCGGATGGGAAATCACTGTATGATCAAGGAGGAACGAGACAAATGGCAGACGAAAAGAACAAAGACGCGGCAGCTTCCCAGGTGCCGGATTTCGTGCAGGAGGCAGAAGCCCAGATGGCAAAGGAAAGACAGGCAGCACAGGACGGACAGGCTCCGAAGCGCGAGGAAGTGACCATCAAATTTGGCAAGGGTCTGGCAGAGCCTTTTACCGCAAAGGACGGCCGGGAGTTTACGAGGATCATGATCCCAAACCAGGACCGGTCGGACAAAACTCCCTGGGCAAGCTTTGTACTGCCGTCGAAGGCGGTGCATGAGAACCAGTACGGTAAAGGCCTCTGGGCCAAGATTCCGGCAGACGGTACTACCACGGTGACAAAACCCACTCTGAAGGGTCAGGATGAGGCCGGAAAGAACATCTGGGAGAACGTAAAGACTGAGGTCCCGAATACGGAACTGAAGGCGATGGTGGAGTCCTACAAGACCAGGGAACCCCAAAGCCGGGAAACTGCCGCTCCCAGAGAGTCCGGATCCAGGGAAACGAGGGAATCTGCAAGGGATAAGCTGGACGCTCTGGTGAAAGATACGGCGGAGAAGCTCTCTGCGGATAAAGCGCCAAAGGCAAAGGATAGGAAGAAATCCGGACCGGAGCTCTGAGAAAAAGAGGCGGCGAGAGCTGCCTCGATACATAAAAATCCTTGATTAATCGCAATCCGACACAATTTCTTAAAGATCGTGTGGTATGATGGCGGAAAGCAGGGAAATGAGATCCCCGAGAAATAAGGGATTTGCGGAGGAACATATGATGGAAAACAACAAAGATTACTGTTTTCGAGTGATCTCCAATCAAGTGAGATTCGGCTGCGGATACAGAACTGTTAACGGAAAACTGCAATACTATGCGTGGCACGGGTATCCAGACCGTAACAGCGACTATTTTACGACCGCTGAGATCAGCGAAAGCGAGTTCAACGAGATAAACAAAAAATATCCGAAAGAAATCATCGCAAACAGAGGACAAGCGGAAGTGTTTCGCAATTGCTATGTTGACGGTCATCCCGTGATTCTTGAAGGATGGGACAGGTTACTGTGAAAATTTCTGTTTCTCGTTCAGATAATCCCTTCAGTAGATAAGAAATCATGTGTTGCCGTTACTGGATGGAGGAGTCACCCGAACTCCGCCCTATTGTTGAAGAAATGAACCGTTCTCCGTTAACACGGAAGTGGCACAATACCACCGGGATTAAGACATCCGGGGAGATCCGGCCCACGGATGTAGTGCCTGTGATCGCGCCGAACAAGGCGGGAAACCGCGCCGTCTATCTCATGAAATGGGGCTTCTCCGGCAAAACACTCCTGATGAATGCCCGGACCGAAACCGCAGGTTCCAAACCAACGTTCAAAGAGTCCTGGGAGCGCCGCCGGTGCATAGTTCCTGCTTCCTGGTATTTCGAGTGGGAGCATCTCGTTGGAAATGATGGCAGGAAGAAAACCGGCGATAAGTATATGATCCAGCCGAAAGACTCCACCATGACTTGGCTGTGCGGTCTGTACCGGATCGAGGAAGGCCTCCCGGTCTTTGTGATCCTGACCAGGGAGCCGGGTGAAGAGATCCGGTTTATCCATGACCGTATGCCACTGATCCTGCCGGAGAAGTACATAAATGACTGGATCCGTCCGGACACAAAGCCGGAGGAACTGCTTCCGGAGGCTTTGACAGAGATGATGTTTGAGAGGACAGCTGGATGACCAGCTGAGGAGATAAAAGATTTGAATGACGGAGAACTGATTTCCAAGGTACATTCGTCCATGTACCATCAATGCCAGGAACGCGGCTACGCTACCGCAGTTGATGTGCTCATGGATATCGGATACCTGACAAAGGAAAAACATGAAGACTGGCGGTTTGGCCGCGTCCCTTTCCTGGAGGCTGTCTGCATTGCAAACTTAAGCAAACTGACGCTGGTCAGAAGAACGATGCGCCAGTATGCTCAGAAGAATGGTCTTAAGCCTTCCGTCACTTATTACAAGCAGTGGGGAAGGAAAAAGAGAGGCTCCCGGACTACGATCCCGCTTCGCTTCAGCAAGAGCGGAAATCCGGAAATTGAAAAACAATATTCCACGCATTTCGTGGACAATGGCAGGATTCAGGCGATAA
>JAFSYO010000051.1 GCA_017449925.1 Stomatobaculum sp.
GGTCATTATCCGGCGTGTCGCCGGAAAAAGAAAGGAGCCGGGCTTCGAAAAGTCCGGCTCTTCCTGTAAACTATAAGTATGCGACTACCCATGAGCTTACAGGCTGATTATACACTTTATAACAGCTGTTATCAAATCAAACTTCCATTCGAACTTGAAACCATGATCCCATCTGACGATCCGGTCCGCCTTCTGAGTGCATTCGTGGAGGGAATGGATCTTTCGGAACTGTATGGCACCTATGACAGGATCCGGAAAAATCAGGCGAGCCCGCGCCAGATACTGAAGATCATGGCTTACGCGGCATTGAACGGCATCTTTTCCAGCAGGGATATCGAGACCGCCTGCAGGAGGGACATCAACTTCATGTTCCTTCTGGAGGGGACTCCTGCGCCCGATCACGCCACGCTCGCCCGGTTTATCTCCCTTCATCTCGCTGACTGTTCCAAGGACGTTCTTGCCGAAGTCACTTCTATCCTGTACCAGCTGGGAGAGATCTCGGGAAAGACTGTGTTCATCGACGGGACAAAGATCGAGGCAAACGCGAACAGGTACACGTTTGTCTGGAAAAAGGCTGTCAGCAGGAACCAGGAAAAACTCTTCCTGAAGATCACGGAACTGGTCGCGGAATGTGAAGCGATGTACGGGATCAAAACGGTATATCAGGGCAGGGTATCCCTCCATACATTGAAACGGCTGAGGAAGAAGCTGTACGCAGTGAAACAGGAAGAAGGGATCACTTTTGTGAAGGGGAGCGGTAAAAGAAAAACGCAGCTCCAGAGATCCGTCGAGACTCTGGAAGCGTATATAGAGAAGCTGAAGGAATACACAAAGAAGCTTCATATCTGCGGGGACCGCAACAGCTATTCAAAAACGGACCCTGACGCGACCTTCATGCGCCTGAAGGAAGACGCCATGCTGAACGGGCAGCTGAAGCCGGCGTATAACCTGCAGCACGCGGTGGACGCGCAGTATGTCACCTGGGCGGATATCAGTGCCCGGCCGACGGATGTCACTACCCTGGTACCATTCCTGAAGGATATGGAGGGATATCTGCCGTTCAGGTACCTCGAGATCGTGGCGGATGCCGGATACGAAAGCGAGGAAGCTTACGTCTACCTGGAAAAGAACGGGCAGCTGGCCTTTATCAAGCCTCAGGATTATGAGATATCGAAGACCCGGAGATACAGGGAAGACATCAGCCGCAGGGAAAACATGACCTACCTTGAGGAAGAGGACGCATACATCTGCAGCAACGGCCGGAAGCTCCCACGGATCAGGGAAAAGAGGGTCAGGAACCGGAGCGGATATGCCAGCACAGTGACGATCTATGAATGTGGTGACTGCCAGGGCTGCCCGCAGAAAGCGAAATGCATCCGGGGGAACAACTGCCGGATGCCCATGGAAGAGAGGAACAAGCGTATCTGGGTATCAAAGGTCATGAAGGAAAAGCGGAAGGAGACGCTGGAGCGGATAACAACAGAGTACGGGGCACAGCTGAGGATGAACAGGAGCATCCAGGCGGAGGGAAGTTTTGCGGTGATCAAAGAAGACCTGGGATTCCGCCAGTACCTGTACCGGGGAAGGAAAAACGTCCTGGCCCAGAGCATCCTGGCAGCCATAGGCTACAACATCAAAAAGCTGCATCATAAGATCCAGGGCGGAAGGACAGGACAGTTCCTGACCAGCATGAAAACCGCATAAGTTTTGACCAGTCAAAACGAGATCCGGAAGAAGGTGTTGATCCACGGGACACCTTTATTTGTGGTGCGTTATCCACAAGCGGGCAAGTGGAACATGCTGTCTGAATGTAAAAGGGGCTGTCGCACTAAAAGTGGATAGCCCCTGCTTAATTAAATAAGATAATTAATAGAAGGCCTGTTCGCGAGAACGGGCCTTCAGTGTAAAATGAATGTATGCCCATACGATTCAATTTACAAAAAAATTATAAACTCTATTCAGCAAATTATCAAATCAAACTGCCTTTCGACATGGAGCTTTCTGTCCCTGCAGATGACCCGGTACGTCTTGTAAACGCATTCGTGGAGGGAATGGATCTTTCGGAGCTGTATGACACTTATGACAGGATCCGGAAAAATCAGGCAACACCTGGTCAGCTGCTGAAGATCATGATCTATGCCGCGATGGAATGCATGTATTCAAGCCGTGAGATCGAGCAGGCATGCAGAAGGGACATCAACTTCATGTACCTTTTGGAAGGCGCTCCTGCGCCTGACCATGCGACGATCGCAAGATTTATGTCCCTGCGTTTCTCAGAGTGTTCCCGGAAATTCATTTCAGAAGTTGTTTCCATCCTTTACGAGCTCGGAGAAATATCCGGGAAGACTGTCTTTATTGACGGGACAAAGATCGAGGCATACGCCAACAAGTATACTTTTGTCTGGAAACGTTCCACGATCAAGAGCCAGAAAAAGCTTTTTGAAAAGATAGCCCTTTTCACAGCTGACTGTGAAAGAGCGTATGGATTCAGTATCGTTTATGACAACAAGATCTCAAAACATACGCTCCTCCGGCTGAAGAAAGAACTGTTGAAGGTCCGGGCTTCCGAGGGGATCGCTTTTACATTTGGTGCCAGACCGCGGAAGCCCCGTATTCAAAAAGATGTGGAACAGGTAGACGCGTTTTTGAAAAAGCTGCATGAATACGATGAAAAACTAGAGATCTGCGGGGAACGGAACAGCTATTCAAAAACGGACCATGACGCTACATTCATGAGATTGAAAGAGGACGCCATGCTGAATGGGCAGCTGAAGCCGGCTTATAACGTCCAGCACGCGGTCGATGCCGAGTATATCACATGGGTCGGTATCAGTGCCCACCCGACGGATACAACGACACTGGTCCCGCTGCTTAAGGAAATGGAGGAACACCTCCCCTTCAAGTACCGCGAGATCGTTGCCGATGCCGGGTATGAAAGTGAAGAGAACTATGTATTCCTGGAAAAGAACGGACAGACAGCTTTCATAAAGCCAGCGAATTACAAGATCTCCAGGACCCGGAATTACAGGGAAGATATAAGCCGCAGGGAAAACATGGCGTATGATGAGCAAAGAGACTGTTACATCTGCCGGGACGGAAGGGAACTTCCGGTAAAAACGGTCAGGACTGAAAAGACCAGGACAGGATACTCCCGGACTGTAACGATCTATGAATGCAAAAGCTGTAAAAAATGTCCGTACAAGACGAAGTGCATCCGGGGAAATAACAGTAAGACCCCGATGTCACAACGGAAAAAAGTACTCTACGTTTCCAAGGAGATGAAGATGCAGCAGGAAGCCTGTCTCAGGCGGATCACCAGCGATTATGGGATACAGCTCCGTATGAACAGGAGTATCCAGGCGGAGGGAAGCTTTGCTGTCATAAAAGAGGATATGGGATTCCGGCAGTACAGGTATCGTGGGAAAAAGAACGTTCTGGCCCAGAGTATACTGACTGCGATCGCCCATAACATTAACCGTCTCCACTTCAAGATCCAGGGAAACAGGATCGGAAAACATCTGATCCCAGTCCCTGAAACAGCATAATTTTTTAGAGTTTCAAAATAGAAAAATGTCTTTCCAGACACCCTTGAGGAGTGTCTGGGAAAATGCGCCTGCAGCACTGTTGTGCGGCAGGCGCAATCACGAAATCCCCCCTTTGGGGATCAAAAAGGGGCGTCGCCCCAGTTGTTTTTAATCAACTAGTGCGACAGCCCCTTCACCGATTAAAGAAGGGGCGCCGCATCATTTGATGCGACAGCCCCTTCTGAAAAAGCTTCAAAAGCGCCCAATAAGCTTAAAAAGCCAGTTAAAATGAACTGATTATTTGCTCTGAAGCGCTACTGAGGGGTGCGGATTTTTCAAAATCTTTGAAAAACGCCCGCGGGTATCTCCAGGAATTCAAATAGCGACTGACAAGCTAATTAAAAATACCGCCGGCTCTTCCTCTCCCATGTAATTCTGTTATAACAGCGCTCCGAGCGTGCTTTTCAGGAACCAGGTGATCATGTTGTACTGATACAAAAACCTGAGCCAGACATTGCTATAGATCAGTTCAAGAAGCCTTCTTCCCCAGACAGTTTCCGTAAAACAGGAAAGCACAAGGAAGAAGATCCACAGATAGAAAAGCCCTTCTCCCAGGCCAAGTACAGCGCCGGCGATCTGGTTCAGCCCATGGATCACCGGGAGCTTCGCGAAGACGTCCAGCACTTTCATAAGAAGGCGGAGCAGTATCCATATAAGAAGGAACAGCAGCGCAAACAATATAAAATGAATGATGGTGCGGCTAAGATAATCCGCCAGATATTGGGTGAACTCTTTTACTCCCAGTTTCTCCCAGACGATTTCCGTATTGTTTTCCTTGATCCAGTCCCGCAGTCCTTCCGGGACAGACAGGCTGTCGATCACGACGGCTTGTTCCTCCGGTGTGGATATGCCGGCGTTTCCTGCCGGATTGGCGCTCAGTCTTTTTATGATCATCCCTTCAAGGGTGCTTTCCAGGGCGGTATGTTCTTTGATCCAGGCAGTTACCGGCGGCATCGCCAGTCTCGTCAGGACTGCAGTAATGAGTACTGCGGCAATGGAGATCGAAAGGCGCAGGAAACCGCAGTTGTGCCCGTACAGCATGAGTCCTGTGAGAAAAACGCCGACGAGAAGTGCGAACCAGTTCGCGTCAAGCCAGTTCAAAATATTCTCTGCCATCTTCCGTGTTCCTTCTGTCTGTAAACTATAATTCCTGACCCCTGTTCTTTTCAGAAGAAGGGTCAGGAATTCAGTAAATAATGGTTTCAGCAGATAATGAAATAGAGTATCTGTTCAGCGCTCCGGCGCCTTGCTTCGATCAGAGAATGAAGTCGTCTTCCTTCAGGATCAGCATGCCGTCCTTATCATACTTCTTGGCAAAGATGCCTCCGATCCGCTTCATTAACGGCGGTTTCTCCGCGCGGTCCGCAGCCTCTTCTATCAGGGCTTCCGCGTTCTGCCTGGTCAGGGCGACGCCGTCTTCCTGCATGATCTCGATCCGCTCGTACAGGGCCAGCATGCTCTTCCCTGTGATCACGCAGTCGATCTTCTTCGCATAATCACTTGCGTAGCGGGCAAATGCGTCGATGTCCAGCTCTTCTTCTGAATAGGCGTGTTCCGCAGGTTTTTTATCTGCACGCTTTTCCTCAGGCTTTTCGACGGGTTTTACCGCGGTTTTCCCTGCAGGTTTTACCTCGGGTTTTGCTGCGGGTTTCACTGCGTCTGCTTTTGCTGCCGCAGGCTTCGCCTCCGCAGGTTTCGCCTCTGCAGGTTTCGCCTCGGAAGGCTTCGCCGCCACAGGTTTCACTACCTTGACCGGTTTTTCCTTATTTACAGTAGTTATTCTTGAAGCAGGCACCGGCGCATGGAATGCTTCCGCAAGCTCAGGATAAGCTGTCTTCAGGCCAGTGATCTGCAGCGGGTTATCTACAAGCAGGATCGTCCTCTTCCCGTCTTCTGCAGCCATCACCTCAAGAAGTTCTCTTACGCTGTCTTCCGTCAGATCTCCGGCTTCCTCAATGATCAGGTCTTTTCCGGCCACCTTCGGCATCGCTTTTGCGACGCCCCTCACGTTCAGCTTCGACGCTTTGATCTTCGTTGCCGGATTGGTGATTCCCGTCTGCTTCCGGATCTCCTTCAGTCTTTCAACAGCTGCCTCCAGGGCCTCTTCCGCGGTCTTTCCTTCGACCAGCGCGTTGCCGTCCCCCGGGACTTTGAGCGCAGCCTGAACGCTGTCCTTCGCGGTCTCTTTTGCTGCGTCCTCTGTCAGTTTTCCTTTTCCGATCTTCGGGAGGACCTTTGTGATTCCCAGTTCCTCTACGTCCTTCGTCTGAGGAATATAAGCAGGTTCACTTCTTTCAAAAGCAATGCGCTCCTTCTCAGCCTGCGCAGCTGCTTTTGCCGCCTCCTCCAGTCTCTTCGCTTCTGCCTGTTCTGCCGCGAGGCGTTCCGCCGCGATGCGCTCCTTCTCAGCTGCGATCGCCGCCTGCATCGCCTGTTCCACGCGCTCCGCTTCCGCTTTCTCGCGGGCGATGCGTTCCGCCTCGGCTTTCTCGGCTGCGATGCGTTCCGCCTCGGCCCTCTCAGCCGCGAGGCGCTCTGCTTCCGCTTTCTCTGCTGCGATACGCTCCGCTTCCGCCTTCTCGCGGGCGATGCGTTCCGCCTCGGCTTTCTCGGCTGCGATGCGCTCTGCCTCTGCTTTCTCGCGGGCGATGCGCTCTGCCTCGGCCTGCTCGGCTGCGATGCGCTCTGCCTCTGCTTTCTCGCGGGCGATGCGCTCTGCCTCGGCCTGCTCGGCTGCAATGCGCTCCGCCTCAGCCTTCTCTGCCGCGATGCGCGCCGCTTCCGCCTTCTTTGCCTCCATCAGCTCCTGGGCTGCTTTGCGGGAAGCGTCCCGTTCTTCTTCCAGGCGCCGCATATGTTCCTCGATCTGGGCGTCGATCTCGTCCTGAATTGCAGGTTTCGCTCCTTCGTCCACATAGCCGGCGATCACGTCGGAGGAAACGAAGGAAGGTACTGTCACCTGAAGCACGCCCTTCTTCTCAGTTTCCTGAGGTGCTGTTGTCTGGGCCGCCGCCTGGGTCTGAACTGCCGCCTGAGGAGCCGCTGCCTGGACAGCTGCAGCACTTACAGCTTCTGTGTTCTGAACTGTGCTCCGGACTTCTTCAGCTGACGCCGGTTCCGCCGCGGACGCATCGGGCTCTGCCGGTTCGATCACCGCAGGAATATCCGGTTCGGCAGCAGCTTCCATCATAATATCGCCTGCGTCCACTTCCGGCGCCACTGGCTTGGCATACTCTTCCTTCACCTTTTCCAGCTGCTCCTCGTAGAGCTCGGAGTGATCGATCAGGCTTTGCTGGTAGGAGGTAAGAGTCGCGCCCTCTCCTTCCCGTTTCAGTTTCGCCGCCTTCTCCACATAGGGACCTGTCCCGAACAGGAGCATAATGCGGTCGCAGGCCGCGATGCATTCCTCGGACCTTCCCGCCTTATGATATGCCTCTGCCAGCTCATACAGCCATTCTTCATCGATCTCTCTGGCATTGTACTGTTCCAGCGGCTGGATCAGTTTGGACGGTGCAGCCTTTTTCTCCTTCAGTATCTGGTACTGGAGGATATACTGCCGGGTGTCGTCCCTCGCAAGATCACAGAACTCCTTATAATAGGCTTCTGCTTCTTCCACGTTCTTGTCCTTCAGCGCCAGCTGCGTCATCTTGAACAGAAGCCCCTTTCCCATGGGCGCGCGTTCAAAAGCGAGGAGAAGGATCTCCTTCGCTTCTCCGTACTCACGGTTCTTCTCATAGATCTCAGACACCTGGGACAGAAGACTCACGTTCGGGACCCGGCGCCAGTCGATCCCATCGGCGATCTTCATCGCCGTTGCGTAATCGCCGAGTGCAGCCTGCTTTCTCATCTGGTCAACTCTGAGATTGAACTCGTTCCTATCCATTGCGGGATACTCCCCTTTCTTTCCGTTTACAACTCCGTCCTGCCTTCCAGCGCCCGGAGAAGTGTCACCTCATCAATATATTCCAGGTCTCCGCCCACAGGGACTCCGCTCGCGATTCTGGAGACCCGGATCCCGGTGGGCTTGACCAGCTTCGCGATGTACATCGCTGTCGTCTCGCCCTCCAGACTGGAGTTCGTGGCGATGATCACTTCGTCCACGTCCCCTTCGAGTCTCTTCATCAGTTCCCGCAGCCGGATGTCCCCCGGCCCTATGCCGAGCATCGGAGAGATGGCGCCGTGCAGAACATGGTACACGCCGTCATACTTCCCTGTCTTTTCATAAGCTGCAAGATCCCTGGTGTTCTCCACCACCATGATCTGCCGGTGATTCCTGCCGGCACTCCTGCAGATTGGGCAGAGATCGTCGTCTGTCAGCGTACAGCACTCCCGGCAGTAGCGGATATTCTTCCTGGCTCCGGTCATCGACTCCGCCAGGGCCTGCACCCTTTCCTCCGGCATTCCGATAATGTGAAACGCGAGCCTCTGGGCGCTTTTTTTCCCGATCCCGGGCAGCGACGACAGTTCCTCGATCAGTCTGGTGATCTGCCTGCTGTAGTAATCCATGGCGTCAGAATCCGAATCCGCCCAGTCCGCCGGTCAGTTTCCCCATGATCTCCTGGTTCGCGGCCTCCATCTGGCGAAGCGCTTCGTTCGCGGCTGCAACGATCATATCCTGCAGCATCTCGATGTCCTCCGGGTCCACCGCGTCGGGGTCGATGACCACCTTCGTCAGTTCTCTTTTCCCGGATACCGTGACGCTTACTGCACCGCCTCCGGCAGATGCGGTGAATTCCTTTGTCTCAAATTCCTTCGCCTGCTCCGCCATCTGCTTCTGCATCTTCTGCGCCTGCTTCATCAGATTGTTCATGCTGCCCGGGACGCCGCCTCCCGGGATCCCCCCGCGTCTTGCCATGCTTTCCTCCGTATTTTAAATCGGGTTCTTTCCCCGTTCCATCGGAAAATGAACCTTATCTTCAAGTTCCTCATCCGTTACAGTATAGTTCGTGATATCCTCTGACGCGCCCTGCCGGACCCGGGTACGGAAGGTGATCTCCTTGCCCCAGGTCTCCCTGACATAGGATGTCAGCGCTTCCAGAGCGGAATCCTGTCCGCCGAAGCGGAGCGCCCCATTCCCGGGGAACACGATGCACATGATCCCGTTTCCCACCGGCTCCACCGTCGTGCCCCGCAGAGCCGCTGCATAAAGGCCTCCTGCAGCTTCCGTGATCCTTCCCCACTCGCTGCGGATCGCATTAAAGTCATCATACTCTGCTCTTGGCAGAGCGACAGTTCTCGGTCCCGTCTGGGCGGCGGCCTTCGCGTGTCCCGCCGGCGCGCTGTCTTCTCCCGCTCCGGCATTTTGAGAAGCCGCGGATACTACGATCCCCCCGGCCTTCAGGTTCTTTATTTCCCGTTCCAGGGCGGAGATCCGCTCAAGAAGGGCATCATTTTCATCGTCCATTTCCGGCGACGTCAGCCTGATCAGGGCAAGTTCCGTCATCACCCTCTTCTGAGAGGCATACCTCAGACGGTTCGACAGCTCGGACAGCACCCGTATATAGCGCATCAGCGCCGCCCTGGATGCATCTGCGGCGTCCTGCCGCATGCGTTCCAGTTTTTCTCCGGAGCTGTCGATAAGGCGGTCTCCGTTTCCGGCTGTCTTTAATATCAGCAGGTTCCTCAGATACCACAGAAAATCGTTGACGAACTGTCCCATTTCCCGTCCCCGGACAAACTCTCTGTCCAGGATACGGAGCGCTTCCCCGGCATTGCCGCCGGACACCGCGGAGAACAGTTCTGCGAATGTGGCAACATCCACCGCGCCCAGGATCTCCAGCACCTGCTCGTAGCTGATCTTTTCCGCCGGATGGAACGCGACGCATTCATCCAGCAGGCTAAGGGCGTCTCTCATTGCGCCGTCCGCCGCGCGGGCGATATAATCCAGCGCCCGGTCTTCGATCTCGATCCCCTCAGCGTCCGAAAGCTCCCGCATCCTGGAAGCTATGACCTCCGCAGTGATCCGATGGAAATCGTATCTCTGGCAGCGCGACAGCACTGTCACGGGGATCTTGTGCACCTCTGTCGTGGCCAGGATGAAGATCACATAGGACGGCGGCTCCTCCAGAGTCTTCAGAAGTGCGTTGAACGCTCCCGCTGAAAGCATATGCACTTCGTCAATGATGAAAACTCGGTATTTTCCTTCCGTGGGAGGATACTGTACCTGCTCCCGGATGTCTCGGATATTATCCACGCCGTTGTTCGATGCTGCATCGATCTCCACGACGTTCATGGAGCTTTCTTCCAGTATGGAGCGGCACTGCGCACAGACACCGCAGGGATTCCCGTCTTTTGGCGATTCACAGTTCACAGCTCTGGCCAGGATCTTCGCGATGCTGGTCTTGCCGGTGCCCCGGGTCCCGCAGAACAGATAGGCATGCCCCACCCGTCCCGACATGATCTGGTTTTTCAGCGTGCGGCAGACTGCATCCTGCCCTCTTACCTCATCAAAGGTCCGGGGACGCCACTTCCGGTATAATGCAACATATGACATGTTCAAAGTCCGTTCATATAGTTTCCCAGTCTATAAAAGTATACGACAGAACCCGGGATTCGGCAACAGTTAACATAAAAATGCATATCAAAGGAGCCGCCGCACTTCACAATGCGACAGCCCCTTCTTCATTCTTTTATCCGCACGTCTCGCTTTGAATGGTGGCCATGAACGTTACCGCGGCAGCCAGCTCGGTGGCGGTGATCCCGCATCACCCGGGCACATTTGTTTAGTGCTGCTGCATTCCTGCCCTGACACGGTTCGCAAAGGTCCGCCGCAC
>JAFSYO010000052.1 GCA_017449925.1 Stomatobaculum sp.
GCTCACTCCGATTAACCAATAACTGTTCTGCTTGAATGTCCGCTGATTGCTCTGTATACTGTCTTTCATTGCAAAAGAAAGGGGTCCCAGAGCACCCTCCCTGACAAGTCGTGTACTCTGAGACCACATGGTATAAAACCACGTTTATTGTAGCAGAGTACCGACGGGTAGGACAACATATTTTTACCTGAGCAGGTTGAATACATTTGTCCCGTGTGCAAAAAAGGCCTTCTCGTGTTCCGGGATTACTGCAGCCGCATCCTCCGCCATGAAGCAGATGGGCCTGAATGGCTCCGAATCCCGCGCCACCAGTGCAGCAACCCCGGATGCGCCAAAGTCCACCGGATGCTTCCTGACTTTATGGTGCCGTTCAAGCATTATCAGGAAGTGACGATCTCTGACGCCATTGACGGCAGGATCAGCGCTGATGAAACGGATGACCTGCCTTCTGAGCACCTTATCAGGCTCTGGAAGCGGTGGATCATGGAAAACGTCCTGGACATTGAAGGTCATCTCAGGTCCATCGGGCACAGGGAGCTGGGTTTCAGCGAGGAACTGCTGGGATCCGGCGATTCAATACTGCAGAAACTCAGGAGTTCCATCCCTGACGGATGGCTGAAGACCATCCTGCGGGTGATCTATAATTCCGGGGGCGCGCTGAGCCCCTTTTACTGCTGACAGGTTTTACCGACTTTGATTAGGCTGTCCGCCTTCCGGGCTGTATGCTTTCCTCACAGGAGGTATACAGATCAATGAATGCAGACAGAAACCTTATCACTGAACACTGGCAGGAGGACACCGCCCTGGAGCGGTTCCGGATGATCGCGCCGCTTGCAGACGAAAGCATGGACCAGGCAAAACGCGTCCGGCTCCGGCACGAGATCGCCGCGCAGAACGGCCTGTCCTACAAGACCATCAAGCGTTACGACGACGCTTACCAAAACGGCGGCTTTGAAGGTCTGAAGCCCGCGGACCGCTCTTCCCGGAACCAGGGCAGCCTGCCGGAAAACTTCGAAGAGCTTCTCCAGGAGGCAGTCCAGCTCCGCCGGGAAGTACCTTCACGGTCCGTTGACCAGCTCATCACTATCCTGGAACTGGAAGGGCGTGTCCCGCCGGGGGGACTGAAGCGTTCCACCCTGCAGAGGCACCTTTACAACAAAGGGTTTGGCAGGAGGCATCTGAATGTCTACCGCGAAGCCCGGGAAAGCTCTTCCAGACGTTACTGCAAGCCCCACAGGATGATGCTGCTCCAGGGAGATCTCAAGTATGGTCCCAGACTCCCGATCGGCAAAAAGGGAGAGATGGTGCAGACCTACCTGTCCTCCGCGATCGACGACCATTCGCGGATGGTCCTGTCTTCCCGGTTCTATGACAACCAGGAAGAACTCGTAGTCGAGGATACGTTCCGGAACGTGATCCTGAAGTATGGGGCTTTTGATGCCTGCTACTTCGATAATGGGAAGCAGTACGTGGCAAAGCAGCTGAAGCTGTCCCTTGCGAAGCTCTCCATCCGGATCCGGCACGCGCCGCCTAATAGCGGGAAGTCCAAGGGCAAGGTCGAAAAGTTCCACCAGGTGGTGGATGATTTCCTGGCTGAAGCGAAGGCTGCAAAGATCCGCACGCTGGAAGAGCTGAACCGCAGCTGGGACCTCTTTCTTAACGAGTATTACCACAGGAAGCCGCATAACGGCATCCGTGAATACTATGAAACAGAGAATGTACCGGTCCCCGAGGCGGGGATCACGCCGGAGCAGGAGTTCAACCGTGACTCAAGGCCGCTGAAGTTTCTGGATGCAGGGGTCGTCGGCGAAGCTTTCCTTCATCACGAAAAACGGAAAGTAGACAAAGGCGCCTGCATCAGCTTCCGGGGAAGACGTTATGAAACAAAGGCATCCCTGATCGGTGCCGACGTCGGGATCTCCTACGATCCCGCTTCACCCGAAGTGATCACCGTGAGCCATCCCGGGGTGGCGCCGTTTACTGCCCATCCGCTCCTGATCGGTGAGTACTGCGACCAGAAGCCGGCACTGCCGGCCTCCATGCTGGCGTTGGAACCCGAGTCCTCACGCTTCCTTGATGCATTGAAAAAAGGACATGAAGAAGCAATGAGACGCCGGGCCGACGCGATCTCCTTCGGAGGCTACAGGAAGGGGGTGTCTGCGGATGTATGAAGGGTTCTTCGAAATGACGCATACTCCCTTTTCCCGCGATGTCCCGCCGGAAGCGCTTTATGAATCGGCAGCCATGACGGACGCGCTGGGCCGGCTCTCCTACGCTGCTGACAAGCAGCTGTTCGCAGTGGTGACTTCCGAGGCTGGCTGCGGGAAGTCGACCCTGATCAGGAAGTTCGCCGCAAGCCTGCCGCGGGAGGATTATATCCTGCTGTACCTTTCCGACTCGAAGCTGACGCCCCGCTGGTTTTACAAAGGGCTCCTCGACCAGCTCGGCATGGATTCGCGGTTTTACCGTGGCGACGCGAAACGGCAGCTCCAGAAGGAGATCGAGATCATACGCGGCGTCCACAAGCAGAGCGTCGTCTGTGTCCTGGATGAAGCCCACCTCCTCGAGAAGGAGACCATAGAGGAATTCCGATTCCTGCTGAACTACCGGTTCGACTCCATGAGTCCAATGGCACTGATCCTGGTGGGACAGAATGAACTCTGGGACGAGAAACTCCGCTTAAAACGTTATGCTGCCGTCCGTCAGCGGATCGATATCAACTGCGTGCTGCCGCCGCTGGACCGGGCGGAGACCGAACAGTATATCCGCTCCCATCTGGTTTACGCCGGGGGCAGTCAGGACCTTTTCACCTCACGCGCCATAGATGAGATCTACCGTATCTCCGGAGGGATCCCCCGGATGATCAACCGGGTCTGCGAAAAAACGCTGATGTACGGCTGCCAGCAGTGCCAGCGGCTGCTCGATGACCACGCAGTGACCTATGTCGCCAAACATGAGATGCTGGAAGGCGGTGATACCCGTGACCGCCGCTGACAACACTGAGAGGCTTCATGAACTCTACGAAGGATTCAACGACATCAGGGAGGAACTCGAAGACGCCGTCATTTCCTTCGAATTGCTGCAGGAAGACATCCGCCTCGCACTGGAGGACATCAGCGAAGAACTGGAGATAGTACAGGACCACCTTCAGAAGTGCGGCAGGATGTTCCGCAGGTTCAGCAGCCACGGCCATAAAGATGATGAAAGCCGGCCTCCAGCATAGTGGGGCTGAAAGCCCTTGATCACCACACTTCATATCCGGAAGATCCTGTCAAGGATCGCGGCAACGAAACGCAGTGTTCCTTGACAGAAGCTTTCGGATATGACACCCCTCTGAGGGACAGGTAGCTAAGCAACTCACGGACAAATGAACTGATCTGATTGCGGACAGTTTGCTATATCATCAACACTTCATGATACCCTTTCCACCCTCATCTTCCGCTGTGACGCATGTTTTGCGGCACTATTTTGTATTATAATAGTACCAATACTATGTTTTGACACCCGGTGCAGTCTGACTTAAGAAAGGAGATTCAAATCATGCAGGAATCTCTGATGAATAAATTTCTTGGATACCTTAAAAAGCATATGCAAAAAAAACGCTGGCGCGCGGCAGCGACCTGCATCGCGGCAGTGGTAGTGTTCTGTACGACTTATATACTGATCCTTCCAGCCATTACCA
>JAFSYO010000053.1 GCA_017449925.1 Stomatobaculum sp.
CTGGGAGAATCCCATGTGCTTTTCACAGCGCTGATCTGCGTCACGATCCTTTTAAGGGTGGACCGGAAAAACATGCGGACCGAATACGAAGACTATCATCTCGTCCGGGAGGAGCGCTACCACGAGATCAGCGGGGACAGCATCCTCCACAGGGTCGGCATGATCCTTATTCCCTGCGTCGCGCTCTACGGGATCTACGTGCTGCTGAACGGACAGAATTCCCCGGGAGGCGGCTTCTCCGGCGGAGCCGTCCTGGGAGCCGGCATGATCATCTACGCCTCTGCCTTCGGATTCCGTCAGGCGGACCGGCTGATCACAGCGCGGCTCTCTTCATTGCTCACCTTTGCCGCTCTCGGTTTTTACAGTTTTGCCAAGGGTTATGTCTTCTTTACCGGGGCCAACGGTCTGGAGAACCATATCCCGAAGGGAACGCCCGGCGCCATATTCAGCGGCGGCCTCATCCTCCCGCTGGACATCGCCGTGGGACTGGTGGTGGCCTTTACCATGTACGGTTTCTACAGTCTTTTCCGAAGGGGGAACATCGGCGGTGGTCAGTAATCTTCTCACAAATTACCTGGAGGCAGGGGCTGTGGTCCTGTTCGGTATCGGCTTCACGATGCTCCTGTTTCACAGAAACCTTTTCAAAAAGCTGATCGGCATGAATATCATGGACACCGGCACTTTTCTGTTCCTGGCCTCCATGGGCTACATCTCAGGACGGAAGGTGCCCATCATCGCGGACGGCGTGCAGAGCACGGAAGCCTACATCAACCCCGTTCCCGCGGGCCTGGTCCTCACAGGGATCGTGGTGTCCGTCTCCGTCACAGCGATCATGCTTTCCTTAACGGTCCGGCTGTACCACCGGTACCACACTCTGAACCTGGACGACATTTATGCCATGTCCAGGCATGAAACGGAGGACAGATAGTTTGGACTTTGTCAGGAATTTTCCGTTGTTTTCCATTGTTCTGAGCCTGTTCTCGGGCGTTCTCTGCACCATGCTGGACGGGAAGAAGGCGGAGCAGTACACCACAGCGTACGAACTCTTTCTCATCGCCCTGAACGGGGCAGTGCTCCGGTACACGCTTCAGACGGGAGAGTCCTTCACCTATGTGATGGGGGAGTTTCCGGCGCCCTGGGGAAACGAGATCCGGGCGGGCGTCCTGGAGGCCATGCTGGGACTCTTTTTCCTTTTGGTCCTGTTCTGTTCCGTGCTTGCCGGACGGCGTTTCGTGCGGCAGGACATGGATGAGAGCAAGATCAATCTTTACTACACGCTGCTGAATCTTCTGACCGCGGCGATGATGGCGCTCATCTGGACCAACGACGTGTTTACGGGATATGTATTCCTGGAGATCCTCACGCTGACCAGCTGCGGTATCCTGATCGTCCGGGAGATCGGCCGTACCACTCTGGCGGCGGTGCGGTACATGATCCTGAACCTTCTGGGCTCGGGTCTGTTCCTGCTGGGCGTGGTGCTGCTCTATAACCTCACAGGTCATCTCCTCATGGTGCCGATGCGGCAGGAGATCGCGCTTCTCGCGGGGAACCGGGACAGTATGGTGCTTCTTTCCCTGACTCTGGGGATCCTTACCATCGGCCTCGGGATCAAGAGCGGCCTGTTTCCTTTCCACTACTGGATGCCGGACACCTACGGCTCGGCGACGCCGACATCGGCCGCGGTGCTGTCTTCTCTGGTATCGAAATGCTATATCTTCCTCCTCTTCAAGATCTACTGGAGGGCGGTGGGGATCGAGGTGTTTGAGCAGCTTCCTCTGAAGAATATCCTTCTGGTGCTGGGGCTCTGCGGAATGATCCTGGGCTCCGTCTCGGCGCTGCACGCGGACAGCCTGAACCGGATGGTGGCCTTTTCCTCCGCGGCGCAGATCGGCTACATCTATATGGGGATCGGCCTCGGCGGGGCCGCGGGGTACGCCGCGGCGCTGTTCCACATGCTGGTGCATTCCGTCACCAAGTCGATGCTCTTCCTGACAACGCCCCGCCTTGCGGAGACGGCAGAAGACCAGAGCATGAAGTTCCGGAATCTTCAGGGCAGCGGGAGAAAGAATCCGCTGGCCGGCTTCTTCTTCCTGGCCGGCGCCTTCTCCATGATCGGCATACCGGTGTTCGCCGGTTTTTCATCGAAGCTGTTCTTCGGAATGGCGGCGGTCTCCGGCGGCAGCACGAAAAAGCTGATCCTTGTGATGGCGGCGCTGGCGGTGAGCTCCGTGCTGAATGCCCTCTACTTTCTGAGAACGGCGATCCGCATCGGGACTCCGGATGAAGAGGAGACTGATGAGGCGGCCATACCAGGAAACGCGTTTTCCCGGATGAACTACACTATCCCCATGCTGATCCTGACAGCCATGAACCTGTCGCTGGGACTTGTTTCCGGGGAATATATGGACCTGATCCGGAGCGGACTTGAAATGTTCTGATTAACGATTGAAGGGAGGCAGCACAATGCTGATGATCCTTGCGTGTCTTTTCCCTGCGCTCGCGGGAACACTTTTCTGTGTTTCCGGAATGCAGATACGCACAAGAAACCGGTGCCTCGGAGCATGCGTACTGGCAGCGGACCTGATCTGCGCCGCGGCGGCGCTTAAGGGCGGACGCGTCTCTTTCCTGACGCTCTCCGAAAACCTGCACATGACGTTTGCGGCCGACGACATGGGCCTTTTCTTTCTCGCCGCGGTGCTGCTGCTTTATACCGCGGTCTGCTTCTACGCCTTTGAGTACATGGAGACGGAAGAGCGCACGGGAATGTTTTTTTCTTTTTATTTCCTGTCCTTCGGGGCGCTGATCGCCGTGTGCTTCGCGGGAAATCTTCTGACGCTCTACTTCTGCTTTGAGATGCTGACGCTTCTCTCCATGCCGATGGTGCTCCAGGAAATGACGAAGGAAGCTATCGCCGCGGCGCTGAAATACCTGTTCTACTCCATCGCCGGAGCGCTGATGGGCCTTTTCGCCGTGTTTTTCGTGTACTTCTTCTCGGAGGGAAGCGCGGAGTTCGTGCGGGGCGGCTTCCTTGATGCCGCGAAGATCGCGGGGCATGAGTCCATGCTGCTGGCGGCAGTGATGGCGGGCATCAGCGGCTTCGGGACCAAGGCGGGTCTCTACCCCATGCACGGGTGGCTGCCGACGGCGCACCCGATTGCCCCGGCGCCCGCGTCGGCCCTGCTTTCCGGGATCATCGCGAAGGCCGGTGTCATCGCGGTGATCCGGCTGGTCTATTATTCCGTAGGAGAGGAGCTGATCCGGGGGACCTGGGTGCAGTACGCCTGGATGACCCTGGCCATGCTGACCATCTTTATGGGGTCGATGATGGCGTTCCGGGAAAAGGTCACGAAGAAGCGGCTGGCCTACTCCACGGTGAGTCAGATCTCCTACATCCTGCTGGCTCTGTCCATCCTCTCGGAGGATGGTCTGAAGGGAGCCCTGCTCCACGTGATCAGCCACGCTTCGGCGAAAGGCTGCCTGTTCCTGTGCGCGGGCGTCTTCATCTGTAAACTCGGGAGACACAGGGTGGAGGAGCTGCGCGGTGTCGGGAAGCTCATGCCGAAGACCATGATCTTTTTTACGGCGGCGTCGCTCTCCCTGGTGGGCATCCCGCCCATGGGCGGATTCTTAAGCAAATGGGTCATCGCTTCTGCTGCCCTGAAGGAGGGCGCAGGCATATGGGCGGTGCTGCCGCCGGTGATCCTTCTCATCTCGGCCCTGCTCACCGCGGGTTATCTTTTCACGGTGGTGGTGGACGCGTTTTTTCCCGGGGAAGGGTTCCGGGAGGATGCGGCGCCGGGGAGCGCCGAGCCATCCCGGCTTATGACGGTTCCCATGTTCTGTCTCTGCGCAGTCTCTCTGGCGGCCGGCCTTTTCGGCCTCATGCTTGTCAGAGGATTCTGAGAGAGACAGGGTGCATCAATGTGTAATAACAGTAAATGGAGGCAGTACAGTTGAGCCCGTTTTTTCTTATGATCCCCGTTCTCCTGCCGGTGGCGGGCGGAGGGCTCCTGTTCCTTCACCGTTTCCGGGAGGACAGGAACAGGGAGCTTTATACGGAGGCAGTGGTCTGCCTTACGTCGGTCCTGGTCTGGGCCGCGCTTTTCCTGGTACAGCCGGGAAAAGCGGAGATCTATTCTTTTACCGGGGGCTTTTCCGTCGACTTTGCCCTGGACCGGATGGCGGCTCTTTTCGCAGGGATGATCTCGGTCATGTGGCCGCCGGTCCTTCTCTATGCCTTTGAGTACATGAAGGAAGAGAAGCGGAAGAACGCTTTTTTCGCTTTTTATGTGATGACCTACGGCATCACCCTGGGGGTCGCCTTCTCGGGGAACATGACCACCCTGTACGTGTTTTATGAGATGCTTTCCCTGGTGACGCTGCCGCTGGTGGTGCACTACGGGAACCATGAAAGCATGTTCGCGGGCCGTGTCTACGCGGCCTTTACCATCGGCGGGGCGGCAGCGGCCTTTTTCCCGGTGGTGCTGACGACGCTCCTCACCGGGGGAGCGGACTTCGCTTTCGGCGGATGCCTGGGGCAGGAACCGGTCTCCGGAGGTCTCCCGGGGATCGGGCCGGAAGGGGTGCGGCAGATGCTGCTCCTCGCGTTTCTTTTCGGCTTCTTCGGCTTTGGCACGAAGGCCGCGGTATTCCCGCTCTGCAGATGGCTGCCGCTGGCATCGGCCGCGCCTACTCCTGTGACCGCGCTTCTTCACGCGGTGGCGGTGGTGAACTCCGGCGTCTTTGCGGTCACGAGGGTCGTGTGGTTTGTCTACGGCCCGGGATTCTTTAAGGATGCCGGAGTGCAGAAGATCTGTCTCGCGGCGGTGTCCTTTACAATCGTCTATGCCGCCTGCATGGCGCTGAAGGAGAGGCATTTCAAGCGGCGGCTCGCGTGGTCTACGGTCAGCAATCTGTCCTACATGCTGTTCGGCATCCTGCTTCTTACGCCGGAAGGGCTGAAGGGCGGACTGCTCCACATGCTGTTCCACGGCGTCATCAAGATGTCGCTGTTTCTCTGTGCCGGCGCTTTCATGCACCAGACCGGCCGGGCTTATCTCTACGAAGTCAACGGCGCCGGCAGAAAAATACCGGTCACCTTTTTCTTCTATACACTGGGCGCCCTTTCCCTCACGGGGATCCCCCTGTTCTGCGGATTTGTTTCGAAGTGGGCCCTTCTCACGGCAGCTGCCGGAGCAGGGACCCGGGAGGGGATCGCCGGACTTCTGTGCCTTATCGCGGCGGCCTTCCTCTGCGCGGTCTACACCCTGACGGTTTCGGCCAGGGCCTTCTTTCCCGCTTCAGAGGAGACGAAGGAGGGTGAAGACCTTCTCACCGGCGCGGACGGGAAGGAGATCCGGGAAGCGGGCGTGCGCATGCTGTTTCCCATCGTGCTTTTCGGCATCATCAATCTATATTTCGGGCTCTTTCCGTCATCGGTCCTGGAATTTACCGGGCGCATCGCGGAGGGGCTCTGACAGGCAGGTCGTACTATGCTGATCGCTTTTGTTGTTTTTCTGCCGTTTCTTTTTGCGTGTCTTTCCTGCTTCGCGGGTGATGTTTTCCTGATCCTCTCTTCAGGACTGGAACTCCTTCTGACCCTGCCGCTGGTCTTCGGAAGCGCGGAATTCACGGTCCCGGGCATTCTTGCCGGAGGCTTAAGCTTCTTGACGGACGGGTTCCGGAGCACCTACGCCGTGATCGCCGCCTTCATGTGGTTTTTTACGGCGCTTTTTTCCAGAGAATACTTCCGGGAGGAGCAGGAGAATCTGAAGCGCTACCGTTTTTTCGTCCTGATGACCCTCGGGGCCACGGAGGGCGTGATGCTTTCCGGGGACTTTATGACCTCGTTCGTGTTTTTTGAGATCCTCTCCTTTACCTCCTTTACCTGGGTGATCCACGAAGAGACGAAGGCGGCGGTAAGGGCAGGGTATACCTATCTTTTTATCGCGGTGATCGGGGGACTGGTCCTGTTCATGGGGCTGGCTCTTTTAAACAGCACCGCGGGGACCTTTGCCTTTTCTGAGCTCCCGCGGGCGGTCTCAGGAATTTCGGATGCGCCGTCCCGGAGACGGATCTTTGCCGCGGCGGTCTGCATCCTCCTCGGCTTCGGCGCCAAGGCGGGCATGGTCCCGCTGCACGTATGGCTTCCGAAGGCCCATCCGGCGGCGCCATCCCCGGCGTCAGCCCTTCTTTCGGGGATCCTCACCAAAGTCGGGATCTACGGGATACTCATGACAGCGCTGAAGCTTCTACCGGAGGATCTTTTCTTCGGCGTCCTGGTGCTCACCCTGGGACTTGTCACCATGGCCCTCGGCGCGGTGCTGGCGCTGTTCTCCGTGAACCTGAAGCGGACCCTCGCCTGCTCCTCCATGTCCCAGATCGGGTTCATCCTGACGGGGACAGCCATGACGGTGCTCCTTACTGCAGCCGGAGAAGAAGAGGGCAGGGCCCTGGCCCTGGGAGGGACCATGCTCCACATGGTGAACCATTCCCTGATCAAGCTTACGCTCTTCATGGCGGCGGGCGCGGTGGTCATGAATCTTCACGCCCTGACCCTGGTCGATATCCGGGGATGGGGAAGGAACAAGACCGGACTTAAGGCGGCTTTTGCCCTCGGAGCCCTGGGGATCAGCGGTGTTCCGCTGTTCAACGGATACGTCAGCAAGACGCTCCTCCACGAGGGGATCGTGGAAGGGATCCACGCCTGGACAGAGATCTTAGAAGAGTCCGGCGCCCGGGCTGCCTGTGCCGCGGGGTTCACGTGGCTCCCGCAGTACCTCCGGGCGGCGGAATGGATCTTCCTCTGCTCCGGAGGATTTACCTTCGCCTATATGCTGAAGCTTTTTACCGCAGTGTTCATCGAACGGAACCGGGATGAAGAGCGGCAGGCGGCATTTGATGCCTCCGCGTATTCCATGGACCGGCTGAGCACTTTTGCGGTCTGCGGCTCCGCAGCCGCCATGCCGCTTCTCGGGCAGCCGGCGGTCATGAACCGCCTCGGCACCTTCATGACCGGTGCCTTTCTCTCCGGAGAAACTGATCTCATGGAGTTCCGGCCTTTTCTTCCCGGAAACCTGAAGGGAGGGATGATCTCTCTCGGCATCGGCGCCGCGGTGTACCTGCTGTTCGTACGGCGGGTACTGATGAGAGACGAAAGCTATGTTGATCTCTGGCCTGGGAAGCTGGACCTGGAGGAGGGGCTGTACCGGCCGCTTCTCACAAAACTTCTCCCGGCGGTATTTGGGGGGATCGCGTCGGTTTTCGGTGAAAACAAGGTGCTTGCTCCCGCAGACAAGGCTCTGACGGGCATCCCGGAAGACCGCGGGAAAGGAGCTCTTCCCGCTGCCGCTGCGCTGTTCGGAGAGAACCGGATCCTGAGACCTCTTGCTTCCGGGATCTTCCTGACAGCCTCCGTCCTGACGAAAGTCCTCTCCGGCGGCGTGGACGGACTGGTGATCCTATTGCGCATGACCCTCATAAGAGAGGTGCCGGTGCACGACGCGGAGCACCGGAAGGCGGGGCGCCTGTTCGCATTGCGGGAGGAGACCCGGGCAGCGGCGGAGCCCATCCTCCGGAACTTTACCTTTGCGCTTCTTATGACCTGCATCGGGATCCTTATGATCCTCGGCGCACTGATCTACTGTATCGCGGCGGCCTGAAAGGGCCGCCGTTTTTTATCATCCACCCTGCTGGCAGAGTAAAGCCGGTATATACTGCGCACACTGCACGGGATTCTGGAATTGCCCGGGCGGGGAACCGATGGTATGATAAAAAACGGATAAAGAAAGGAGATGTGGTATGAAACTGATATCATTTCACAGAGAATCCGGCCCTGCGGAGGAAGCGGGGATCTTAAGAGAAGATGGATATGTGCTGCCCCTCGCGGAGACAGATCTCGGGATCGTGACGATGAACGACCTGTTTGTAAAACTTGCCTGGATGGCGGAAGCGGGCGGGGACGCGTCAGCGGAAGGGTATTTTTCGCCCCTCGCGGAGGCGGAGCGGAAGCTTCTGCAGGATGGCGGGCACCTTCTTAGTACCGCCGGCTGCGGGAAGGAGGGCATACGGATCCTTTCCCCGGTACCGCATCCCAAGCAGGACGTGATCTGCCTGGGGCTGAACTACACGGAACACGCGGAGGAGGCCTTCGGCTACGACGGTGTCTTCACTGCGGAGAAGGCATATCCGATCTTCTTCTCAAAGAGGGTCAATGAAGCTCCCGGCTCCGGCGACCCGATCCCCGCCCACAGGGATCTCACGGAGCGGCTTGATTATGAAAACGAGCTCGGCGTCATCATCGGCAGGGACGCAAGGGATGTGGCAGAAGAGGACGCGGCGGAGTATATCTTCGGATATACCATCGTGAACGATGTCTCCGCCCGGGATCTTCAGACCCGGCATAAGCAGTGGTATTTCGGAAAGAGCCTGGACGGCTTCACGCCCATCGGCCCCTGTGTCGTCACGGCGGACGAGATCGCTTTCCCGCCCCGCCTGGCCATCAGCACCACAGTGAACGGGGAGCTGCGCCAGAACAGCAATACGGGAATGCTGATCCACGGCATCGCTGAGATCATCAGCACTCTGTCCCGGGGAATGACCCTGAAGGCGGGCACCATCATCGCCACCGGCACCCCGAAGGGCGTGGTCATGGGGATGGAAGACCTTCCTTTCCTGAAGGCCGGCGACGTGGTGGTCTGCAGTATTGAAGGCATCGGGGATCTCGTGAACACGGTGGAATGACCGGAACCGCGAAAAGGAATTTAGGAAATGAATGTGAAAGCTTCAGATCCGAAAGCCGGAAAGCTTCAGATTTTTGCCTCTTATATCTACCCCCACAGGAAGCTCTTTGCCATCGACATGACGCTCTCTGTGATGATCGCC
>JAFSYO010000054.1 GCA_017449925.1 Stomatobaculum sp.
GTCATCAATGCCGGGGACGGCGGTCACCAGCATCCCACCCAGACCCTGACAGACCTTCTTACCATCCGGTCCCTGAAGGGCCGACTTTCAGACATGACTGTCGGTCTCTGCGGCGACCTGAAGTTCGGACGCACCGTGCACTCCCTGATCCACGCCCTGGCGCGCTACACCGGCATCCGGCTGATCCTCATCTCTCCGCCGGAGCTCCGCGTTCCCAGCTACATCCGGGAAGATGTCCTGAAAGAAAAGATGATCCCCTTCGATGAAGTGGACAATCTGGACGAAGCGCTCCCGAAGCTTGACATTCTCTACATGACCCGCGTACAGAAGGAACGCTTCTTCAACGAGGAAGACTACATCCGTCTGAAGGACAGCTACATCCTGACAGCAGAAAAGATGAAGCTTGCCCGGGAGGATATGTTTATCCTCCACCCGCTTCCCAGAGTCAACGAGATCTCCGTGGAAGTTGACAAGGATCCACGCGCAGCTTATTTCCGTCAGGTCATGTACGGCGTCTACGTCCGCATGGCCCTGATCATGACGCTTCTGGAGGTGAAGGCATGCTGAACATCAGCGGATTAAATGAAGGAATCGTTCTGGACCACATTAAAGCAGGAAAGAGCCTGGATATCTATTATCAGCTGGGGCTCGACAGGCTGGACTGTCAGGTCGCCATCATCAAAAACGCCCACAGCCGGAAAATGGGCCGGAAGGATATCATCAAGGTCGAGGGCAATGTGCTGGATAAGATCGATCTGGATATCCTTGGGTATATCGATCACAGCATCACGGTAAATATTATTAAGGACCAGGTGATCGTGGAGAAGCGCGCTCTGAAGCTTCCCGCGGAGATCCGCAACGTACTTAAATGCCGGAATCCCCGCTGCATCACCTCCATCGAACAGGAACTGCCCCATATCTTCTATCTGGCTGACGAAAAAAAGGAGATCTACCGCTGCAGATACTGCGACGAGAAATACTCCAAGATCAGCCGCAGCAACGTCGTCTGAATCTCAGGCCCCGCAAAAAAAAGAGCGCGCAAGCGCTCTTTTTTTTCAGAGATGAACTGTAAGCCGGGTTATGTATCAGACGGTCATCTGTCTAGACCTGCCGTCGCCGGCAGGCTCAAGCGACCTACCCGGACAGTGCGGATCAGAAGATCCGCCGGCGGGCCGCCGGTCTGTCCTGTTCGGTCTTGCTTCGGATGGGGTTTACATATGCCCCGCACGTTGCCGCGCGGGCGGTGGTCTCTTACACCGCCTTTGCACCCTTACCGGCCCGAAGGCCGGCGGTTGTTTTCTGTTGCACTTTCCTGGGAGTCGCCTCCACCGGACGTTATCCGGCATCCTGCCCTGTGAAGCCCGGACTTTCCTCACCTGCAGCCTTTCGTCTCTGCAGCCGCGACCGTCTGTTCCTCTCCGCAAGGTACCTTACCACAATCATCTGCCCTGTGCAAGCGGGACTTGGATCAAGCACCCTGTCCGGCTCAGACTTTGTAGATCCCGCCTCCGATGAATTCCCTTAAAATGGCAGTGGCCGGCACATTGTCCGCCGGGATCGTCAGGAAATAGTCCAGGAACTTCAGCAGTTTTTTTGCTTCTGTAAATGCCGGACTTTCCTGGGGGACACCGAAGAGGAGCGCCTCCGCGTAGGGCTTCAGAACAGCAGTTTCGTAGATCGCCGCGGAATTGAACACGATATCGGCGCTGTCCTGGTACGGGAAAATATATTTCTCCTCTCCTCTTCTGACAGAGGGCCACCGCTCAATCGTATGTTCCGCGGAATATCCCCGGATCCTCGCGTCCCGGGTCATGCGCCGTAAAAGACGCGCGTCGGAAGACGGGATCCTGTTGTGTTCGTCAATATTGATCTGTGTCAGGCAGCTGATGTAGATCTTAAGCTTGCTCTCCGCAGGAAGCGAACCGGAAAACTTTTCATTCAGGCAGTGGATCCCTTCCACTAACAGAAGATCCCCTTCCCCGAGGGTCAGACGGTTCCCGCGGTATTCCCTGTTTCCCGTCAGAAAATTATAGGTGGGAAGCTCCACCGTCTCCCCCTGCAGAAGACGGGACATGTCGCGGTTGAAAAGCTCTGTGTCCATGGCCTCCAGGCACTCGAAATCAAACTCTCCGTTTTCATCTCTCGGGGTCTCTTCCCTCGGCTTGAAATAGTTGTCCGCCTCAATGGGATGCGGGATCAGGCCGAGAGCCCGCAGCTGCGTGGCCAGGCGGTTGGAAAAGGTGGTCTTTCCGGAAGAGGATGGTCCCGCGATCATCACAAAGCGGACCCCATTCTGCTCGGAGATCTGCTGGGCTATATCGCCGATCTGTTTCTCCATCAGGGCTTCCTGCCACAGGATCACTTCCGTTCCCTTTACGCGGGCCACGTACTCATTCAGTCCGGCGACATAACAAAGCCCCACCTTCTCCGCCTGGATGGAGGTGTCATAGAGATTACGGAAAACTTTCCAGGACACCTTCGCCTCCGAAAAGCGTTTCGGATCCTCCATCGTCGGGATCTTTAAGATAAAGCCGTGTTCGTATGTAGAAAGGGAGAACATGCTGACATAGGAAGTGTCCGGCACCATGTAGCCGTAGTAATAGTCCCGGTAACCATCCAGATTGTACACGTTCACACGGGAACTTCTGCGGAAGCGGAACAGTTTTTCCTTACCCGTCATTCCCTGCTCACGGAACAGACGGACGGCATTCTCCGTTCTCAGGGCACTTTTCCGGAGGGGAATGGCGGCTTCGGAAATCTCGCGCATTCGCATCTCCACCTTATGCAGCAGTTCTTCCGGCACTTCATCCATTCCGATGATACGGCAGAACAACCCGCCGCCGGCGGAAAAGTCCACGATCACATGCTCCCGGTGAGGTACGCCCAGGATCTCATGAAAGGCCTTCATCATCACAAAGACCGTGCTCCGCTCCAGTGTAAGGTATCCAGGTTTTTCCCGGGCGGTGATCATCCGGAGCTCACAGTCGTCTTCCAGATGGGCACTGAGTTCCCGCAGCTCTCCGTCACAGGAGACAAGAAGAATGCGGTCCTCACCCTCCTTCTCCTGTTCCAGGGCGATATTAAGAAAACTGGTGCCGACGGGGTATTCAAAAAGCTCATCCCCGATCCGTACCTTGCAGAGGTCTCCCCTATATTTCTGCATCTTTTTCTCCTTTCCTGTCTGCAGAGGATACGTGAAGCGCAGTCAGGATCCGCTTCCGTTCCCGTTCCAGTTCCGCTGTTCTCCGTTCCCTGCCGGCTTTTTTTCCGCCTTCCTCCAGGTCTGCTCCCGCAAGGCGCGCCCGGATCAGTTCCGTTTTTTCCAGCGCCTCCAGAAGATAGTCCTGAAGGACAGTTTCCCCCTGGAAACACAGAAGCGGTCCGAAGTATTCGGCCGTCTCCCTGTCAAGTCCCTTGGCCTCCGCTTTCCGGTAAGGCGCTGCCCCGTCGCCGGGCACAGCCCGGATCACGACGTAGTATTTTCCGTCTTCCCGCAGCATCTTTTCCCCGACGATCTCCCTCCCGGAATTGCGGAGATAGCGCCGCACGACATCCCATTCCGTGTGGGGGGAAAGGATCCATTCCCTGGTTGTTTCGGAGAATCCGCGTCCCTCCCCGTCTGTTCTTTTGTCGCAGTCCCTGAGGATCCGGACAGTCAGTTCTCCTCCCATGCCCGCGATCAGGATCGAATCCGCTTCTCCGGGCCGCAAGGCGGAAAGACCGTCGGAAAGCCTGGTTTCTGCCAGATGCTCCACATGGTACTGTTCCAGGTGCTCCGCGGCACGTTTCAACGGCCCCTTCCCGATATCACAGCAAAAGGCGTAGGGGATCTTCCCTTCCAGGAGCAGACGCACCGGGAGCAGGGCGTGATCCGTGCCGATGTCCGCCAGGACATATCCCGGTGTGACAAACTCCTTGATGGCAGTAAGGCGCCGCGATAAAACGGGCGCCTCACAGTTATCTTTCTCGTTGTAATTCTTCATCATTTTCCTTTGACGGCGGGATCACTCCAGATAGTCCTTCAGCTGTTTTGACCTGCTGGGATGACGCAGCTTTCTGAGAGCCTTCGCCTCGATCTGGCGGATACGCTCCCTCGTAACGTTGAATTCCTTGCCGACTTCTTCCAGAGTCCTGGGTTTTCCGTCCACCAGGCCGAAGCGGAGCTTCAGGACCTTCTGCTCTCTGTCGGACAGCTGATTGATGACATTCATCAGCTGTTCATGCAGAAGCCGTTCCGCGGCAGCGTCCACCGGTACCTGGCTGCTGTCATCCTGGATAAAATCTCCCAGATGGGAGTCCTCCTCCTCTCCGATGGGAGTCTCGAAGGACACCGGCTCCTGTGAGATCTGCATAATATCCCTTACCCTGGCCACCGGCGTCTCCAGACGCTCGGCCAGTTCTTCCGGAGTAGGTTCTCTCCCCAGCTCCTGAAGCATCTGACGCTGTGTCCTCACGAGGCGGTTGATGGTCTCCACCATGTGGACCGGTATCCTGATGGTTCTCGCCTGGTCCGCAATGGACCGGGTGATGGACTGACGGATCCACCATGTCGCGTAAGTTGAGAATTTGAAGCCCTTGGTGTAGTCGAACTTGTCCACCGCCTTTAAAAGACCCAGGTTTCCTTCCTGGATCAGATCCAGGAACTGCATGCCTCTGCCGACATATCTTTTCGCAATGCTTACCACCAGACGCAGATTCGCCTCGGCGAGACGTTTCTTCGCCTCAAAGGCTTCTGCTTCGCTTCCCTCAATAATTTTTTTAGCCAGTTCCTGCTCCATTTCCACGGTCAGAAGCGGGATCTTTCCGATCTCCTTCAGATACATCCTGACAGGGTCGTCGATGGCGATGCCTTCCGGAATGGTCAGCTGTTCCAGGTCCTCCTCCGCCTCTTCGTCCTCCAGATCTTCCTCCTTAAAAAAGAAATCCGGCGCGGAGTCATCATTTTCGTCAGTATTCAGGATATCGATCTTATGGGAGTCTAAAAATTCATAGACATAATCAAGCTGTTCCGGCGTGAGCTGATCTTCCTTGAAATAATTCATCAGTTCATCTGCGGAAATAACGCCTTTCTTCCCTGCCGCCTCTTTTGCCAGCTGCAGCAGTTTTTCGTCAAGAGTTAAGTTTTCCGTATTTTTTTCAGTCATTTGAATCCTCCCTGATATCGATTTTCATTTCTTTCATTTCCGCCTGCTCCTTAAGAATCCTCTGAAGGTCTTCTATACTTACCGCCTGTTTTGCTTCCCTGGCCAGTTTTTCAAGACGGATCCTGCGGATGCAGTCTGCAGCAGCTTTCCTTTTTTCCTCCTGTTCTGCTTCGCCGCCCATAGTCGCATGGAACACGGCAGCTGCTTTTTTTTCTTTTTCTTCATCCTCCGCGTAGCTGCTCAGAATTGCAGCCGCGTTCAGTGTGCCGGCGCGGATCCCGGCGTAAAGCTTCTCCGCGATCTCCCGGTAGAGAGGATCCGTGAAATCCTCCGGTCCGAGAAGATGCTCTGTCTTAAAAAGAAGAGAAGGATCCTCGGCAAGAAAAGTCAGGAACAGCCTTTGACTTTTCTGCACGGCGTCATCCCGGTCTCCGCCTTTTTTCTTCAATGAGATTCTGTAGGCATCTTTGTCATAGGAGGGCCGTAGATTCCGTTCCGACCCCATGGTGTTCACCAGCCTCCGGAGTTCCTCCTCCGGGATCATGTGTTCCCGTGCCACGGTCTTCAGGTAATTATCCCGCTCCAGCGGATCGGCAAACTCCGTCAGTCTCCTGGCCGCCTCATGATAGAACCGGGTCTTTTCTCCGGGATCCTCAGTCTGGTACAGCTTTTCTTCCTGATCGATATCCCAGAGGAACGCATTCCTGGCACTGTCGATCCGTTTCTGGTATTCTTCTGCTCCAAGGGCGTTGATGAATTCATCCGGGTCCTTGTAAGGTTTCATGGAGAGAATCTTTACAGTGATCCCCGCTTCCTTCAGGAGAGGGATGGCTCGGCGCGCAGCGTTAATGCCGGCGCTGTCGGAATCATAAGTCAGGACGACCTGCTTCACGTAGCGCTTCAGCATCAGGCAGTGCCGGGCGGTCAGAGCCGTTCCAAGGGAAGCTACCGCATTTGTAAAACCCGCCTGGTGCAGGGAGATCACGTCGAGGTATCCCTCGCAGAGCAGAAAGTAATCTTTTCTTGAGGCCCTGGCGTAATTCAGGCCGTAGAGGTTCCGGCTCTTGTCAAAAAGTTTAGTCTCGGGAGAATTCAGATACTTCGGTTCACCCTTTCCCATTACCCGGCCGCCGAAGCCGATCACCCGGCTGTTGGCGTCCATAATGGGAAACATTGCCCTGTTCCAGAATTTATCCCGGGCGCCCCGTTCCTCGATGGTGACAAGGCCGCTCTCTTTCAGCACACTGTCGCTGTAACCTTTGCTTTTCAGGTAACGGTACAGTTCTCCGGGACGTTTACTGGAATATCCCAGGCCGAAACGGCGGATAGTCTCATCTGTAAGATTCCGTTTCCCGTGAAGATAATCATAGGCGATGCGGCCCTCCGGCGTTTTCAGCAGATGGAAATAGTGAGTAGCCGCAGTCTTATTAACCTCCAGGAGCGTGTCCTTCAGGCTTTTTTCTTTCCTGTCCGCTTCTGTATATTCCTGTTCCGGCAGGCTGATGCCGCTCCGCTTCGCCAGCATCTGCACTGCCTCCGGAAAGGTGAGGCTCTCATACTGCATGATAAAAGAGATCACATTTCCGCCGGCGCCGCATCCGAAGCAGTAGTACATCTGCTTTCCCGGCGAAACAGAGAAGGAGCCGGTCTTTTCATTGTGAAAAGGGCACAGTCCGAAATAGCTGGAACCTTTTCTCTTAAGGTTGACATAGGACGAGATCACGTCCACGATGTCGTTCCTGGACCGGACTTCTTCGATGATGTCATCCGAGTAGTACAAGGACGTGCCTCCTCTCTGTCAGAAACCTGTCCAGGACCGCGGAACGAATACCTCCTCGAAAGTCCGGATCGCGTACTGGTCGCTCATACCCGCGATGAAGTCGCAGACAGTCCGCTCCAGCGGCTCTCCCAGCTCCTCCAGAAAGAAACGGTATTCTTCCGGCATCTCTTCCGGCTTCTTTTTATAGTGTTCATACAGCTGGCGGATCATTTCCTCCGCCTTGCTCTCCTCTGCCTTTGGCACAGGATTCAGGTAGACATGTTCGAACAGCCACTTCCTGAGCCCCATCATGGTCTCGAACATTCCTCCGGATAAGCGGATCTCCGGACAGTTCCTGCTGTTTTCGATCACATCCCGGATCAGCGTGTTCAGGCGTTCCCGGATGCTGTGTCCCAGAACATCTGTGTAGGCTTTCGGGATATCTTCTTCCCTGAAGATCCCGGCCCGGAGCGAATCATCGATGTCGTGATTGATGTAGGCGATCTTGTCGGAGATACGGACCACGCAGCCTTCCAGTGTGTTTGGCATGCTGGATGTTCCGTGGTTCAGGATGCCGTCTTTCACTTCTTTTGTGAGATTCAGCCCTCTTCCGTTTTTTTCAAGAAAATCTACGGTCCTGATACTTTGGACGCTGTGCTTGAAGCCGTACGGGCTGATCCGGTTCAGGACACGTTCTCCCGCATGCCCGAAGGGCGTGTGTCCCAGATCATGGCCCAGGGCTATTGCTTCTGTCAGATCTTCATTCAGACGAAGGGACCTCGAGATGGTCCTGGCGATCTGGGATACCTCAAGAGTATGTGTGAGTCTGGTCCTGTAGTGATCTCCTTCAGGAGCCAGAAACACCTGAGTCTTGTGTTTCAGGCGGCGAAAGGATTTGCTGTGAAGGATCCTGTCGCGGTCCCTCTGGTAGACCGGCCGCATGTCATCCGGCTCCTCCGGACGGTCCCTGCCCGCGGAACAGCTGCTCAAAGAGGCATAAGGGGACAGAAGCTGCTGCTCGGCATTTTCCAGTTCTTCTCTGATGGTCATAGAAAGTCCCTCAGCGCTTTTTATATCCTGTGATCATTGTCATAAAGAAACAGAATACGGAAGCCCACGCAAAGAATTTATGCAACTTCATATAGTTTTTCTTCCTCCTGGCTCTCTCCTCAAACACTGCTGCCGTCACGTCCGCAGGGATCTCTTCGCCGCTGCGCACATACTGCAGGCGGTCCCCCAGGATCTTTTTCATCATTTCAAAGGCTTTCTGTCCGGTGCAGTGGCATGTGTAGAACACCGTGGGATACTTCTTCAGCTTTCTCGCGGTGTCCCTGATCACCTGACGTTCTTCATCCGTATATCCGGTCTTTTTCATCATGTGGAACCCGCTGATCACGATATCCGGCGCACCGCCGCAAAGCTCTTCGAAACGGTCCAGGATATTCAGGATCCCGTTGTGTGCACAGCCGGAGAGAAGGATCCGGCGGTCACCGTCTGTTATGACAAGGCACTGTTCATGGACGAAATCGTCCTGCAGCAGCTCCTCTCCTTCTTTTTTCCGCAGATTATAATTGGAGACCGGCCAGTTCTTTTTTCCGCGGATGCCGCTGAACAGGAATAGTTCATCATCGATCCGGTACTCTCCGTTTATGGTCACCACCTGGGGCAGATCCCGGATCGCCTGGTCAAGTCCTATGTATTCCGGGTCCGGGGTGAAGTCCCGCGCCGCGTAATATTCCCCGAAGGCGCTTTCCTGCAGATAGATCCTGGCTTCCGGATTCAGTTCCGCAAACGGCAGGATCCCGCCGCCATGGTCATAGTGCCCGTGGCTCAGGATCACGGTATCTATCTTCCTTAGGTCCACGCCAAGTATTTCTGCGTTCTTTATCACAGAATCAGAAGGACCCAGATCCATCAAAAGCCTGTGCTTTTCTGTCTCGATATAAAAACACAGTCCATGTTCCGCCGCGCATCCGGCGGCGCCTTCTGTATTTTCGATCAGATTCAGGATCTTCAAAGCAACCACCTTTCTGCTGCATTCACTCTCCGGTACGTCCCCGGTTTCAGCGCTCCGTATTTGAGTATACCAGATTCATCCTTTTTTTTCATCCCACCTGCATCGTTCCGTAGATCGCCCGGATAGCATCCTCGTACCGCTCCTCCGGCACACCGATCAGAAGATTCAGTTTTCCTGCTCCCTGGTTGATGGTGCTGATCTCGATTCCTGCCGCAGTAAGGGCCTGGAGCACCTGAACATTTGCGTCGCTGGATTCCGTTCCCTTTTCTCCTGTCACAGCGATCATAGAGAGATTCTCCTTCAGTCCGAGATAGTCCGGCTTCAGCTCTTCCCGGATCTCCCGGAACAGATCTTCCCTGCATTCCACAAGAAGATCGCTCTTGATGACGAGGGTGATGGTGTCGATGCCGGTAAGGCACTGCTCAAAGGGAAGACGGCGCTTCTTCAGGATGTCAAGCATAATAGCGCTGAATCCTGATCCGTCACTTACCATTACCTTCTCCACCTGGATCACAGACATACCGGTCCTTCCTGCTACGCCGGTGATCGGATTCTTCGCTCTTCCCTTCGGAAGCTTTCTCACGATCATGGTTCCGGGATCCTCGGGACGGTTAGTGTTCCGGATATTGATGGGGATCCCCATGTCAGAAGCCGGCAGCACCGCGTCCGTATGCAGCACGGAAGCCCCCATGTAGGAAAGAGTGCGGAGTTCGCGGTAGGTCAGATATTCCACTGTGTTCGGATCTTTTACGATCCTCGGGTCAGCGGCAAGCAGCCCGGAGACATCTGTCCAGTTTTCATAAAGATCAGCCTGGATGGCACAGGCCGCAAGACTGCCGGTGACATCTGACCCTCCCCGGGAGAAGGTGTGGATGGTCCCTTCGGAATCCGCTCCGTAAAATCCCGCGATCACCGCTTTTTTCAGCGGTCTGAGGGCTGCTCCCATGGCCCGTCTCGTCATGACCTGGTCAAGCTCCCCGGATTCTGTAAAACAGACGCACCACGCCGGATCCACGAAAGTAAAACCGAGGTACTCAGCCAGAATACGGGAATTCAGGTACTCCCCGCGGCTCGCCATGAAATCTTTTTCAGGCTTCTCCTCCAGGTGTTCCCGAAGCATTTCGATCTCCCGGTCCAGGGGAAACTCCATGTTAAGGCCCTGCAGGATCTCCTGGAAACGGTCCCGGATCTTCTGCAGCAGCTCGTCATAGGGCTGACCTTCATCCGCCCTCTCCCAGCACTCCAGAAGAAGATCCGTCACCTTCCTGTCCTCCGGGAAGCGTTTTCCCGGCGCGGAAGCGACAAGGATCCTTCTGTCAGGACCCTCCTCCACGATTCTTTTGATCTTCCGGAACTGGTCCGCGTCCGCAAGAGAAGTTCCGCCGAATTTTGCCACGATTGTTTTCATTATTTACTTCCTCAGATAAATACATATTTTTTAAGACGGTCGAAGGCTTCCTCCACTTTGGAACGCGGGAGGGCCAGATTGATGCGCAAAGTATGATTCCCGCCGAAAGGACGCCCGTCCTGCCATGCCACGCCTTTTTTCCAGCCGGCCGCCAGCAGTTCCTCCATGGAGACGCTCTTCTTCCTGCACCACTCTGCACAGTCCGGGAACAGCATATACGTCCCCTCGGGCAGGAACACTCTGACACCTTCCCACTCGTTCCGGATCCTTTCTACGGCGTACTGTACATTGCTGCTCAGCACCTGCCGCAGTTCTTCCAGCCATTCCCCGCCTTCTTCGGAATAGGCGCCGATCAGTGCGTGCATTGAAAGAACATTCATGCTGTTGTAATGGGAAAGAGAAGCTGCCCTGTCCATCCGGTCCTTAAGTCTCCTGTCCCGGATGATGTGGTAGCTTCCCACCAGACCTGCCAGGTTGAAAGTCTTGGAGGGAGCATAAAGTGCGACGGTCCTCCGGCACGCTTCTTCGCTCACAGACTGAAGAGGAGTGTGAGGCACCGGAGAATGGGTCAGGACAAGATCCGACCATATCTCATCGCTTACCACATACACATCGTATTTCCGGCAGAGCGTCATCATCCGCTCCAGTTCATCCTGTGTCCAGACACGGCCCGTCGGATTCTGGGGTGAACAGAAGATCATGGTGTGGATCTTCTTGTCCCGTAATTTACGCTCCATATCCTCAAGATCCATGCGCCAGACACCGTTATCGTCCTTTAACAGAGGCGACGGCACGATCCTGTAGCCTGCATTCAGAAGAGAATGGGTAAAACCGATGTAAGCCGGCGTGTGAAGCAGGATCCTGTCGCCTGGAACACAAAGCGCTCCCAGCGCGCTCATCAGACCTCCCAGGACGCCGTTCTCATAACCAATGTGCTCCCTCGACAGTCCTTTGACGCCGTTCCGTTTTTCCTGCCAGTTCACGATGGAACCGTAGTATTCCTCCGACGGCGTGAAATAACCAAAAGCCGGGTGCGAGATCCTGTCTCTTAGATGATCCAGGATGACAGGCGGAACAGGAAAATTCATATCAGCCACCCACATAGGGATCACCGACCATCCCTCCTCCGGCAGCCCGGGGAATCCTGGTTCTCCAAGGGCATCCACCGCCAGGGCATCCCGTCCTTTTCTTTCCAGAATCGTGGTAAAATCATACTTCATTGCAGCCTCATCTCCCCGTATTTGTTTTTTTGCTGATCCTGCGGCCGCCGCCGCTGATGGCCTTCTGCGGACATACCAGGACGCAGAGATGGCATCCCACACACTTTTTCCCGTCCAGCATCGGCTTCCGGTCCTCTGTCAGGCGGATCGCCTGATGACCTCCGTCCGCGCAGGAGATCATGCATCTTCCGCAGCGGATGCAGCGTTCCCGGTGGAATATCGGATAGACGACCGTATCCCGTTCCAGGATATCCGTGGTCTCGCTGACATTGTCCAGAGCCAGTCCGCGGGCTTCAGAGACGTTGCGGAAACCTTTCTCTGCAAGATACAGGGAAAGCCCCGAGATCAGATCATCTATGATCCGGTAGCCGTACTGCATAACTGCTGTCGTGACCTGGACGCTCCCCGCGCCGAGCATGATATATTCCAGCGCGTCGGCCCATGTCTCGATGCCGCCCATACCGCTGATATGTTTTCCTTTCAGCGCTTCGTTCTGCCCAAGCTCCGCGATGAACCGGAGCGCTATCGGCTTTACGGCATTTCCGCTGTAGCCGCCTACCGCGGACATTCCGTGGACCGGCGGAGAGGAAATATAAGTGTGCGGATTCACTCCCACAATGCTTTTGATGGTGTTAATGGCGGCGATCCCGTCTGCGCCGCCCCGCACTGCCGCTTCCGCCGCGGGACTCATCCTGGCCACGTTCGGCGTAAGCTTCGAGAGAACGGGGATCCTGGTCCCGCGTTTCGCTGCGGCAGTCAGCTGCTCCACCAGCTCCGGCACCTGGCCGATATTAGATCCAAGACCGCCGGCCGCCATGTTGGGGCAGGAAAAATTCAGTTCCACCGCGTCCGCGCCGTTTTCCTCGCAGAGTCCGGCCAGTTCTTCCCACTCCGCTTCATTCCGTCCCATGATGGAGGCAAGGATGAATTTTGAAGGATACTGCGCCTTCAGCCGGCGGAAGATCTCCATGTTCTCTTTCACGCTGTGGTCAGAAAGCTGCTCGATGTTCTTGAACCCGATGATGCTGCCGCTGTCACCGGTGATAGCGGAAAAGCGGGGCGAAGCTTCGTGGATCTCAAAGGCGCAGATCGTCTTGAACGCGGCGCCCGCCCAGCCTGCCTCAAAGGCTCTGGCGCACATGTCATAGGTGCTGGCCACCACCGAAGAAGAAAGCAGAAAAGGATTCTCCAAGGGGATGCCGCAGAGATCCGTGCGGAGAATATCCGGGCCCGGTTCTGCCGCTTCTTCCAGCTCCGGCTTCACTTCCTCATGAAGCTTCCTGACCAGCTTGCGGACAGGGACTTCCCGGGGGCGGACGCAGGCCGCTTCACAGGGCGCTTCGCAATTCAGGCAGAGATCTTCTTCCGGAAGACGCGCGGCGGCAGTTTTTTCGTTTTCGAACCAGATGCTTCTGAGCAGTTCTCCCGGAGAAAGCTTTCCGCAGGCTTTGCTGCATGGAGCGTCATAACACAGAACACATTTCAGCATATCGGAACGAAGCAGTTTTTTCTCAAAGCCCATATCAATTGTCCTTTCTTTAAGCTGCAGCCGCCGGGACATCAGCGCCGGCTTTTATCGTAGGGAATACCTTCCACCTTCGGGGCGCGGGAATTCTTTGAGAACAGCGCCAGGACCGTAAGGCAGACAATATAGGGAAGCATGTTGTAGAAGCTTCCGGACAGACGCAGGGCTGCCAGAAAGTCAAAGCCGGAATAGACATTTGACAGCGCCCGGAACAATCCGAACAGCAGGGCTGCCAGGGCAATGGGCACAGGTTTCCACTGTCCGAAGATCATCACCGCCAGAGCCAGAAAACCGAAACCTGCGACTCCATTCTCAAATTTCCATTCACTGACGCCGGCCGTGATATATACGATCCCTCCCAGACCTCCGAGGAAGCCTGAGATCAGGACCCCGGCATAGCGCATCTTTTGTACATTGATTCCGACGGAATCCGCCGCCTGGGGATGTTCGCCGCAGGCCATCAGACGCAGGCCGAACCTGGTCTTGTAGAGGACGATGTGAGCAGCAGCCAGAAGAAGAACGGCGATGACCATGAACCAGCTCACTTCGAACTGCCCCGCCTTCAGGAGAACGAAAGCTTTTTTCTGCTGTATATACTGGATCGAAGAAGACACGTTGTGAGGATCCTCAGCGACATTCACTGCCTTGACGAAGACCGTCGCCGCAGCGGTCCCGAGCATGTTCATCGCGGTTCCCACCAGAGTCTGGTCTGCGTTGAAGCGGATGGCCGCCACTGCCAGAAGCAGGGAATAAAGCATTCCGAAAATGACGCTGGCGAGGATCACTCCCAGAAGCATGGCCAGAGAGGGCAGATCAGGAAAGAACTTCATCACCAAGGCGCCGCCCAGAGCGCCCATGACCATGATTCCCTCAAGGCCCAGATTGATGACGCCGCCGTGTTCGGAATAACAGCCTCCCAGGGCTACCAGAAGAAGCACAGACGCATAGATCAATGTATATTGGGTCAGTAATGACATTACTTCTTCCCTCCCTTCCTTTTGGCTGCCTGTTTCTTCATACAGAGCTTAAGGAACAGGACAAAGCTGCAGAAATAGATAATGATCGCCGAAATGAGATCAGAAATCTGGGAAGCGTAGAGCATCTTGTCCACGTATGCTCCGCCGCTGGTGATATGCTGGATAAAATATGCGGAAAAAACGCCTCCGATGGGATGCAGTCCGCCGAGGAACGCCGCGGCGATCCCGTTGAAGCCCATGGCCGGTACTGATGTCTGGGCGCAGGACCACTGTTCGATCCCGCTGAGTTACAGGAACGACGCTCCAAGGCCCGATAGACATCCGGAAATGACCATCGTGAGGATCATATTCTGCTTTTCTTTCATCCCGGCATATTTCGCCGCGTCTTTATTCAGACCCGTGGCGCGCAGTTCATACCCGAGCCTGGTCTTTTCCATCACCACCCACACCAGTACAGCTGCAATGACAGAAAGCGGAATAGCGATAGTCACATACTTATTGCCGGAGAATAGTTTCTCCAGACCGAAGCCCGGAAGAAGCGCCTCCGGATTACCTGTACGCAGGGCCTTCGTGTAAGTGGAGCTTGCCTCTTTCACGCTGGAAAGAAGGAGGTTAATGCTGTACAGGCTGATCCAGTTCAGCATGATGCCGGCGATCACTTCATTCACATTCAGAAAAGCCTTCAGGGCGCCGGCGATCCCTCCCAGCACACCGCCGCCCAGCATCGCAGCGGCAACACAGATATACCATGGCATCCGGAATGCAAGAGCAAGAAACAGTGAAAGTCCCGCGCCCACGGCGTACTGTCCGGAAGCGCCGATGTTGAAGAGCCCGACTTTATAGGAGAACAGAATGGACAGCGTGCACATAAGAAGAGGGGCGCTCTTCGCCAGAGTGCTGCCGAAGTACTCCAGGGCTACTGCAGGTTTCGGAAAGAACAGGAAATTTTTCAGGATCGAGGACATAGCCTTGCCCGCCCCTGCCGGATTGATGAACAAAAGTACCAGGTACCCGGCAATAAGCCCGAGGATAATACAGATCAGAGATGCAAGCACAGACTGAACGCCGTCCCGCTCCAGGAAGGGTTCTGTTCTGTCGTTTGTGTTCATGCCTTCACCTCCTGTCTTCTGGAACCGGTCATGTAAAGGCCGAGTTCCTCCATGGTGACTTTCTCAGGATCAAATTCTCCAACGATCTCCCCTTCATGGATCACCAGAATGCGGTCCGGGACGTCCATGACTTCATCCAGCTCCAGACTCACCAGAAGGACTGCTTTTCCAAGATCCCTCTGTTCCACCAGTTCCTTGTGGATCATTTCGATGGCGCCGATATCCACACCGCGGGTCGGCTGCACTGCGATCAGAAGCTTAGGATCTTTGTCGATCTCCCGGGCGATCACCGCCTTCTGCTGGTTGCCGCCGGACATGGATCTGGCGATGGTCACGGGTCCCTGGCCGGAACGGACATCATATGCTTCGATGAGTTTCGAAGCGTACTCCCTGATCTCCTTCCGCTTCAACATGCCCATGGAGCCGGTAAATTCCGGTTCAAAGTAGCGCTGCAGGACCAGATTGTCCTCGAGGGAATAATCCAGGACCAGGCCATGTTTATGCCGGTCCTCCGGAATATGGCTCATGCCGTTTACTGAACGTTCACGGATGCTTTTCCTGCTGATATCCACCCCGTCAAGGAAAATGCTGCCGCCGCTCAGGGGAAGAAGTCCGGTCAGTCCGTAGACCAGCTCCGTCTGTCCATTTCCGTCTATACCGGCAAGGCAGACGATCTCTCCGGACTTCACAGAAAAGGATACCTTGCGGACCGCGTCCTTTTTTCCGTGTCCGCCCGGAACAGACATCTCTTTTACCTCCAGAATGGTCTTCCCGGGTTCAGAAGGTTTTTTGTCCACCTTGAAGTTTACGTCCCTGCCCACCATCATGGAGGACAGCTCTTCCAGCGTAGTGCGGGAGGTCTCTACAGTTCCTACGTATTTTCCCTTTCTGAGCACCGTACAACGGTCCGACACCTCCATGATCTCATTCAGCTTGTGGGAAATAAACAGAATGCTTTTCCCCTCCCGGACCAGAGACTTCATGATCTGCATCAGTTCCCCGATCTCCTGTACCGTCAGCACAGCGGTGGGCTCGTCGAAGATCAGGATATCGTTGTCCCGGTAAAGCATCTTCAGGATCTCGGTCCTCTGCTGCATGCCGACGGTGATGTTCTCCACCAGGGCATCCGGATCCACCTTAAGATGATACCGTTCCGAAAGCTCAAGGATCTTTTTCCGGGCTTCCTCCTTCCGGAGAAAGCCGTTTTTCTGAGGCTCGGCACCGAGGATGATGTTGTCCAGCACTGAAAAGCATTCCACCAGCTTGAAATGCTGGTGCACCATTCCGATCCCCAGGGCGTTGGCGTCATTAGGATCCTTGATCTCAGCTTTTTTTCCGTTGATCCTTATCTCTCCTTCTTCCGGCTCATAAAGTCCGAACAGGACGCTCATAAGAGTGGATTTCCCGGCGCCGTTTTCTCCTAGAAGCGCGTGGATCTCACCCTTCTTCAGCTGAAGGGTGATGTCATCGTTCGCAATGATGCCGGGAAAACGTTTCGTGATGTGAAGCATCTCTACCGCATATTCTTCCATGACGATCTTTCCTCCTGCCCTTACTTGATAGTGCCTTCGCGCACATTCAGCTGATAATCCACCTCCGGTATATGATCCAGATCATCGCTGATCTTGATCTCACCTTCATAGATCCTGTTTAACAGATTGTAATACTCTTCCACGGAAAAGCCCTCGTTCCACTGGGTGCTCTCTCCCGGCAGTCCCACATAATTCAGGGAGTCATCTGTGCCGGAGACCAGTCCCAGGCTTTCGATCTTACCCACATGCTGTTCCCAGGTGCCGTCGATGATGATAGAATCAAGCATCGCAAACACTGTGGCCCCCAGATTTTTCATCGCCGAGGTAACGGTCATCTTTTCGCCGTAGGCATCGATGATCGGCGCCTGGTCGCTGTCAACGCCGATCACCTTTCCGCCGGTCTTCGCGGCTGCTTCCGCAGCGGAGGTGAAGATCGCACCGCCGCAGGCAAAGACGATCTCCGTCCCCTTGGAATACCAGGTGTCCATAGCCGCAGTGATTTCCGTGGAACCATAGAACTGTCCGCCGTAGGCGTACTGGACCGACACTTCATCTGTTACGTCTAGTTCTTTTGCAGCCTCGTTTATCCCCTGCAGAAACCCGTATCCATAGCGCATCACACCGGGCACCGCCATGCCGCCGAGAAATCCCAGTTTCCGGTAGCCCATTTTGACAGCGGCGTATCCTGCCAGATAACCCGGGATCTGCTCCTGGTAAATAGCGCAGTAAGTATTCTCCGTATTGTAATAATCCGACACATTGTAGGCGCCCGGATCCGCATAGTACGCGTCTCCCACAGCCGATGCGATAATATCCCCGCCGGACAGGTCAAGAGAAATAAATTTGATCTCCGGATACTTGTGCGTCACCTCCACCAGGGTCCGGGCAAAGATATAACCCGGCATCACGATGATGTTGTAGCCCTCGGCCACCGCCACGTCCACCATAGCGACTCTGGCATAATCAGTATCGCCCTCCGGTTTCTTGTAGGTGAAGGGTATCTTGTGCTCTGTGCACCACTCCCTGCAAGCCTCATAGGTCATCTGGTTAAAGGACTGATCTGTGATGTCCGCGGCATCTGTGATCATAGCGACTTTGTACTCACCATTATAGTCCTCCTGGCCGGAGGAAGCTCCGCAGGCAGCTGCCAGAAGCATCAGCAGCAGTCCAAGAAGAAACAAAACGGTCTTCCGTCTCACATCCATATCTATCTCCCTCTCCTTCCGTTTCATAACTTAGACGCCTATTTTTCAGTATATCATTTATTCAAAAAAAGAGAGACCCCGGCGGATAATCCGCCAGAGTCTCTTTCAGATTTCTGTTCAGTAAATTCTGATTTCATCCAGGCTGTATCGCAGTGTCTCGTCGACATCGGAATCATTGACGGCAAGCCACGGGTGTTCCTCCAGCCACTCTTCCTTTTCCTCCATTACTCGTCCCCCCTGCAGTAGATGTTGTGCTCCCAGAAAATTATTTTACATAATCTTGTGGGAAAATGCAACAGTCATATCTTATATCTGTCCACAGCAAGGGAGGGATCGTAATAGATCCTGTCCTCGGCGATAAGGCGTATGTTCCCCTGCTCCGCTTCCACAATATTAACGGCGCAGTTGTAGGGAACGCGGCCGTGCCAGAAATCAGAGGGGTCCTCATACAGTATATTCAGCATCGCACGGAGAGCGCAGCCATGGGTGGACACCAGATACGTCTTCCCGTCATCCCTGGAAGCAAGCTCCCGGAGGAACCCCTGGGTCCTTTCACAGAGCTGAGGGATGTTCTCTCCTCCCGGAAAACCCGGAAACCGGAATGCGTCCTTAAAAAACAGTTCCGCTTCCTCTTCAGGCAGAGGGCCGTCATCCAGATGCTTCATTTCATAGACTCCTGCGTACATCTCCTTGATCCTATCGTCAAAGATCACAGGTACGTCCGGGTTCCCGCTTTCCTTCAGGACCAGTTCCGCGGTCTCCCGCGCCCGGGACAGGGGACTGGAGATGCAGGCGTCGAATCGGATACCCCTGAGGCCGCGGCCCGTGACTTGCGCCAGTTCCCGCCCCGCATCGTTCAGAGGTTCGTCCGTGAAGCCCTGGAGAACTCCCAGCTTATTCAGTTCGGTCTCTCCGTGACGGATAATATAGATCAGCATTTTCCTGACTCCCCGAAAGTTTACTGCAGTTCTTCCGGAACTTCGCCGGTCTCATCGCATTCATGCTCGGTGACGCTCATATCCTCCCTGGCGAAGACCCGGTTCTTCTTTCTGGCTTCATCCACCAGATTTGAAAGCAGTTCATTCACCTTTTCTGAGTCAGTAATATTCTTCAGATCAAAATTACCGAGAGACATATCGCTGGTCGTGAGATGGATGGTACCCGTATGTGTAATGCGCTGGAAGAGACTGCGGGTCAGGGAAGTGTCCCTTACCCTGTAAAGCCTCACTTCGTCATAGGTCTTGTTTAGGAACCCTTTTCTGATGAAGAGGCGGTCCTCCGTCATGCTGTATTCCGTAAAGCTCCAAGGCAGGCCAAGGAAATTCCTTTTCCTGTCCTTCCACACCGGTGCCGATTTCTGTATATTCACTTTGATTTTGCTCATTTCTGCCTCTATAAGCTTCTGCTTTTATATTTGATTATTGTGACAAGTTTTCTGTTTCTGTTCGATCCTTTATTGACGCTGTAAAAGAGTATATACCATTTGAGGAGGGTTTGATATATCAAAACATTATTTAAATATTCTCTTCAGCACCGGAATAGTCTTGTGGATCAGGTTCTTCAAGTCCTTCTCACCGACGGGGGCTTCCATGCTGATGCCGCCTTCATAGTCCGCTTCCCGCAGGATATCCGCATAACGGATGACATAGCTCTCCTCGCCTGACAGATCCGTGAACCAGTCTCTGTTGTTCAGCTTCGAGATATGAGTGTGAACGATCAGCTCCGCCCCGTCCCTGAACTCTGCAGCGGGATCATCCCCTTCAAAACGCACGTGATAATAATCGAAAAGAGCCTTGACCAAGGGACTGTCCACACGGCGCACCATATCGAACACATCCTCCATGCGGTTCATGATATTCGTCTCTGTCCGGTTGTTATTTTCAATTGCGATCGTGATTCCGTGCTTTTCAGCATATACAGAAGCAGTCCTCAGGAACTCCTTCACTTGTTCGAGAGCTGTATCCTTCTCCCAGCCTTCAGGACATTTGCGGGACCACGGACTTCCGAACACTACAATACGGACCCCGAGACCGTTTTTTCCGACCCGCTCAAATGCCCGGTCCATATATTCCGTCAGCACGTTTACCGGTGTCAGGATCTCTTTTGGCCCGGCGATCTTGTACTCTCCTGTCATGAACTGATTGCACACCGGAATGGCAATACCGCTTTTGACAAGGATGTCTTCCGCTTCTCTGAACTCCGCTTCTGAAAGCCTGCTCAGACTATACATGGGCATTTCCACATAATCGTATCCTGCAGCAGCCAGTTCTTTGGAATATTCAGCCCCGGCAAGCCTGGTTGGAGGCAGCATGTTGACACAGCATCCGATCATCATTCTATTTCTTCTCCTTATCGCATTCAAGACTTGCTGAAATGATCCATGTCTATCATATCACACCATAGGCAGTCTGAAAAAAACATGTCTGTCAGTATGTAAATATAAAAAGCGTCCGGAAAATTGTTTTCTCCCGGACGTCGATAATCAATCATGTTCAGGACCAGCACTCGCCGTTCGCATTGATGCTGTATCCTCCGATATTCGTGTTAGTCACCATTGCTCCGTCGTTTCCCACATAATACCATATGTCCTGTGTTTACCTTGCTGTCTGGAAGAAATCAGTACTATTAAAGCAGTCTTTTACCGTAAATGCTGTGGAAAGAATGCCCCAGTGCGCTCCTGCTTCGTTTTCGCCAGCCCTTTTCCATGGTTCATCCGCTGCTTCAAACCATAATACCTGTGTCCCATGGGAAAGGGACCATGCTTTAATAGCAGTGAAGTATTCATGAGCTTCCCGCTCCCCTGCCTTTGCTTTTCCGACTGCGCCGCCTTCTGTGGGCCATCCGGTTTCAGAGACTATGATATTCTTCCCGTCAGAGACTTTTCTGAGTCGATCGATCATCATGTCGAATTAAGCGGCGGCTTCTGATATTTCGATACCGTTCCAGTAGGGATAACAATTTGGCATCAGCAGATCGCAGGCTTTGCGAAGCTCCGGGTTGGAGATCAGAATACTGTCAGTATCGGCTGTGGTGACAGGGATCGACTTGTCCGACAGCCTTTCCCGCACATATTCCATATCCCTAATAAGTTCAACACTTGTCAGATCACCCCGCAGCTGTGTTTCGCTCCCTACGCAGGCAATGGAAACGAGACCGTTGTTGCAGTGTTCGATCAGGGCGTCCAATTCTGCTCTGTCCGCTTCTTCATTGCCGGACAGCCATGCGGTGCCGATGACGGACAGCCCCATACTATGTGCAGTATTATAGGCTTTGTAAAGTTCACCTGAAGAGCCGTAAAAACGTACTGTATCAGCAAAAGCAGAAGCAGCTTCCAGCTGGCGGCTGATAAGCTCTGTACTGAGGGCGCTGCCCGGAGCGCTTCCGTCTGTATAGAAGCCGACATTAACCGCAAGCTTTTCTGGAGGAACCGGCAGATCAGAGCGTACAGAGGATGCTTCCGCATACGGCTGGAACACTCTGTTCTCCGGCGTCACCGATACAGCTCCTTCCTTGTTCCGGGAAATAAGTACGTAATCCAGAGCGGCTTCTCTGGCAGCATTGAAGCCGGCATTCGGAATATAATCAGAAGGGATCAGCAGAATATGGAGGAAGACTGCCTGTTCATCCAACCCTCCGGTAACATAAGGAATGGAGAATGTTCCGTCTTCGTTGATATTTACATAGGGTGTGGCATAGGACGGCTTCACCCAGTAAGTCCCTCCGTCATAAACCTGCAGATACAGGGTGATGCGATAGTCTGAGGGCCTGAAACCACCGTTGTTCTGCTTGAATACCACGCCATCGACATTTCTGATCTCACCATATGACGGTATGTATGACAAGGCAATGAAAGGTTGTTTAGATGCCGCATCCGCCCGGGCCGGGAACAGGGCAAATAAAAGGATGACCACGAGAAGGCCGCAGAGGAACTTGTTTCTGTTTTTTATGAAGAATAATTCTTTGTTCATCGCAAACCTCTTTTCACAGAAAACCGAAACAACAGGAAACAACGAATCAAACCTGATATTGTAAATATAATAATTATACTGCCTGTATATATCAACGTCCACAAAAGGAGGAAAAGAAAAGGCCCCCGGAAACCGGCAGGATATGGATGATCCTTCGGTTTCCGGGGGCCTCACAGTATTCTGTTAAACTGCAGCTTTTAAGGCATCAGCCCTGCATCTGCTTTGCGACTTCCTCAGCGAAGTTCTCGGACTTGTGCTCCATGCCCTCGCCGGTCTCGAAACGGACAAAGCCCTTCACGGTGATCTTTGCGCCGTTCTTCTTCGCGACTTCCTCGACATATTTGCCGACGGACTGCTTGCCGTCTTCTGCCTTGACGTAAGTCTGGTCAAGAAGCACGATCTCCTTCAGTTCCTTGTTGATGCGGCCCTGGATCATGCCCTGGATCACCTTCTCAGGCTTCTTGGCTTCCTTCGGATCGTTCTTGATCTGCGCAAGAAGGATCTCCTTCTCCTTCGCAATGTAATCGGCATCGACCTCGGCGGCGGAGGTATAAAGCGGCTTCAGAGCAGCGACCTGCATCGCGACGTTCTTAGCCATCTCTTTTACTTCGTCATTCACGACATCGGAGACCACGTCGACCAGGACGCCGATCTTTCCGCCTGCATGGATATAGGAAACGATGACACCGTTCTCTTCCTTGAGCTGCTTGAAGCGGCGGATGTTCATGTTCTCGCCGATGATGGAGATCATGCTGGAAAGCTGTTCTTTCACGGTCAGAGCACTGTCGCCGATCCAGGGCTCAGCGAAGAAAGCGTCCATATCGGCAGCGGTGGTGACCAGCGCCTGCTTTGCGACTTCCTTGACGTAATCGCGGAACTTCTCGTTCTTCGCGACGAAATCGGTCTCGGCATTGACCTCGACGATCACTGCGCTCTTTCCATCCTCGCTCACCAGAGTATCGACAATACCCTCGGCTGCGATTCTGCCAGCCTTCTTCTGGGCGCCGGCCAGTCCTTTTTCACGAAGGAACTCGACTGCCTTGTCCATATCTCCTTCCGTTGCGGTGAGGGCCTTCTTGCAATCCATCATTCCCGCGCCGGTCATCTCTCTCAGCTCTTTTACCATTGCCGCTGTTACTGCCATCGTTGTGATTCCTCCTTATTCTTCCGTACGTCCTGAATTATTCCGCGTTCGCAATTGCCTCTGCAACCGCCTCTGCCATCGTATCGCTGCCTTCGCTGGTCTCCTGCTGCTGGACCTCTGCGCCCTGGTTTGCCTCGATGACAGCATCCGCCATCTTGGAGACGATCAGTCTCACGGCGCGGATCGCGTCGTCGTTGCCCGGGATAATGTAGCTCAGCTCTTCCGGATCACAGTTGGTGTCCGCGATGCCGATCAGCGGGATGTTCAGCGCGTGAGCCTCTGCGACACAGATGCGCTCCTTCTTCGGATCGATGATGATGATGGCGTCCGGAAGCTTCTTCATCTCCTTGATGCCGCCCAGGTTCTTCTCCAGCTTCTCCCACTCCTTCTTGATCGCGATGACTTCCTTCTTCGGAAGGACATCGAAGGTACCGTCCTGGCTCATCTCTTCGATCTTCTGGAGTCTCTTGATACGGGACTGGATGGTCTTGAA
>JAFSYO010000055.1 GCA_017449925.1 Stomatobaculum sp.
CCGGAAGAACTGCGGAGCATCGCGGGTTCCGCTTTCGGAGAAAAGCCGATCCCGGAACTGCGCTGCCGCCTGGCAGCCGGCGTGCTGAACCGGCTGATGCACTACTATGAGAGTCTGACGGATAAGGCCTGGTTTGACGAGTACAGAAGACGTTCCCTGGTGCTCGGCAAGGAAATCAACATCCTGGCCCCGGGGAAGGAGCCGGAACCCGCCGTGGCGCTGGATCTCGACCGGGACTTTGCCCTGCTTGTGCGGACAGAGAGCGGGGAACTGCGCCGCCTGAATTCCGGAGAGGTCAGCGTGAGGCAGCGGACGAAATAACAGACCGCATCCTCTGGGATGCGGAAAACGGAGATGAACCAAAACAGAAAACAAAAATCAGGAGTGATAAACATGCTGTACAAACAATTTCAGAATCTTCAGCTCTCGGCACTCGGCTTCGGCGCGATGCGCCTGCCGCTGCTCCCGGACGGATCCGGCACCATTGATCAGGCGGAACTGGACCGGATGGTGGACGCGGCGATGGCGGCCGGCGTCAACTACTTCGACACCGCCCACCCATATCACGACGGAAAGTCCGAAGGCGCGATCGGAAGATCCCTGGCCAGATACCCCAGGGAGACCTGGTGTCTGGCGGACAAATTCCCCGGACATCAGAACGTCCACGGCGTGAAAGAACTGAAGCCGGCCGAGGTGTTTGAAGAGCAGCTGCAGCGCTGCGGCGTTGAGTACTTCGACTTCTACCTGCTGCACAATGTCAACGAACAGTCCATGGCCTATTACTGCAACCCGAAGAAGCACTGTCTGGACTACTTCCTGGAGCAGAAGGCGAAGGGAAGAATCCGCCATCTCGGCTTTTCCTGCCACGCCGGTCCGGAGGCCCTGCAGGAATTTGTGGACCGGTACGGAAAGAATCTGGAATTCTGCCAGATTCAGCTGAACTATGTGGACTGGAAGCTGCAGAACGCGGAGAAGAAGGTGGAGATTCTGCGCAAAGCGGGCCTCCCGATCTGGGTCATGGAGCCGGTCCGCGGCGGAAAGCTCGCCTCCTTTGCGGAAGAAACCGAAGCCGAGATGCATGCCCTGCGCCCGGATGAGAGCTGTGCGGCATGGGCCTTCCGCTGGCTGCAGTCGGTTCCGAAGCCGACCATGATCCTCAGCGGCATGTCGAACCTGCCGCAGATGGAGGACAACCTCAAAACCTTCTCCGCGGAAAAGCCTCTGAATACCGCGGAACTGGCCGTACTGGAGAAAATCTCCGCAGACATGCAGGGAAAGATTCCCTGTACGGGCTGCCACTACTGCTGCGCCGGCTGCCCGGTGGGTCTGAACATTCCGATGATCCTGAACATGGCCAACGAGATGCAGGTGTACAGCTCCATGAACCTGATGATGCGCTATTCTGCTCTGGGCGACGGAAAACGCGCGGCCGACTGCATCGCCTGCGGTCAGTGCCGGGAGGCATGTCCCCAGAAGATCGATGTCCCGGCCGAGATGGCGAAGTTTGCCGAGGTGGTCTCCACACAGAAGACCTGGGAAGAAATCTGCCGCGAACGGGCAGAGGCCGCGGCCAAAGCCTGACATCAAAAAACACCCGCCCGATGAAAAACGCGCACTGGATTCAGAAAACTCATCTTTTCAGAGCCGATGAGTTCGTCTGCTCAGCCTGTGGAGCTTCCGTTTCAAAGCCTTTCCAAGTCTGCCCGGCTTGTAAAGTGCAGATGAAGAAGACAAAATATGATCCGTCGTGGGTTGATGAGGCTGAGGGACTATCCGCTTTGTCAGACGACGATTGGTAATCAACAAGGTGCTTCTTTCCTACGGAGGAGAATCGCTGCATAAAGGTTAAATGTAATTGTCTTGGAAGACGACCCGCTTTGACCGCATGATACAACACAACGCCCCACCTCCGGCAGAACAGCCTGAGATGGAGCGTTGTTATCTTTATTCGGTCTCTTCTGAGACTACAGGTTGCTCATAGACGCGGGAAGGACTTCCGGGAAATGCGTTCCTTTCGAAGCGGGTTCTGTTCTATAGTGATTTTCCGAAGCGATACAGTTCCTGCCGCTTCTTTTTGGACTTGTTCTGCCTCCCGTTGGCCGTAAAGATTCCTGCGTTTTCCACACCCCAGTACTCCACGATCGACTGGAAGTATTCCGTAATGGCAGCTCCGTATACGAACTTGCTTCCGGAGCTCATGATCAGCGCGACCTTCTTTACGTTTTTGGGGATATCAATGGCGTAGGTGCGATGGATGACGGCCTGCAGCTGCGCAGATAAGGTGAAGTAGTAGATCGGGGAAGCGAAGACCACCATGTCTGCGGACAGGATCTCCGGATAGATCGCCTGCATGTCGTCCTTCTGAACACAGACGCCCTTTTCTCTGTTCCGGCAATATTCGCAGGCCATACATCCTTTGATGTTCTTATGGGCAACATTCATGGAAACGACTTCGTGTCCGGCCTCTCTCGCACCTTCCGCGAAGGCATTTGCCATATCCGATGTGGCACCGTCCAGATGGGGGCTGCCGTTCAAGATCAGGATTTTCATGCCTTTTTGCCCTCACCCGATCGTGATCGTCACGTCGCCGCCACCGAGAAGTTCCGCCATCTCCTGAGCGCTCTTGTCCGTGATATGACCGAGCCGGGTATAGGCCCAGGAGTTTGAGCCATAGAAAACGACGATCTGGCTGTCTGAATACAGAACGATATCCCCGGACTGCGTCGTCGTCTGGCGGTCATTCCTGGGGAGGCTCTGGCCGATGGAACCGACCTGCTCAAAGCCGCCGTACATGGACATCGAAATCGTCAGC
>JAFSYO010000056.1 GCA_017449925.1 Stomatobaculum sp.
GCCTTGATGGCGCCCATCAGCTGCTCCTTCGGATCATCCGGGAAATCGGAGCCGATCTTGCCCTTGTACTCTGCCTTGAACTGGTTCGCCAGCTCGTGAAGATCGTCCGCGTTCAGCTCCACGTCCTGCTTCACGCCGCGGTCCTCTTTCATCTTGTCGATCAGCTGCTCGAAGTACTTCTTGCCGACCTCCATGACAACGTCGGAGTACATCTGGATGAATCTTCTGTAGCAGTCCCAGGCCCAGCGCTCGTTGCCGGACTTCGCGGCGATGACCTTGACGACCTCCTCGTTCAGGCCCAGGTTCAGAATGGTATCCATCATGCCGGGCATGGAAGCTCTTGCGCCGGAACGTACGGAGACGAGAAGCGGGTTCTCCTTATCGCCGAACTTTTTCCCGGTGATCTCTTCCATCTTCACGATGTACTCGTTGATCTGGCCCTGGATCTCTTCGTTGATCTCCCTGCCGTCCTCATAGTACTGCGTGCAGGCTTCAGTTGTAATGGTGAAGCCCTGCGGAACCGGAAGACCGATGTTCGTCATCTCTGCCAGGTTCGCGCCCTTGCCTCCGAGAAGCTCGCGCATGCTTGCGTTGCCCTCACTGAAAAGATAAACCCACTTTCTAGCCATAATTTTCCTCCTGTGGTTTAATATACAGCTTGATAAATTATATATTAGCACAAAACATTTTTTTGTAATAGTAAAGAATCGATTAAATACTATCATCATAATAGTTGATATAAGACCATAATCCGGCGGGATAACAACGAGTGAAAACCCCTGCAGGAGAAAGCGGTTTTCCTTTACATGTGATCTTTCTGCGGATATAATGGAAGCGTTTTAACCACAACCGACCGCAGCCAGCGGCCAGGACAAGGAGGAAAGAAAGATAATGGAATACACAATGGAAAAGATCGTAGCCCTCGCGAAGAACCGCGGTTTTGTCTATCCGGGTTCAGAGATTTACGGCGGACTGGCCAACACCTGGGATTACGGCAACATCGGCGTTGAGCTGAAGAACAACGTCAAGAAGGCGTGGTGGCAGAAGTTCGTCCAGGAGTCTCCCTTCAACGTGGGCGTGGACTGCGCGATCCTTATGAATACACAGACCTGGGTCGCCTCCGGCCACATCGGAAGCTTCTCCGACCCGCTGATGGACTGCAAGGGCTGTCACGAGCGCTTCCGCGCGGACAAGCTGATCGAGGATTTTGCCGCTGAACACGGCATCTCCCTCAAGTCTTCCGTCGATGGCTGGAGCCATGAGGAGATGCAGGATTTCATCCGCGAGAACAACATCCCCTGCCCGTCCTGCGGCAAGTCCGACTGGACCGACATCCGTGAGTTCAACCTGATGTTCAAGACCTTCCAGGGCGTCACTGAAGACGCGAAGAACACTGTGTATCTCCGTCCTGAGACCGCCCAGGGCATCTTCGTCAACTTTAAGAACGTACAGCGCACCTCCCGGAAGAAACTGCCCTTCGGCATCGCCCAGATTGGCAAGTCCTTCCGCAATGAGATCACCCCCGGCAACTTCACCTTCCGCACCAGAGAGTTCGAGCAGATGGAGCTGGAGTTCTTCTGCAAGCCGGACACCGACCTGGAGTGGTTCCAGTACTGGAAAGATTACTGCGTGAAATGGCTGAAGGATCTCGGCATGAAGGAAGACTTCCTCCGCGCAAGAGACCACGACAAAGAGGAGCTGTCCTTCTATTCCAAGGCGACCACCGACCTCGAGTTCCTGTTCCCCTTCGGCTGGGGCGAGCTGTGGGGCATCGCCGACCGCACCAACTACGACCTGTCCCGTCACCAGGAAGTCTCCGGAGAAGACATGAACTACTTCGATGAAGAAACGAAGGAAAAATATATCCCCTTCGTCATCGAGCCCTCCCTCGGCGCAGACCGCGTGACCCTGGCTTTCCTGTGCAACGCTTACGACGAAGAAGAGCTGGAGGGCGGCGATGTCCGCACTGTCCTGCACTTCCACCCGGCGCTGGCGCCGGTGAAGATCGCCGTGCTGCCGCTGTCCAAGAAGCTGTCCGGAAAAGCGGAGGAGATCCACAAGGAGCTCAGCAAGTACTGGAACACAGACTTCGATGACAGAGGCGCTATCGGAAAGCGCTACAGAAGAGAAGACGAGATCGGCACGCCCTACTGCGTCACCTTCGACTTTGAGTCGGAAAACGACGGCTGCGTCACCATCCGCGACCGCGACAGCATGGCCCAGGAGCGCGTGGCCATCTCCGAACTCCGCAATTACTTCATGGACAAGTTCAGCTTCTGAAACTGATATACCCCCTTTGCCGTTTATCCGGCAAAGGGGGTACTTTTACCCAAGGATAACACACACCATGACCAGAAACCACCTTAAGCACGCCTTCATCCTGTTCAGCATGCTCGGCCTCTCCTTCCTCGTTTCCTGCGACGACAAGTCCGCAGCCACCACTGCCGCCGCAGATGAAGACATCTGGAAGCAGACCGAATACATCTCGATCACGAACGTCGAAGAGCTGAAGCGCATCCCGGAGCTCCCGGACATGAAGTTCATCCTCGTCGAGGACCTGGATCTTTCTCCCGAGGGCGCCTGGACGCCGCTCTGCTCCATGGAAAAGCCCTTCACCGGAGAGTTCGACGGCAACGGGCACACCCTGTCCGGCCTGACGGTCTCCGGGAACGGCGACACCCCTCTGGGCCTCTTTGCCGCAGTCAGCAATGCCAGGATCTTTGACCTCGCCCTCGAAGGCGTCTCGATCAGCTGCTCCGGAAGCGCGGACCATACCGTCTACGCAGGTCCCTTCGCAGGCTATGCGGGCAGCTCCGTTATCTCCGGCTGCCGCGCGTCCGGTTCCGTCAGCGCCGCATCTTCCGGAGCCGGGGAACTCAGCACCGGCGGGATCATCGGCGCCGCGGCAGGCCCGTGCTTCATCTCAGACTGTGCCTCCTCCGCGGACCTCTATTCCAGGACTGACAACAGCGTTTCCTACACCGGCGGCATAGCAGGAAGGCTCGTCGATCAGGGCCATACTCCAAACCATTTCCCGACGTCCGAAAACACCTCGCTCCCATGGGATGGACCTGAAGCTCCGCCGGATATCAGAGATCAAGTCGCTTTCACCAGCATTCAGCATTCCCTCTTCAACGGAACCATCCGCTGTTACGCGCCGCAGCTCGAAACCGGCGCCACCAGCTACTGCGGCGGCATCTGTGGAGACGGCGAGCAGGGCCGGGTCACCGGCTGCGCGGTCCTTGCAAAATCCATCCACTTTGAAGGCACGCAGATCCCTGTCTACAGTCCGCTGTCCAATCTCTCCATGGCTGACAACTGCGCCATCCTGGAAGAGCTTGACGCGGACGCCTACGAATTTGCGGACGCTTTCCTCGGCCAGGACACCTTTCAAGCCGCGGCCGATGCAGCCCGCTTCGCGAGCGACCTGGCGGAAAGCGCCCTCGGCGTAGACCTCGGGATCTCCCAGTATATCCCGAAATACATAAGCGAGGCCGATGCCGGCAAAGCCTCTACCTATACGGATCTCGGCTGGGACCTTGAAAGCACCTGGAAAATGGCGTCCGGAGCACCCGTACCCTATGAAGAACAAAAGCCCAAGATCCTCCCGGGATGGTACAGCTATGAGAAGGATTCCCTCCCCTTCTTTAATTACAGCGACAAATCCCCGAAGGGAGAGATCATGCAGCGGCTTTTCGAAAATGCAACCGCGGAGCTGATCGCAAAATACAATGCGGAGGGCACGGGCGGCTACTGCTACGGCATCTGTATGACAACTGCAGGTATCCTGAACGACATGCCGGAGATCGGGCTTGTTTACTCTCCCAGTGAAGAAGCAGCCGGGTGGATTCCATCACATTATCTGAGTGACGTAAAAAACCCGAAAGCAAAAGGGAAAAATAAAAAAATTCACTCAGAGGGAATGGATAATCCTAAAAATTATCCTTCTTACATTAAATTCCCGTCCCATACCTTTGACATTCACGATTATATAGAGACCACACTATTTATCCAGTGTTCCGCTGATATTGCCGCAGAATTCAACTCGTCTTTCCAGAGAACTGACCTGATTCTTGAGCGGGTCCGGGAAGCGCTTGAAAATGATACCATCTGTGTCCCGATATCACTGTTTTATTCCAAATATGATGAGGAGACTCATAAAAAAAAGCCTTGCGGGCATATCTTCCTCGCCGTCGGACTTGCCGGAAATGATATCATCGTCGATGACTGCAACCTTGATACTCTCTCCCGGTTCACGATCACGGAAAACGGCGGGTGGAAATACTATTACAGCCTTACAGATGAGGAGCCTGCCTTTACCAGTGAAAACGCGATCGTGAACACATCGTCGGATATCACAAAAGGCTATTTGTATTTTATGAATTCCTATCCCAAATCACACGCGGATATTGACTATGCGATGGATGAAATTCTCCCTGACGAGAAATACTTTTTTGACCCGGATGACCCGGATGCCCACCCCCTCCATATCGCAGCCCCTCCTGCGGAGCTTTCAGCTAAGCTCGACGCCTCGGACATCCTTGTGCATACAGAAAACGGTACCATTACTTCCGGCGGCGGACCGGTAGTCCCTCTCTGTCCCATCCTTGCAGCTGATGAACCGGGAACCGACAGTTCCCTCTCCTTCAGCACGAATCCTTCCGGCCTTTACTGGGCCACGGACACGGGCACTGTCACGGTGTCCGGCTTCGGCGCCGCAGATAAAACGGACAGCCTCAACACCGTAGAGATCGCCGGAGACAACACCTGTGTCAAAGTCCTCGCCGCGGACGATGCCTCCGTCACCTCCACGATCTACGGCGACACTATCAACACGGTCATCGACACCGCTGCGGGGAACCCCGCGGAGATCACCGTGACCACCTATGCGGACGATGCCTCTCCCAAATCCATGCGCCTCTCCGGTACTTCAGCAGACGGCTCCGTCCGGATCGTCCAGACGAAGGACGGCACGCTCCGCGCCGCCGGAATGAAGGACATGAAAGCCTCCGCCGCGACCATGGAGACGGATCAGGCAGACGCTTCCAATCTGTCCGGCGATGAGCTGGACGCGCTCCTGGAAAAGCTCCTCGCGGAACACGAATCTCCTGTACCGGACAGCGCGCCGGACAAGGCAGCGGATATCACCATGAATCCGTACGGGTACGGCATTACAGCGGTAACGGACGTCCCCGCGCCTGAGATCCTGCACCCCGACGTCCCGCAGAATAAGGAGCGTTCCATCTACGGAGCCTCCGGTACCAGCAGTGCCTGCCCGTTCTGCGGCAAGGTCCACGGCGGCAGCATCATAGAGCAGCTGACCGCAAAGTTCCACGAATTCCTTGCGGACATCTTAAACCCGTTCCTCGGCATCCTTCCCGGCAGCGCAAACAGCACGTCTGAGCTCCCCTCTGTTCCGGGACCAGGAACATCCCCAAAAGAATGGTTATTTGACCTGCCGGACTGGCTCCGGGAGATGCTGGGGCTTTAATTCATCATCTCCAGGATCTCCAGGGAGTGGAACTGCCGGTCCGCATACTTCCGGAGGCTGGCGTCCACATTCCGTCCTAGCTCCGTAAGGATCCCCTCCGTGACATTGAAGCGGAACAACTGCTCCAGGGGGGCCGTGCAGATATAGTGCCAGGTGTAGGTGCAGTCGGATGCGCCTGCACCTGCTGCTTCCTTATCGCCGGAAGCAGGTTCCCTTCCTCCCCGGTACAGGGGCGGCAGCGGATCATAGCTTCCGTCAATGACCATCATCCGCAGTTCAAAGATCCGGCGGGTCAGGGGTTTCGGGATCGATGGCTTCTGAAGGGCGAGGAAACTCAGGTACAGAAGTTTAAGGATCCCCGGCTCCGGGGCGAACTCGTGAGCATAGTAGTCCGCCAGTTCAAGAAAGTAAGTCGCGTAGCAGGTCGTGACCAGATCCCCGGAGAGATTTTCGAAGTAATTCGCGATCTCCGCGCTCTCCAGACTGTAGGAATCCCTCCTCTGGTACAAGAAAAATTTCCCATACGAAAAAGGCCGGGTGACCCCCATGAAGGGGTTCCCCGGCTTTCCTGCGCCGTGGGCAAAAAAGGACAGCTTTCCCTGTTCCAGTGTCATCAGGGTCACTCTTCTGTCGCGCTCGCCCACCGGCATGGACTTGATGACCATGCCGGTCACTTCCTGAACGCCGTTCCGCATCTGGACTCTTCCTCTTACTTCAGTTGCATCAGGTCATTACTTCAGTTTCTTCAGGTCATAGCCGAAGCTTTTCAGCTGGGTGTCGTTGTCCCGCCATTCCTTCCGCACTTTGACCCATAGTTTCAGATTCACCGGCGTTCCGCACATCTCTTCAATGGCCTTTCTGGCGCCGGTGCCGATGCGCTTCAGCATCTGGCCTCCTTTGCCAATGACCATTCCTTTGTGGGTCTCCCGTTCGCAGATGATGTTCGCGTCGATGTCGAAGGTGCCGTCCTCCCGCTCATGCATCCGCTCCACCGTCACCGCGATGCCGTGGGGCACCTCGTCCCGCAGAAGCCGCAGTGCCTGCTCCCGGATCAGTTCCGCGGCGATGTCACGCATGGGCTCCTCCGTGACCGTATCCTCATCGTAGAACAGCGGTCCTTCCGGAAGATGGCGGAACAAAGACTCCAGAAGAAGATCAATGTTCTGGTGCCGCAGTGCGGAGACCGCGACCAGGTCCGCGGGACGCACTGCTTTTTCATAGGCTTCGATGGACTGCGCCAGTTCTTTCTTGTCCTGTACCTTGTCCACCTTGTTCACCACCAGCACCAGGGGTTTGTTCACTTTTCGAAGTTTCTCCAGGATCTCCTGCTCGGACGCGCCGAGATACGTTCCTGCTTCCACGATCCAGAGGATCACATCCGCGTCGGCGATCGTCTTCTCTGCCACATCCACCATGAATCTTCCCAGCTTGTTCTTTGCCCTGGTGAGTCCCGGCGTATCCTCAAAAACGATCTGCCCTCTTTCATCTGTGTAGACGGTGCGGATCTGGTTTCTTGTCGTCTGGGCCTTTTCCGAGGTGATGGCGATCTTCTGACCGATCAGGTGGTTCATCAGCGTGGACTTTCCCACATTGGGGCGTCCGATCAGCGCTGCAAATCCGGATTTCATGATTATGTTTCTTCTCCTTATGCCGTAAATACCGGGTCACGTTTTCTTATGCCAAACGTTTCCTTATGCTGAAAACAGCGGGGTCACGTCTGTGAAGGCCTCAGCCGCCTCGCGGATCTGCGCCTCATTTCCGATCACGCATTTCACACCGTCAGAAAGAACTGCCCGGAGAAGCGGCGCCAGTGCCCGGATATCCTCCGGGACAGCGTCCAGGATCTCTTCCCTTTCCAGCTGGATCTCCTCATCCGTCACGTGGCTGTACCAGGCGGCCAGTCCGCGGCTTCCCTTGCCCTGGGGAGTCAGCGGGATATCCAGCTCGCTGACCGCGCCGATGATAAACTTCGTCATCTCCCGTTCGTCCGCGTCGAACTGTGAAACGTAGTCCGCGATCCCTTCATAGACCTTGTCCGTCTCCAGGATCTTCGGATCCCGGTAGGAGACGAATCCTGCTGTCCCGGCCCGGCCGAAGGCTGCGGAACAGCCGTAGGCGCCGCCCTTCACCCGGATATTGTTCCATAGGTAATCGTAGCTCAGAAGGACCTTGAGGATCCGGAGCGCGCCGGTATATCTGAACCCGTGGGCTCTGAAGTTTCCGATCCGCGCCACATAGTTCACCAGGGAAGCGCTGGTCCAGGCTTCTCTTCTCACACAGGGCACAAACTCTTCCGCGCTTTCCTGCCGCTCTGTTTCGGGCCAGCCTGCCCGATAGCCGCGGAAGGCCTTGCAGAAAGCTTCATAGCCCTCCGCATCAGCCGTCAGGTGGACCGTAAGATTCCCTGCGGTAAAGATCTTCTCCACCAGTTCCTTAAGCTTTGCAATTGTTTTCTCCGCCTTTGCGTCAAAATCCGCGCACAGCCTTTCCAGGAGGCGGTAGTAGACGATGCCTTTTGTGGCATCGCTGAACTGGGACGATCTGAACAGACAGCTTCCCGCCCGGACCAGAGCAGCTGAATGTCCGGAAGCTGTCAGCCGGTCCTTCAGGCCGGCTTTCACCTCAGCGGCGATATCCTTCAGCCTCTCGCGGTCGGAAAGTTTCGTTTCAAGAAGCATTTCCCGCATCGTCTCAAGGGCGAAGGGAATCTTATCGTGCAGTACTTTGCCGAAGCCGGTGAACACGAACCTGACCTGGCAGTCTCCGCTGTAGTCCGCGTAGCTGTCCATGCCGAAGCTTATTCCTCCGCTGCACCGGTTGATCAGAGTCGACAATTCCGCATAGCTGTGCTGTTCCGTATCGATATAACCGAGAGAATCCTTCAGAAGAGCAAGATACGGATAATCCTCCTCTTTCAGGAACGTACAGTCGAACAGGAGCCGCAGATAGGCGATCCCGGATGTAAACACATCCGACCAGATCACTTTCACTCCGTCCTCTTCCCGTTCTGCAAAGATGATCTTCTCCGCCTGCCGGGTGATGTCGCTCCGTTTTAAAAGCGGGATCTTCCTCAGATCCTCCGGAGAGGAGGGTTCGCTCTGATAAGTTTTCAGCTCTTTTGTTTCCCGGACCAGTCTCTCCCGTTCCTCTTCTGAAAGGGAGGATGCCTTGGCGGAAAGCTGTTCCTTCAGTTCCAGGTCCCTCTTCCCGGCCTGCCCCGGGACCGGTTTCATAATGATCAGGGCGCCGTTCCTGTTCTCCAGAAGCGCTTCTCTGATCAGTGATTCAAAGAAGTTTTCGTCTACTTTCCGGTAGAGCTCCCGGAACAGTTCGTCGAACTTTAAATGCATGCAAGGGTCTTCATCGTAGAGCCAGCTGTTAAAGCATTCAATACCGTACATGAGGCCTTTGGGATATGACCCGAAGTCCGCTTCTCTTGCCCGGAATTCCGCCGCGTTGATTGCAGCCTTCAGCATCTCATGGTCCAGCGCTCCTTCCGACAGCTCCTTCAGTGTCTCTGTGATCACTCTCCTGCAGTCTTCTTTTTTCTCAAACGAGCTGTTCTTGACCGTTATCGTAAAGTACGGTTCCCGGATCCCGTTGGCGTAACCTCCATATACATCCTCTCCCAGGCCGGCATTGATCACCGCTTCATGCAGCGGCGCCCCCGGCACCTCCATCAGCACATAGGCCAGGGCCTGGAACGCATTGTACCTGACCGGATCCAGCTCGCCGCCCACGCGGGTGTTGAAAGAAAAACTGACTGCATTCTCCGGGGACTCGCTTTCCGAAAGGGGGTACTCACAGACCTCTTCAACATAGTTCTCCAGCTTTGCCGGGACAGGGATCCCGGAATCCGGTTCCCTCCGCTCATAGGAGGACAGGTAGGTTTCATCGATATAGCGGAGCTGCTCCGCCATGTCTGTATTGCCGTAAAGATAAATATATGAATTGGACGGATGATAATACCTGGAGTGGAAAGCCAGGTAGTCTTCATAGGTCAGTTCCGGGATGATGTCCGGATCGCCGCCGGAATCCTCCGCGTAAGGATGACCGGGGAACAGTGCCTGTCCGATGGCCTGCTCCATCCTGCCGTCCAGGGAGGAATAGGCACCCTTCATCTCATTGTATACCACGCCGTTCAGCCGGAGCTCTCCGTCGGCGGAATCCATCTCGTAGTGCCAGCCTTCCTGCCGGAAGATCTTCTCTTCCCGGTACAGATTCGGATGAAACACCGCATCCAGATAAACATCCATCAGGTTCCTGAAATCCGTGTCATTGCAGCTGGCCACCGGATAGATCGTCTTGTCCGGGTAGGTCATTGCATTCAGGAAAGTGTTGAGAGAGCCTTTCACCAGCTCTACAAAAGGATCCTTGGAAGGATACTTTTCGGAACCGCAGAGCACCGTGTGCTCGACGATATGCGCTACTCCGGTGGAATCCCGGGAAGGCGTGCGGAAGCCGATGGTAAATACCTTGTTGTTGTCGCTGCAGAGCAGCAGGAACACTTTTGCTCCGGTCTTCCGGTGCTCCATCGTGACTCCTGTTGCCCGGATCTCCGGGATCTCCGTCTCAGTCAGGAACTGATACGCACCAAGGCCCTTCAGCTCTTCCATCTGTTTCTTCAGATCATAGGACTTCGTCATTCTTTACAACCTCCCGAAAAACTTGTCCTTTACAATGGCGATGCACTCTCTTGCCACAAAATGAGCAAACATCACCGGGTCGCTTTTTGCCGCGATGCCGCTGCAGTCCCTGCCGGTCATCTTCCTGGCCAGGTGCGTGGCCCGGAACAGGTGATAGTCCGCGCTGAGGATCGCCACCCTGACCGGCAGTCCCTCTGCCTGAATAAAGGAAGCTCCTTCCGGCATTTGTTTCGCCGCGCGTCCCCGGCTCCCTTTTTCCTCTGTCCGGATCCGGTCGATCAGAGCCTCGCTGTACATCAGGTTCTCATAAGTGTTCTTTGACTGGATCTCCAGGAGCAGCCGGCTCTCCGGCACTCCGTTGTAGACCAGATACGATCCCATGACCTCGGCTTCTGTCGCCGGCTCCTTCGGCCCTTTTCCTCCCGAAAGGACAAAACGCGTCCCCGGATTCCGGTCAGAAAAGCGGATCGCCTCATCCAGCCGCCGTTTCAGCGAAGGAGACAGACTTCCGTCCTCTTTCACCGATGCTCCCAGTACGATGCAGAAATCCGGATTCCGGACCTCCTCCCGGGACATTCCGGAAGCGACCAGGATCGCGGCTGCGATCATCACTGCCATTCCGGCGAAGGCCGCTGTGTGAAGGGCAGTCACCAGCCAGAGCGGTGTCTGCCGGAGCCCCTTCCGGTATCCCCAGGCTGCAGCGGTATTCAGAAGAAAAAATGCCGCAAAGAACAGCCAGATCCAGTGCTGCTGCACCAGGAATCCGGAATAAATAAGAAGCAGGATCCAATAGGCCGCACACAGCGCGGTCAATGCCCCGAAATAAAGTGTCATTCCTTTGTCTCCATGCGGATCAGGTCCCCCGGTTCCGGTGCCGGATCCAGAAGGACACGCAACTCCTCCAGGGGATGCGGCGCGCTTTCCATGTCTTCTCCCTCACCATTCCGGATCCCGCGGACCAGACTTGTCACGTTGCGGAAATCCTTTTTCATGATCTCAACTTTGTCGCCCACACAGAATTTGTTCTTCTGCGGGAAACATGCCCTTCCCTCTTCGTCGATCCGCTCCACAGTCCCGAGGTAGGTCCAGCTCCGCACGTAAGTGTTGCTGTCGTAGATCTGCGCGCTGCTGTCTGGTTTCCCGAAATAAAAGCCGGTGGTAAACTCCCGGTAAGTACATTTCGAGATCTCCTCTTCATACAGCGGCAGATGCTCCCGGTAAAGCTGAGGATCCTCGAACCAGTCGTCGAGCGCTTTCCGGTAGCTCCGGGCAGTCACGGCAGCATACAGAGCTGTCTTCATCCTGCCTTCGATCTTAAAGCTCCGGATGCCCGCTTCACACAGCTCCGGAATATGGCGGATCATGCAGAGATCCTTGGAATTGAAAATATATGTTCCCCTCTCGTCTTCCTCCACCGGAATATACTGTCCCGGCCGTTTCTCCTCGACCAGGGCGTATTTCCAGCGGCAGGGATGGGCGCAGGCTCCGCGGTTCGCGTCGCGTCCGGCGAGAAAACTGCTCAGAAGGCACCGTCCGGAATAAGAAATACACATGGCGCCATGGACAAAGGCTTCGATCTCCAGGTCCTCCGGGATCCTGTCCCGGATCTCCGAAAGCTCCCGGAGAGAAAGCTCCCTGGCCGCCACCACACGCTTCGCGCCGAGTTCATGCCAGAAAAGAAAGGTGCCGTAGTTCGTATTGTTTGCCTGGGTGCTGATGTGCAGATCGATCCCCGGGCAGAGGCGCTTCGCCGCCATGAAGAGCGCCGGATCCGAGACGATGAGGGCGTCAGGCCGGATCCCGGAAAGCTCTGCGAAATACCGTTCCGCCGCAGCCAGATCCTCGTTGTGAGCCAGGATGTTCACTGTCACATAGACCTTTCTTCCCCGCGCATGGGCATAGGCGATCCCTTCTGCCATTTCCTCCGTTGTAAAATTCTTTGCCATGGCCCGGAGGCCAAAGGCCTCTCCTCCCAGATATACAGCATCCGCGCCGTAGTCAATGGCAGTCCTGAGCACATCCGGACTCCCCGCCGGCAGCAGAAGCTCAGGCTTTCTGGTCATATTCTGCATGTTCCTCATCTCCCTGTAATAATCCCGTCCAATAACCTGTCTTTACCGTCAGCGCCGTTCCGTCCCCGCAGGGCGTCACGGATGTCACCAGTCCCTTGGTGTGCGTCAGGGTATAAAGATAATTCCTCATCCTGGCGTGAATGGTCCGGTCCCTCCGGTCCAGGGCAAAACGGGATTCTGCCGCAGTGCCCTCCTGAAGGACATTGTCTGAGACCAGGACGCCGCCGGTTTTCAGACATTTTAAAAGATGCGGCAGCCAGATCAGGTACTGACCCTTGGCCGCATCCACAAAAACAAGGTCATAATGGTCCGCAGGAAGTCCGGGCAGGATCTGTCCGGCATCCCCTTCCAGCAGTTCGATCCGCCCGGAAAGTCCCGCGCGGACAAAATTCCGTCCGGCCGCCTCGATCCTGGACGGCCAGTTCTCTATGGTCGTAATCTTCGCCTCCGCTGCTGCCTTCGCCATCACGATGGCGGAATACCCGGCGCCTGTCCCCACTTCCAGGATCCTTTCGGGGCGTGTCATCGCAATGACGGTCTTCAGAAGCGACTCTGTGTCCCGCCGGATCACAGGGACTTCATTCTGCACCGCTTCCCTGCGGATCGCCTCTGTCGCTGCGTCATTGCCTGGATCCAGGGAGTCGAGATAGTCCCTGATCCTGTCACTCCGGATCACGTCTTTCCCTCCTGGCTGCTGTCCGGCCCCGCGTTCAGGTCCTCCAGAAGCTCCTTCACCGTTTCCGAGGTATTCAGGAGATAACTTCCGGGCTTTACAGTCAACCCGAAAAAGACTGCCTGCACGCGGAAGGAAGCCGTGTTTTCGATCAGCCCTTTCTTCTGGAGGAGTTCCGCTGCCTGCTCCGTGTCGGCGTTCTGGGGAATCGTGACCCGAATATCCCTGCCGGGCGCTTCTTCCACACTCTTGGTGCAGAACAGCCCGTAGCCGAAGCTGTAAGCCGCAGTGACGCCGCGGTACATGACCAGCACAAGAAGCGTGTAGATCAGGATACGCGCCGCGATCTCCATCATGCCCGAAGATAGTTTGTTCAGTTGTTCCGAACCACGTGTCGTCTTTCCCATGTTCTCAGTCGATTCCCATTACGATCGGAAGTATCATCGGATTCCTCTTCATCCGCTTCCAGAAGAAATCTGAAAGCTCGTCCCTGAGGATCCCCTTCAGCTTCGTCCAGTCAGTCACTTTGGCGCTCAGGGAGTCCTCCACCGCCGTCTGGGCGATGTTCCGCGCCTCCTCCATCAGATCCTCCGATTCCTTGACATAGATAAAGCCTCTGGAAACGATCTCCGGACCCGCGAGAAGACGATTCGTCCCACGCTCCAGCGCAATAGTCACGATCATGATACCATTCTGCGCAAGATTCTGTCTATCTCTCAGGACCACGTTGCCTACATCGCCGACACCCAGACCGTCCACCATGATGCCGCCGGCCTGAACACGGCCTGTAATACAGCAGGAATATGCCGTCAGCTCCACCACATCGCCCGTGGACATGAAGAGGATGTTCTCCTTCGGCACGCCCACCGCCTCCGCAAGTTCCACCTGCGCTTTCCTGTGGCGGTACTCTCCGTGGACCGGAAGCGCGAACTTCGGCCGCAGCAGGGAATACATCAGCTTGATCTCTTCCGCGCAGGCATGTCCGGAGACATGGGTGTCCTGGAAGATCACCTCTGCCCCCTGGATGGAAAGCTCGTTGATGACTTTATCCACCGCTTTCTCATTGCCGGGAATCGGATGGGAACTCATGATGATCACGTCGTTGGGCGTAATGGTCACCTTGCGGTGTATGCCGCTGGCCATCCGGGACAGGGCAGCCATGCTTTCTCCCTGGGAGCCTGTAGTGATCAGCACTGTCTTTTCCGGCGGGAAATTCTTCAGCTGCTCGATATCGATCAGCGTTCCCTCCGGAATCTGGATATACCCCAGTTCATTCGCAATTCCGATGACGTTCACCATGGAGCGTCATTCCACCACGACCTTTCTGCCGAACCGGTAAGCGGTGTTGATGATCTGCTGCACACGGTCCACATTCGATGCAAAGGTAGCAACGATGATCCTGTTCTTCTGGTGCTCTGAGAAGATCATATCAAAGGTTCTTCCCACGGTGCGCTCCGACATGGTAAAGCCCGGGCGGATCGCGTTGGTGGAATCGCAGAGAAGCGCCAGAACGCCGTTCTTTCCAAGTTCCGCCATGCGCTGCAGGTCCGCTGCCTCTCCGAAGACCGGGGTGTAATCGATCTTAAAATCACCGGTATGGAAAATAACTCCTGCCGGCGAAAAGATCGCCAGAGCAGAGCTGTCGGAGATCGAGTGGTTCGTCTTGATGAATTCCACATTAAAATCGCCCAGAGGAACGGTGTCCCCGTGATTCACCACGAACAGCTTCGCGGAATCCGCCAGGCGGTGCTCCTCCAGCTTATGCCGGATCAGGGCGATGGTCAGCCTCGTGGAATAGACCGGCACATTCAGTTCCTTCAGAATGTAAGGCAGCGCGCCGATGTGGTCCTCATGACCGTGGGTGATCACAAAACCCTTTACCTTTGAGGCATTGTCCTTCAGATAGGTGATATCCGGGATCACGCAGTCGATGCCGTACATATCTTCCGCGGGGAAAGCAATACCGCAGTCCACTGCCACGATGCTGTCCCCGTACTCGAAGACGGTGATATTCATTCCGATCTGTTCCAGTCCGCCCAGCGGGATGATCTTCACCATGGCACCCTCGTCCTGAGGAATCCGGGAAGCCTTCGGGTATTTTCCCGGTCTCAGTTCCTTCTTCAGGGCATAGTCCATTTTCGGGAAGATCTCCTGCACAGGAACCTCCTCCTTTTTCAGGATGATCTCCTTTTTTATCACCTTTTCCGTCCTGGAAACTTTCTCCTGTTTCGGAAGCTTTCCTTTTTTCGGCATTCTCTCCGTTTTCGGAAGTTTCTCTTTTTTCGGGAGTTTTTCAGCCTTTAGTATTTTTTCCGTCTTCAGGTGCTTCTCTGTCTTCAGGTGTTTCCCGGCTTTCTTATGCGGCTTCTGCTCCTGCGCTGCAATATGGCTCCCCTGTTTTTTCTTTGTCTTTTTTACTTCTGTCTCGCCTCCGGTCAGGGAACGGCTTCTTTCCCTTAGCTTCCGGATAGCGTGCAGAGGATTATTCTCCATCTCACTCAAATTATCATTTACCTTTCTGAGAGTTCCACTCCCGTTTCTGTCATCAGTTCCTGAAAAATGCGGAAAATGCTCTCTGCCTCCGCATCGTCCTCTACAAATTCATATACCGCTTCTGTTTCTTCCTCTCCGGAAACATCTTTCAGGATATAACAGTCCCCGTCTCCTTCCTCGCTGTCCGCGGCAAGGAGGTAGGAGCAGCCGTTCATCCTGGTCTCTTCTACTGCGTACAGGACGATCTCCTGTCCGTTCTCATCCGTCACAATGATCTCAGCGCTTCCGCTGTTCTTTTTCTCGTCCATTCTTTTTCTCCGTTCATTTCGCCGGGTGCGCTTCCATGTATTCTTTGAGGATCAGGCTTGCCGCCACCTGGTCGATGTATTTTTTCCGCTCTTCCCTTGGCACGCCGCTCTCGGAAAGGATCTCGTCTGCTTCCGCCGTGGTCAGACGTTCGTCCTGCCATACCACCGGTATCCCTGTGCGCTTCTCCAGCAGTTCTTTAAAAGCTGCACATTTTTCCACCCGCTCCCCGGAGCTGCCGTCCATATGCAGAGGTCTTCCCAGAACAAACAGCCCTACCTGGCGCTCCTCTGCCAGTGCCGCGATCCGCGCAAGGGTCTTTCTCAGTTTTTTCTCACTGTCCCTGGTGATCGTCTCAAGAGGCTGCGCAGTCATCATGAGGGCGTCGCTCACTGCGACGCCTACCGTTTTTGAGCCGTAATCCAGCCCCATCAGAATTGTCATAGTGTTTCCTGCACAACAAAAGAATTCCGATACAGAACCTGCATCAGAAAAAGAATAGTATCTATTCAGTTCGGCCGAGCCCATAACGGCCATTCACGCGGCTTTATTTTATCTCAGCGGGAGATTGGACTTCTATTGAGAAAAAACGGCAGTGATCAGTCACTGCCGCCAAATTTCTTATCGATGTAAAAACTCAACAGCTCTTCCAGGATCTCGTCGCGCTCCACCTTCATGATCAGGCTTCGGGCGTTTTTGTGGCTTGTAATATAGGTAGGATCACCGCTCATCACATATCCTACGATCTGATTCACCGGATTGTAACCTTTTTCAGACAGCGCTTCATAGACCAGCTGAAGCACCTGGGTCACATCCATCTTATTATCCTGAACTGCCTGAAAGAACTGTGTATCCTTTAAGTTTTCGCTCATAACTGTTTCCTCTCAATTGCCATTATTGTAAACCAAAAACGGTCGTTCTTCAAGTCCTTCCTTCAGGATTCCTTTCCGCAGGGTTCCATACACAGAATATCTTCTGCAAGAAATCCTGTGACTGTGCCCCGGACCAGCGTATTTACCGCTGTCCCGGCGGGCGCCGCGCACCGAACATACTCCCGGGTGTTCCCCACGACATACGGAATTCCGCCTATGACGATTTCTTCTTCCGTGAGGATCTCTTCCTCGGTCCCGAGGCGGGCCTCCCGGAAAGCACGGGACTGTTCTTTTGTCAGTTCCGCAAGTCTGGCAGCCCGCTCCGCCTTCACTGCCCGGGGCAGCTGGCCCGGCATTGACGCAGCCCTGGTCCCCTGTCTGACAGAATACGGAAAGATGTGGATCTCGTAAAATCCGATCTTTTCCGCAAAACGGAGCGTCTCCTCGAATTCTTCTTCTGTCTCTCCCGGAAATCCCGTGATGATGTCCGTCGTCACCGCGGCCCGCGGAAAATATTCCCGCAGCAGACAGACGCTCTGGTAATACTCCTCCGCCTTGTACCGGCGGTTCATTCTTTTCAGCACACTGTCGCTCCCGCTCTGCAGGGACAGGTGGAAGTGCGGGCAGAAATGTTTCAGTTCTGAAAGCGTCCTGAGGAAAGACTCCGTGATCAGCCTTGGTTCCAGTGATCCGACCCGGACCCGCTCGATCCCCGGCACTTCGTCCAGAAGGCGGATCACATCTCCCAGGTCCTCTGCCCGGCTTCCTTCCGGTCCTCTCTCTTTCAAGTCCTTTCCGTAGGAGGAAAGGTGGATCCCTGTCAGCACCAGTTCCCGGAAGCCTTTTTCTAAGAATGTCCGGGCTTCCCTGAGGATCTCTTCCGCCTCCCGGGAACGGATACGGCCCCGCAGATAAGGGATGATACAGTAGCTGCAGAACTGATTGCAGCCGTCCTGGATCTTCAGGAAGGCCCGGGTATGGCCGGACATGGTCTCGGCGGAAATATCCTCATAACAGAAAGCTTCTGTCATATCTCCCGCCAGGAGAACCTTCTGTTTTTTCTTCCCTTTTTCTTCCCTGAACCATTGCTCCAGGATCTCCGCGATCTGTTTTTTTTCGCGGTTGCCGAGGACGATATCCACCCCCTGGTCCTGTTTCAGCTGTTCCGCAGCCGCCTGGGCGTAGCACCCTGCCGCCACGATCACTGCGTCCGGGTTCAGGGCCCTCGCCCTGTGGAGCATCTGCCGCGATTTTTTGTCGGCAATGTTCGTCACGGAACAAGTGTTGACCACGTAGACATCCGCCGCCTCATCAAAGGAGCGGATCTCGTATCCTTCCCGGACCAGCGCCTGACGCATCGCCTCAGTCTCATATATATTAACTTTACAGCCCAGCGTATGAAATGCGGCACTTTTCACTTTCCGAAACTCTCTTTCCGAACCGTCCTGCGGTTCAGCACTTGACTTTATTTCCCGTTCCAAATAAGATAAAGATAAGGATCATCGTGGGCGGCAGCGCCCGATCTCAAACAGACAAGGAGGCGTTACTTTAATGAGCATGAAGAAAGTTAAGATTTCCCTGAACTCTATCGACAAAGTGAAAGCTTTCGTTAACACCATCGCCCGCTACGATGAAGATTTTGACCTCGTGTCCGGCAGATATGTCATCGACGCAAAATCCATCATGGGTATTTTCAGCCTGGATCTCTCCAAGCCGATCGAGCTGAACATCCATGGTTCTTCTGAGGAAAGCGATATCCTCGAAGCTCTGAAGCCCTATATCGTCGAGTAAATTAAAAGTACATCGATATCTCGAAGCCGCAGGACTTTCGTCCTGCGGCTTTCTTTTTTGATTTTATGCGCACGGGCGGGATCTTCGATCACATCTCGCAGAGAATGCGCTCCTTCGTCCGGATGGCTTCCTGCACCAGTTCATCGATCCTTTCGCCGAGACTTTCCTCCGATTTCCGGATGCGCTCTGCGTCGGGGTGCGTCACCGGATGCTTCGCGACGAAGATCGTGCAGCAGTCCTCATAGGGCTCGATGGAGGTCTCGTAAGTACCGATCATCTCCGATCTCTCGATGATCTCCAGCTTGTCAAAACCGATCAGAGGACGGAACACAGGCATGGTACAGACTTCATTGGTGGCCACCAGAGAATCCACTGTCTGACTGGCCACCTGTCCGATGCTTTCTCCCGTGATCAGCGCCTTGCTTCCACTCTTACGGGCGATCATCTCCGCGATCCGCATCATATAGCGGCGCATGATGATAGTCAGTTCCTCGTGGGGACACTTCTCATAAATATAAAGCTGGATATCTGTAAAGTTGACAACGTGCAGGTTAACAGGTCCCGTGTACCGGGAGACCAGCTTCGCCAGTTCCACCACCTTCTGCTTTGCCCGCTCGGAGGTATAGGGCGGCGCGTGAAAATACACTGCCTCGATCAGGACGCCTCTCTTAGCGATCATGTAGCCTGCCACCGGGGAATCAATGCCGCCGGAAAGCAGAAGCATGGCGCGGCCGTTGGTCCCCACCGGCATACCGCCGGGGCCGGGGATGCTGATGGAATAAATGCTGACGCCCTCGTTCCGGATCTCCACATGAAGCGGGATCTCAGGATTCTTCACGTCGACCTTAAGGTTCGGGCACGCGCCGAGGATCACTTCGCCCAAGTCCGCGCTGATCGTCTCGGAGGTGCCGGGATAGCTTTTGTCGATGCGCCGTGTGAAGACTTTGAAGGTCATCTTCCGATCCCCGTACACTTCCTTCATATACTCCACGGCGGCCTTTTTCACCGCTTCAAAATCCTTCTCGGCGAAACGCACTACAGGGCATATCGTCACGAGCCCGAACACGCATTTCAGCGCGTTCACCGTGTCCTCGTAATCGTATTCCCCGACCATATCCACATAGATCCTTCCGTGCTCCCGGACGATCTCAAAACTGCCTTCCGTTTTCCGAAGGGCAAGACGGATCTGATGGATCAGCGCGTCTTCAAATTTGAAGCGGTTCTTTCCCTTGACGCCGATCTCGCCGTACTTTACCAGAAAAGACTTAAACTCCATATAATACTAATTCCTTTCTTACCGCCGTGTATATTTCCGAAGCATGGGAACCAGCTCCCGCATGGCGGCGAGGAACTGATCCGCCTCCTGTATCGTATTGTCTTCGCAGAGACTCACCCGGATCGTCGCGTCCAGAAGCTCCTCCGGAAGTCCGATCCCCTTCAGAGTCCCGGAGATACCCGGATGATGGGATGAGCACGCAGAGCCGCTGGATACATAGATCTGCCTGTCCTCCAGGGCGTGGAGCAGGACTTCCGCCCGCACCGACGGCACCGAAATGCTGACGATATGGGGCGCAGAACCGCTGCCCTTTTTTGAATTCACAGTAATACCCGCAAGCGGTCCCTCCGGATCTCCGGTCAGTTCGTCGATCAGGTAGTCCTTGACCTCCGTGATGCCGGCGATCTTCCTGTCAAATTCTTCGTATGCCTCCGCCGCGGCCTCTCCCATACCGGCGATCCCGGGAACGTTGATAGTCCCGCTCCGCATTCCGCCCTGCTGTCCTCCGCCGAACAGAATGGGGTTCAGCTTTACGCCCTCCCGGACATAAAGGAAGCCCACGCCCTTCGGCGCGTGCAGTTTATGACCGCTGACGCTCATGAGGTCGATGCCTTCTCTCGCGGGATAGATCCGGTACTTTCCGTATCCCTGGATCGCGTCCGCGTGGATCAGCGTCTCCGGATTCTTCTCTTTAACCGCCTTTGCGATCTCGGGAAGCGGTTCCGCTGCTCCCGTCTCGTTGTTGACATACATCACGGAAACCAGGAGGGTATCCGGCCGGACTGTATTTTTCAGTTCTTCCGGATCCACGTGGCCATCCGCGTCCACCGGGAGAACAGTGATCTCATATCCCATGGACTCCAGGAACAGCATCGGCTGGTAGACTGCCGGGTGTTCAATGGAGGTGGTGATCAGATGTTTTCCCTTTCTCTTGTTTGCCATGGCGGCGCCGATCAGGGCCAGGTTGTCGGACTCTGTGCCGCCGGAAGTAAAAATGATCTCCTTCGCGGAGCATTTCAGCGTCTTCGCGATCTTCGCAGCCGCCTCTTTCACGTAGCGCTCGGCGTCCACTCCCATGCGGTGCTTCGCAGAGGGATTCCCGTAATCCTCCCGCATGGTCTTCACGACCAGCTGCATCACCCGCTCCGAGACCCGCGTCGTCGCAGAATTATCAAAATAAACTGCCATTTTACTTTCCTTCCGTCTGCGCCATCAGGAGCGACAGCACCACAAAACCGGCCGTTTCCGTCCTGAGGATGCGTTTTCCCAGAGTCACGGCCTGAAATCCGGCTTCCTCCGCCTGTCTGATCTCTGCCTCTTCAAAACCGCCTTCCGGACCGATGAACACTGCCACCTTCTGGCCCGGCTGTACGCTATCCAGGATCCTCCTGGTCCTATCCATCCCTTCCGCGTTCTCGTAAGGGATCAGACGGACATCAGATCCTGCGGCTTCCTTCAGTGCCGCGGCAAAGGACATTGGCATGGCAACTTCCGGGATCACGCTTCTTCCTGACTGCTTCGCAGCGCTCTCGGAAATGGCCTGCCAGCGGTTCCTCTTTGCTTCCGCTTTCTTCCGGTCCAGTTTTATCACGCATCGCGCAGTCTCTACCGGGACCACTCTGGCTGCTCCCAGCTCCACCGCCTTCTGAATGATGAGCTCCATCTTATCACTTTTCGGCAGTCCCTGGTAGAGGGAAATCTTTACCGGCAGTTCCCGGATATCCCGGTTTTCCTCCAGCACAGAGAGAAGGATCCTCTGGGAAGTGCGGTCCACCTCCCGGACTGAACATAGATAATCCCTGTCTTCACCCGCGCTTAAAAGGACCTGTTCTCCCGGTTTCACGCGGAGCACATTCGCCGCGTGATTCCAGTCAGGTCCTTCAATATAAGCCTCTTTTCCGGAGATCTGCTCCGGTCTCACAAAGAAATGGTGCATCTGATCAGATCCTCCGGACGGTCACATTGACCCACTCGCCCTGGTGATTCACCTCGAGGAGCTCAAATTCCGGGTTCTTTTCAAAAGCTTCCAGCACCTTTTCCTCCATGGTATCAATGATCCCGGAGGTGATAAAGACTGCTCCGTGCTTTAAATGCCGGGCGATCTCTCCCTGCAGGGCGATGATCACCGGCGCCAGGATGTTCGCCGCCGCGAGGTCATAGCACTCCTCGCCGCATGCCTTCTGGACTTCCGGATCGTCGATCAGATTGCCGCAGACGGTCCGGAACACTTCCTCTGTCAGGCCGTTGCTCTTCAGGTTTTCTCCCACGGCCTCCACAGCATTGTCATCCAGATCCGTGGCGAAAACAGAGGCAGCCCCCAGCTTCAGAGCGGCAATGCCCAGGATCCCGCTGCCGGTACCGACATCCAGGACCCGGACCTCCGGATTCTCTTTTCTGATCTCCGGAAGATACTTTGCGATCTGCCGGATACAGAGCTGCGTCGTCTCATGGGCCCCGGTGCCGAAGGCCGTCCCCGGATCGATCTGGATCAGGGTCTTTCCTTCCGTCCCTTCCGGAACAGCTTCCCAGGTGGGCTTGATCAGGAAATCTCCCACCGTAAAGGGATGGAAGAACTCCTTCCAGTTGTTGATCCAGTCCTTGTCCTCAGTCTCGCTTTCCGAGATGCTGCAGGGTCCCGGATCCATAAATAACCTCAGCTCCTCCAGGCTTTCCCGGACGGCAGCGAGCTTCTCTTCCGCCGCGTCCTCCGGGTCCAGATAGAAGCTGACCCTGGCTGTTCCGTCGTCCGGAGGAAGCTCCGGAAGGATGTCGATGAACATGCCTTTGGTCTCGCTTTCCGTCAGCGGGACATTGTCCTGGACCTCTATGCCTTCGATCCCCAGTTCTGCCAGGGAGGCACTGATCAGATCCACCGCTTCCGTCGTCGTTTCCAGTGTATATTTTTTCCACTTCATAAAGGTACTGTCTTTTTAGAAGAGTCCTTTCTTTTTGGAGTTTGTCTTGCCTTCCATGGCGTCGTCAAAAGCCTGCAGCGCTTCTTTCTGCGCCTGGGTCAGCTTGACGGGCACATCCACCACCAGGGTGACATAGTGGTCGCCCCGGATGTTCTTGTTGCGGAGGGAAGGAACTCCCTTTCCGCGGAGCCGCACCCTCGTATCTGTCTGGGTGCCTGCCTTCACATTGTACTCCACCTCTCCGTCTACGGTGCGGATGCGGATCGTGCCGCCCAGGGCCGCTTTCGCGAAGCTGATGGGTACCGTGGAGAAGATATTGGTGTCCTGGCGCTTGAAGATGGGATGCGGACTGACGATGCACTCCACCAGAAGGTCTCCCCGGTCGCCGCCGTTCACGCCCGGCTCTCCTCCGCCGGCCATCCTGACGGACAGGCCGTTGTCGATACCCGCCGGGATGGTGACCCGGAAAGTCTTCCGTTTCTGGTTGTAGCCGGTGCCGTTGCAGCTGGTGCACTTCTCCTTGACGATCTTCCCCGCGCCGCGGCAGTTCGGGCAGGTCTGCACGTTCTGCATGGTCCCGAACATGGTCCGAGACATCTGGACGATCTTGCCCTTTCCCTGACAGGTCGGGCAGGTCTCCGGGGTCGTCCCGGCCTTTGCGCCGCTGCCGTGACACACGGAACAGACCTCCTTGAAATTGACCGTGATCTCCTTCTCGCAGCCGAATACTGCTTCCTCAAAGGTCAGGCGCACTGACGTGCGGACATTGGCGCCCTTCTGGGGCTCATTCGCAGAAGCCGTGCTCCTTCTGGCTCCGCCGCCAAAGAAATCGCCGAAGATCCCGCCGCCGTCGCCGAAGAAGTCGCCGAAAATATCGCTGAAATCCGCGGCGTTTCCGTAGAAGCCGCCTCCTGTGCCTCCTCCGGGTCCGTCGAAGGCAGCGTGTCCGAACTGGTCGTACTGCTTTCTCTTCTCCGGGTCGCTGAGGACAGAGTAGGCTTCGCTCGCCTCTTTAAACTTGGCTTCTGCGTCTTTATCCCCCGGATTCGCGTCAGGATGATATTTTTTTGCCAGAGCCCGGTATGCTTTTTTCAGCGCCGCTTCGTCCGCGTCCTTCGGAACGCCCAGCACCTCATAATAATCCCGTTTCTGTTCTGCCATCGTGGTCCTTTCTTTCGTCTGTCATGAACTTTGCCGGATACATCACTTCAGGTCCCGAAGGGCCGTCAGCCTACGGCCCTCCGGGACCCCGGATCATTGTTGTTTCCGTCATTCAGACGATTTCTCTGTCTTACTGTCAGACTTCCTTGAAGTCTCCGTCCACTACGCCGTCATCCGCCGCGTTTGCCTGGGCGCTCTGGGCGCCGCCGGCCTGCTGCTGGGCCTGGGCCTGCTCATAGACCTTGGAGAAGAGCTTCTGGGCGGAAGCCATCAGCTTTTCCTTGCCGGCCTTGATATCAGAGACCTGATCGTCCGTCATGGACTCTGCCGGAGCGCGGTTCACCGCCTCCTTGAGGGAAGCGAGATCTGCTTCCACCGCTGCCTTGTCCGTGGGATCAAGCTTTTCTCCCACTTCCTGGATGGCCTTTTCGGTCTGGAATACCAGGGAATCCGCTTCGTTCCTGGTGTCGATATTCTCCCTGCGCTTCTTGTCCGCAGCCTCGAACTCGGCAGCTTCCTTCACTGCCTTGTCGATATCGTCCTTGGACATGTTGGAACCGGAAGTGATGGTGATGTGCTGCTCCTTGCCGGTGCCCAGATCCTTAGCGGACACGTTCACGATGCC
>JAFSYO010000057.1 GCA_017449925.1 Stomatobaculum sp.
CCTTATGTCTGGGGCGGCTATTCGCCCGGAAAAGGGTTTGACTGCTCCGGCTTCGTGTCCTATGTGGTCAACCACTGCGGGAACGGCTGGTACTACGGCCGGCTTACGGCGGAGGGCCTCCGCAAACAGTGCGCCATCATCCCGAAGAGCGAGGCGAAGCCCGGGGACCTCATCTTCTTCAAGGGGACCTACAACACCAGCGGCGCGAGCCACGTGGGCATCTATATCGGGGACGGGGTGATGATCCACTGCGGGCATCCTGTGCAGTACGCGAGCTGCGAGACCGACTACTGGAAGGCTCACTATTGGTGTTACGGTCGCCTGCCGTGAGAAACAGCTCCGGGCAGTACCCTGGGCTCCGGACAGTGCCTTGGACTCCGGACAGTGCCCGGAGCAAGGTTTCCATAAATCTATTATGTAACGCAGCCGGAATGGAAAGGAGAAGAGAATGAGATTTGTAAAACTGGACCGTCAGCGGGAGGAACTGAAAAGGGCCCGCAGGAAGCGGGACGAATGGATCAAAAGGGTCAAAGACCTGGAACAGAAATACCAGGAATCCGAGAACACCTGCATTCATGACATGGTGCATGAGGCCAATGTGACCCCGGAGCAGCTCAGCATGCTGCTGAAGCAGCTCTCAAACGGTGTCCCGGACCCGGACCAGCTGAAAGCGGTGTTCGTGGAGGAAAGCAGCGAGACCGGAGAAGGGGAGGAGGAAACGAACGAATGATGAAAAGAAAGATCGCCGCGCTCCTTGCGGCAGCAACGGTAGTGACAGCCTGGATACCGGGGCTCACCCTGTATGCCATGGAGAAGGAGAAAACGGAAGAAACGGAGGAAACGGAAGCGGCGGTATCAGAATCAGAAGCGGCGGTATTTGACGCGGGGATCATGAAGACCCTGGCGGCGGGGATGGACCCGGAGATCCTGGAGCTCCTGCTGGAGAACCCGAAGCTCCTGGCCCTCGTGATGCCGGAGCTCCATGTGACAGTCACGGACAGCGCGGTGACGATCGCCGTCAAGGGCAGGGAAGACGAGAACCGGGATCCCGGGGACAGCAGCGTGTCCGGCCTGAGCGGCACTGTCCGCACGAACGGCGGCCGCCTGAACGTCCGCTCCGGCGCCGGGACCGGGTACGGGGTGATCACACAGCTGGAGAACGGCGCCGGGGTAAAGGTCGCCGGGGAAGAGAACGGGTGGGCAAAAGTAGAACTCCCCGCGGAGTTCGGGTATGTCTGCGCCCGGTACCTGGAGATCCGGAAGATGACGCCGGAAAAGAAAGAGGAGGGTTACAGCTTTGACATCGACGGGGAGATGGCCCTCGGGTTCCTCCGGATGTTTGAGGATGTTTTCAGACCGGAGCCTGTCCCGGCACCGGCAGATCCGGAGGGACTGACGCCGGACGGGAACCTCACCCTGGTGGATGATCTCGGCCCGGTCACCGGCGTCGGCCAGCAGTTCCTCACCATGGTCTCGAAGAACGGGAACTACTTCTATATGGTGATCGACCGGAACGACAAGGGAGAGGAAAATGTCCACCTCCTGAACCTGGTGGACGAGCGTGACCTTATGGACCTGATGGCGAAGGACGACAAGGGGACCTACGAAGCCATCACGGAAGCAGAGAAAGCTGCTGCAGAAGCGGCTGCCCAGGCGGAAAAGGAAGCCGCGGAGAAGGCAGCAGCCGAGGCAAAGGAAAAAGAGAAGGTGGAAAAAGCGGGCAAAAAGCCCGGGAATATGACTTCCCTCCTTCTGGTCCCCGTGATCCTTGCCGCAGCCGGCGGCGTCTGGTTCTTCCTGCAGACAAAGAAGAAAAAGAAGGAGACGGCATCCCCCGACCCGGATGCAGGCTACGAGGAGGATGAGGACGATGACGGGGAGGATTATGCCGCAGGCGATGAAGCAGAAGACGAAGAGGACGACCCGGGAAGCGATGAGGATGGATCGGAAAGCAACGATGATGAGGAAGACAGCGATGATCCGGAGGAGATCTGATGGCGGCTGAAATGACTCTTGATGAGCTTAGGGCCTATATCAGCAGCATGCCGGAAGACGAGATCCTCTGTATCTCGCTTGAAAGACCCGGCGGAAAGGAGGAGGACCATGCCGGAGAAAAGGAAAGCGGCTGACCTGAAGCGCTACAAGCTGAAGGAAGTCTGCGTCCGCCTTGCGGAGGGGCACCCGCTTTATTCGGACTGGCCCATCGATTCCCCCGGGGAAGCAATCAAAGTAATGCGCGGGGAACTTTCCCGGTACGACCGGGAAGTCCTCTGCGTGGTCAACCTGAACACCCGGAAGCAGCCCATCAATTTCCATGTGGTGAGTGTCGGGGAACTGAACCAGTCCATCGCGTCGATCCCCAACATCCTGAAGACAGGAATCCTCAGCAATGCAGGGAGCTTCCTGTTAGCCCATAATCACCCGTCCGGTGACGTGATGCCTTCACAGGATGATATCCAGACGACAAAGCGGGTGATCGAAGCCGGAAAGATCCTGGGGATCCCCTGCCTGGACCACATCATTATCGGCGGGGGAAACGGGAACTACTTCAGCATGCGGGAAGAAAAAACGGTGGACTTTACCAG
>JAFSYO010000006.1 GCA_017449925.1 Stomatobaculum sp.
CAGGGACGGGGAGAAGTAGGGCGCGCCGGACGGCCCGAGGCTGACGTTCTTTCCGCGCAGGTCTTCCAGGGAGTGGATGTCGGAGTCCGCCATCACGATGATGTGGAAGGTGTTCCGGGCTCCCGCGCAGATCGCGCGGAGGTTGTCAGCCGCCTGGCCTTCGTAGTCCCGCTTTCCTTCATAGGCAGACACAATGTCATCCGCCATGCCCATGCCGATCGTCGTGCTTCCCGAGGAGACGAGGGCGATGTTCTCTCCCGTGCCTCCCGTCGTCTCGCTGGAGCAGACCAGGGCGGGATCATACTTCTGAATCGTCTGGGCAAGGGCGGTTCCCACCATGTAGTAGTTTCCGCCGCTGGCGCCAGAGGCGATACTCACGTTTCCTGTCTTCGTATAATCGATTTCCGCCCCCGCCTCAAAATCATTGTTGTCTCCGGAAGACCCGCTGATTCCGGTCGCCGGAGAATTCAGCCATTCCACTGCCGAACTGCATCCGCATAATAAAATGGAAGCTGAGATCATGAAAGACGCTGCGGCTGTTCGAATTTTCATAATGATTCTCTCCTCTCTTCAGAAAACTGCTGCGCTTTTCTCTGTTTATTCTTCTGTCCTTCTGCGCGTCCCTGTGTGGTATACTTGTATAAACGACATTAACAACTTGCCTGCCGGTCATTTTTCAAGGGAGCAGATGGATTATGTTCAACAATTACCAGTATTTTCTTGCCCTGGCCGAGGAAAAGAATCTTTCCCGGGCTGCCGAGCGTCTTTTTGTTTCACATCAGCGCCTCAGTCAGTATCTGAAATCGCTGGAAAATGAATATGGGACTGAACTGTTCACGCGCCGGCCTTTTGAACTGACAGACGCGGGAAACATGCTTCTGGAATCCCTGCGGGAAGTAGAACGTATCGACCAGGATTTTCACAGCTGTCTCAGCGACTTCAACGCAGGCAGAAGAGGGACACTCCGCATCGGGACCACGGAAGGCCGCCTTCGCGTAATGCTTCCTGATCTGCTTCCCCGTTTCTATAAAGAATACCCGAGAATTGAACTGGATATGCAGGCAGCCCGGACCCCGGAGCTTCTGGAACGTCTCCGCTCCAATCAGCTGGATTTCATCATCATAGGCAATTATGACATTGACAGGCCGGACCCCCGCCTCCGGCAAAAAGCCGTCCTGCAGGAACATCTTTACCTTGTGATCTCAGATAATCTTCTGAAAGAGACTTTTCCTGACCGCTACCCGGACTGCATCCGGGAATTCAGCCACGGCGCTGATCTCCGGGAGTTTCAGGATGTGCTCTTCCTTCTGAATCACAGCGGTTTTTCCACCCGGATCATGCTGAAGCATCACCTTATGAATATCGGCGCCGAACTCCGGAAATACCAGGAACTGAGCGCCATGGATCTTCAGTACAGGCTCGCTTCCAGAGATATGGCTGCATGCTTCGCGCTGACCATTTACCTGGAGGATATCCACAACCTGAACCTGTCCGGGAGCGGTCTTTCCAGACTTCATGTTTTCCCGATCCTTGGCATGGATGAGACCAACCAGATTTCCATCACCTTTCTTCGCGGGCGGAAGTTTCCATCTTATACACGCCGCGCCATGAAGCTTGTGGAAGAAATCTGCGCGGAATACAGCTGCTTTGATCTCTCTGCTGTCAGCAGGCCTGAAGAAGCGTGATCAGCTCACGAAATCTTCCGGGGTTCTCAAGGCTGCGAACACAGGCGCAGACAGCCTCCTCCGTTTTTTCAAACGGAGTTTCCTTTGAGAGACGCCGGTATTTTTCCTGGAGCTGCTCCCATCCAAACGGCTTTTCCGCCTCGCCGGAGGGAAGCGTTTCCAGTTGTTCAACAGAAGATCCATCTTTCATCCGGATGACGATCCTGGCCGCTCCCCAGTGGCTGGGATTTTTCTTTACATGCTCGTCTATTTCAGGATCCATCACCAGACGGATCCTTGATGCCAGATCAAAAATCTCCGGATGATGCATGGATTCTTCCAGAACAGCTTCACTGCTGAGATGCCCTTTGTACAAGGCGGCCGCCAGTGCAAATTCCAGACTGCACTGGGCTCCGATCAGGGTTTCCGGAGATGGCTTTGACAATCTCCCCACAAATGGCGTGGTATGTACTTCGATGTCCAGGATGTCATCCGGCAGGATTCTGTATTTCTCCCTGAGGAGAAGAACGGCGTCAACAGCTGCGTGAAGTCCGCGCATACAGGCATGCATCTTAAAATATGTTTCGCGGATCTTGAAATCCCTGCCAAGATCCTTCAGGATCCTTTCCGGTCTCGGATCATTTGAAAATGCCTGGAGAAAACCCTTCTTTCCTTCAATTGCCTGAATGGGACCGGTAAAGCCCTGCTTTGCGAAGGTGACCGCCTCCATCCCGTTCCGGACGGCGAAGGAGCCGCACAGCACCTTTCCCATGCTCCCGTCATTCTGGTATTCGATCAGTCCCCCGGAAAACAGCGCGGCGATTCCCAGCGCATTCCGCATTTCTTCCTGATCCAGCCCGCAAAGCTTTCCGATCGCGGCCGCACAGGCAATCCCCCCGACGATCCCGGTGGCATCAAATCCCCGCTCTCTGTAAGAACTCGGGTTGATGGCGCTTCCGATCCGTGCGTATACATCATAGGATGCGACGATCGCCGCCAGCAGATCCTTTTCGCTGCTTCCGCACTGTTCTGCGGTGCTGAACACAGCCGGGATGATCACACTACCCGGATGTCCCATGGCAAAGCGGTGTCCGTCATCCAGATCAGTACACCGGGCCATCACCGCATGCGCGGTAAACGCATCCTCTCTGGATACAGCGTCACCGCCAAGCAGAGTGACCTTTTTCTCTCCCTCTGTTAACTGCGGTACGCGTCTGATGTATTCGACAGCTTTCTTTCCTAATTCTGTGTACCTGCCTCCGCACATATTTCCCAAGCTATCAAACAGGCACTTTTTTGCCGCCTCCACAACATCTTCCGGCAGATCCTCATACCGGAGCTTCACAACATATTCAGCCAGTTTCTCTGTGATTAGTTTCATGTCCGCATTCACCTTTTTTGTTTTCCGCTGCGCAGCAAATACGGGTTGCTTATGTGGAAACTATACCATCTGTCCATGCAACAAAAAAGCATGGATAGTTTTCATTTCTGCAACATATTATGGATGAGCACACTGACAAAAACCATCCCGTTTCCAGAATCTGGAAATGTTTTCATACTTTGAAAATTTATGGATTTATCTTTTCGAATCCTGTATTCTCTGGTCATCGGTGAACGACAGATGATCACCGGACACCCGGTGGAAACACCCGAAGGAGAGAAGGAGAAAAACGAATGGAAAGAAAAGTGCTTCTTATTATGGCGGACCAATGCGAAGAGGGAGAAGTCGCGGAGATCCTTGATATCATGCGAAGGGCGGGCTTCGTCTGTGACGGTGTGAGCATTGCCGGCGAATACGTCACCGGACAGCACGGTGTCAGGATCCTGGCGGACAGCATCATGAAGGAGGATATTTCCGAATATAAGGATTATGACTGCCTGGTCCTCCCCGGCGGCTGGGGCGCGGCGGACGCCATGGCAGCAGATTCCAGAGTCCTCGAACTTGTGCGCTTCTATGCGGCGGATCCTTCAAAATATCTCGCGGCGGTATGTGCGGCGCCCGGCATCCTGGCGAAGGCCGGAGTCACAAAAGGAAAGACCCTGACCTCCTACCCCGGGCCGAAGCTGGAGCCCCTTTTCACAGACGCGGACTATGTACAGGATACAGTCGCTTTTGACGACGACCGGCATCTCATCACCAGCAGAGGTCCCGCCACCGCGATGCCTTTTGCCTTCGCCATTGTGGATGCCCTCGGCGGCGACAGCGCTTTTATTAAAGAACGTTTCCTTTACAACATGCTGAAAGACTGGCCTGACCGCGTCTGAGCAGCCGTGCCTCATACATCAGAACATACCGTTCAGAATAACAGGAACATTACAATAGAAAGGAGTATACTTTTATGACAACGCAGGTCGCAATGCTGCTCGCTATTCTCGCAGCCATGTCCATTTCTTTCTTCACCGAACTGCTTCCTATCTCTTTTACAGCCCTTATGGTTCCTGTCCTCCTTCAGGCGACGGGGATCTTAAAACCCGCCGAGGCCTGGGCAGGCTTTTCCAACACAACGATCATCACCTGGTACGGTCTCTTCGTTATCGGCGGCGCCTTTACCAGAACATCCTTCACAAAAAAGATCCGGGATTTTGTCAACAGAAACGCGAAGGGCAGTTCCGTGCGCGTCACCCTGATCGTCCTGATCGCCTGCTCCGTGATCGGCATCATGACCAGCGCCGGCGGGACCATCGCCCTCTTAAGTCCCCTGCTTCTCGAGATCTGTAAGGACACCGGCATGGATCCCAAAAAGCTGTTCAAGCCGACTGCCGATATCTGCAACTGGGCCTCTGTCCAGATGCTGCCGGTCGGCGGATCCATCGCTTACCTGATGTGGTTCAATTCTTACCTGGAGCAGGTAGGAACGGATCTGCGCTATGGTCTGTTCGATTTCACCTTCATCAAGTTCCCCATGTGGCTCGTTCTTGTCGCATACTATCTTTTCATGAGCCGCGGGCAGAAGCTGAAAGACGCTTCCGTCGGAGAAGTGGTCGAGGATGAAAAACCGTCTCGCTACACTCCCGCCCAGGAGAAAGAGATCGTCGGGATCTTCTTTATCAACGTCATCCTGATGGTGATTGCCAGCATGACAAAGATCATCGCCCCCTATCTTGTCAGCCTGTTCTTCGCGGCGGTGATCGTCGGCAGAGGATATCTCACCGAAAAAGAAGCTTTCCAGTCCGTCAGCTGGCAGACCGTTTTCCTCGTCGCCGGCACCCTGCCCCTGGCGACAGCGATCAACTCCTCCGGCATGAGCGACTGGATCGTAAGTCTGGTGCAGGCGATGTTCCCGTCCCTGACGAATCCGGTAGTCCTTGCGACAGCGTTCGCGGTCCTCTCCATGATCGTTACGCAGTTCATGAGCAACCTCGCTGTCTGGGCTGTGTTCGGTCCGATCGCCGCATCCATGGCCGTGTCCATGGGAATGGATCCCCGTCTGGTCCTCGCCGGTGTGAGCGTCGGCTCCATCATCTGCTTCGCGACTCCGATGGCGGCTCCCGCGCCCGCTTACGCATACTCTGCGGCAGGGTTCACGATGAAAGAGTATATCAAGATGGGGTGGTTCCCCTGCGTGCTTATGACGATCGTTTTCGTCCTCTGGGCTCCTCTCGTACTCAACTGGCTCTACTGATCCAGGTCCGGGTCCGTTCTCAGCAGAAAACACCCAGTTAAACAGCCCTGTGGAAAAAACCCTGCGGTTCCTTTGTTCCGCAGGGTTTTTTCTGTATAATAACACTGTAACACCGGCATCGAAGAATTGAAGGATTACATGCTGCAGAGTTTCACTCAGGTAAATGACAGATATGAAAAGGTGACAAACCATGTTCTACGGCAAACTCCCGATCCTCCTGCTGGCACAGCTTTCCAGCAGCTCCCCCAATTCCACGAACAGCCAGATCGCGTCCTACATTCTTGACCACCTGGAAGAAGTAAGGGATTCCTCGATCCGCGACCTTGCGGCCAGATGCTTTGTGTCTCTCAGTTCCATCAGCCGATTCTGCCGGGATATGGGACTGAACGACTTCGCGGAACTTCGGGAACTGATCACGGAGACAGACCTGAAGTTTGAGATCGCCTCAGAGTCCGAAGACCCTGAGACACAGAAAAAGGACTACCTGACCAAAGTCAGAGAGTCCATCTTTCTGGTGGAAAAAAGTCTCGACATGCAAAAGGTTAAAAAACTTGTGGAGGACATCGACCGATACCGGAAAATATCCGTATTCGGAATATTGAAAGGTGCGACTGCCGCGATCAACCTGCAGACCAGCCTCCTCATGCTTGGAAAACTCTCCCATACCCAGCTGCAGTTCTCGAAGCAGATAGAATACCTGGAGCAGGCAGACGAAGAAGACCTCATCATCCTGTTCAGCTATACCGGCATCTATTTCGACTATGAGTACCCGAACCGCCGGATCCCGGCGAATATAAAGCGCCCGAAGATCTGGTTCATCACCGGTAACACAAACGTCAGGAAATCGGAATTCATCAACGAAGTCCTGTATTTCTCCTCCCGTCAGAACCAGCCGTCGCATCCCTACCAGCTTCAGGCAGTGGGCGATGTCATCGCCCAGAGCTATGCCCACTATCTTGCCGTGAAGCCGGCCGAAAGCACATAAAAAAAGAAGGGCAGCCGCACCAGCTTTCTTAGATCTGGTGCGGCTGCCCTGTATTTTCATTTTCAGCAGTTTCAGCTTTTTACCATCTCAGCAGATCCAGGAAATTCTCAAGATCCCTTTCTTTCTCAAACGCCGCGCAGCGGTCCATGACCTCGCGGATCCTTTCCTCCGGAAGCAGTCCCGTAGCTCCGGTGACAAACTTGTTCACCAGCTCCTCAAAGCCCACGGGATTCTGCGGGGAGCCCTTCAGGTCATAGCACTCCTCGCCGTACTCTGTTCCATCCTTCATGACGATCTTCACCGCTGCCCCGCGGCGCTTCGGATAGAACGCGTCCACCGCCGGGTCCATGGTCACTGTCACCTTGTTGGAAAGCTCCAGGTACTTCGGATCCGTGTACATGGGTTCCGTCAGGTGGCGTACCGCCACGCCGCGGTCAATGAGGGCCGCCGCCACGCCGTAGGCAATGCTGAATTTCGCGTCGCCCGGGTTTTTCGGCTCCTTGATCTTTCCGGTGAGGTCATAGGCCACATGGTGAGTCCCAACTTCGACCCGCTCCACCTTTGTATAGTCGATGTCGTGGGCTGACGCCTGGTTCAGCACCGCCTCAATGGCCGGCTGGGAGTGACGGCAGGTGGGGTAGAACTTGGAGTAGGTCTCCGTGATCTGGAAGGGCTTTCCCAGGTCCTTTCCGACTTCGTCCGGATCCAGCTTTTTCGACATCGCCTGGAACAGGCCCGTCTTTCCTTCAAAGACTGTCAGGGTGCCTTCCAGCCCCTCCCTGGCCACATAGGCGCAGCTGATGCCGTTCATGGCGGCATTTCCCACCATGACGCACTTGGACTGCTGCCCCGAAACGGTCGCCTCCATGAGGCCTGCGGCCTGCAGCCCGCTCATGCCGAGGCCCGCAGCCATCTGCTCTTCATTCAGCTTCATGAGTTTCCCTGTCACCGCCATGGCGCCGATGGTGTCGCAGGTGGCGGAAGGGTGGAAGCCGTGGTCGATCAGGTCCGGAGCCTGTGCCACAGCGATCCGGTACACCGTCTCATAACCGAGGACGATAGCCGCAAGCACTTCCTTTCCGTTACTGCCGAGCTCCGCCCCCATGACCAGCGCCGTAGGGATCACCACGGCTCCCGCATGGACGCCGGCGAATTTGTGCCCGTCGTCCAGCTCGATGGCATGCGCAAAGGTGGCGTCCAGCATGGCCGCCCGGGCCGCGGGATAGCTGTACGGGCAGTCCGGACCGATGGGCTTCCTGATCCCGGCCCCGAGGTGCGCGACCGCTTTCTCCAGCTGTTCCGCATACGCCCAGCCGGAACGGCCGGCGATCATGGCCCCGATAGTATCCAGAAGACGCTCCTTCGCGGCAGCAAGGATCTCTTCGGGAATGTTCTCATAATCCGTCTCACAGATCAGTTTCGCAAACTGTTTTGTCAGTTCCATGTTTTTCCTCCGATGCTGATTCTTTAATTGAACTGTAGCATGGGATCATGCAACTGGAAAGCACCTGTTAATAGCAGATACGCAATCATCTGTTGCCTTAATCAACCTTTTTCATCTTCATTGATCAGCTCCTAAAACATACTTTTCCGGCATTCTTCGACAAGAAGATCGATAAAAGCCTTCTTGTACTCGGAGACATAGGCCTTTCTGTGAGTGACCACAAAGAGTTCGTTTGCGTCCGCGATCTCCGGGATGTGGAAGGACAAAAGCCGGCCCGCGATGCGGGAAGCCCGGGGCAGGACCGCGTTCCGCAGCATCTGCTGCGGGCAGAAGCAGGCGCCGACCTGGTGGCTTGCCAGCTCCATCTGCACGTGGTAGCCGTCCACGGAGATGACCTGTTCCGGCGGAAGGTCCAGACCCTCCAGATATTCATTGATCCGCAGGCGGAAGTTCGTGGCCTGCTGGCTCAGGATCAGTGTCATTTTCAGGAGGTCCCCCCGTTTGATAACGCCGATCTCCGCGGGGTCCCGGTCCAGCGCCGTCCTGAGGTAATCGGCGGAAACGACCAGATAGGCTGCTTCGGAACCGATGCGGACACGGTGGAATTCCGGCAGGTCCCGGGCGTTGACGCCGAAAAAGAGATCCAGGTCGCCGTTCAGAAGCATCTTTTCAAAGTCGCTGGTATCGTGGTTGAAAAAATTCAGGACTACGTTGGGATAACGCGCCCGGAAACGTGCGACGGTCTCCGGAAGGATGCACCGTGACCTGGCGGAATGGATGCCGATGTTCAGCCGGCCCCGCTGCTTGTCCCGGATCTCTGTCAGTTCCGCCTGAAGCCCGTCCTCCAGGACGCGGATCTTCTGAAGGGTGTGGTAGAACGCCTCTCCTTCCCGGGTCAGCTGGAAGCGGGGCCTGCGGAGAAAAAGCACAGCCCCGCAGGACTGTTCCAGTTTCCTGATCTGTTCACTCAGGGACTGCTGGGTGATAAACAGTTTCCGGGCAGCACTGGAGATGCCCTGCTCCTCGACGACTGTCATAAAATACTGTTCCGCGGTCTGCATGTGTCTGTTTCTCCTCTGAATAACGCCAGTTATTGTCTGCCGCTCTTTTACAGGATTCTCCCTGTGATACTAAAATAATATCCAGTTTTACCTGTGTCAATATCCGGATTATCATATCCACATCGATCCAATTCCATAATAAGGAGGAGCCATGGCCAGAGAGAATTATCTTTATAAGACCCCTGCCTCGAAGCTGGTGCAGGTGGCTGCGATCGCGGCGGAGTACCGGGACCGCCCGGACATGCTGATGATGGTGCTGATCCGCACGCAGGCGATCGTACCTGCACTTTCCAAAGCGGTGATCAACGTGATCGCCCGGGAGATGAACATTCCCAGGAACCAGGTATACAGCTTTGTGACATTCTACGCGATGCTGTCCGTAAAGCCCCAGGGCAGATACATCATCCGCATGTGCAAAAGCGCGCCATGCCATGTCCACGGCGCAAAAGAAGTTGTGGACGCGATCTGCGACCTCCTGCACCTTGATATCGGGGAGACTTCGGAGGACGGGCGTTTTACCCTGGAGTACTGTCCATGTCTCGGCCTGTGCGAGAATTCCCCGGCGATCATGATCAATGACAAGGCTTACAGCAATCTGACGCCTGAGAGGGCGCGCGACATCATCAAGCAGTACATCAGAGAGGAGGTCTGAAGCCGTGGCGGAAGCGATGAAGAAAGAAATCAGGGAAGTGCGGAACCTCCTCAGGAACCGCGGGAAGATCGACCCGAAGAGCGCGGCGCAGTACGCGGCGCAGGGCGGTTTTGAAGGACTCCGGAAAGCGCTGGCGATGGAGCCGGAGGAGATCATTGAGGTGGTAAAGGAATCCGGCCTCCGGGGCCGGGGCGGCGCGGGCTTCCCCACCTGGAGGAAGATGCAGTTCACCGGGACAGCGGAGGATCCGGTCCGCTACATCGTATGCAACGCGGATGAAGGAGAGCCGGGAACCAACAAGGACAGGATCCTTCTTTCCAGCGACCCGTGTTCCGTATTCGAGGGCATGGCGATCTGCGGGAAGGCGGTAGGCGCCCATGTAGGCTACATCTACCTGAGGGCGGAGTACACCTACATCTTCCCCATCATGCAGGCGGCGCTGGAAGACGCGGAACGCTTGAACTATCTCGGAAAGAACATGATGGGAAGCGGCTATGATTTTGAGATCAAGTTCCGCTCCGGCGCCGGCGCCTATGTATGCGGCGAGGAGACGGCCCTGTTCGAATCCATCGAGGGAAAACGCGGAGAACCGCGGTTCCGTCCGCCCTTCCCCAGCATCAAGGGTCTCTTCGGGAAGCCCACCATGCTGAACAACGTGGAGACTCTTGCCAACATCGCCCCCATCCTGGACCACGGCGCTGCCTGGTTCCGGCAGAACGGGACGGAGAACAGCCCTGGAACAAAGCTGTTCACAGTCTGCGGAAATGTGGAGCGGCGCGGCGTGTTCGAGTTCCCCATGGGGGTGAACCTGAAGGATATCATCTATGAAGTCTGCGGCGGCATCCAGGACGGAAACCGGCTCCTGTGCGTGCAGACCGGCGGCACCTCCGGCGCTATCATAAATCCGGACCAGATCGACCTGAACCTGGATATCGATTCTGTCTCCGCTTCCGGCGGGCGCCTCGGCTGCGGCACCATCCTGGTGGTGGACGACCGGAACTGCATCGTGGACGTGGTGCTGAACAACCTAGACTTCTTCCGCGGGGAGTCCTGCGGGAAATGCACTCCCTGCCGGGAAGGCGGCCAGCAGCTCTACAACCTGGTGCGGCGCATCGCGAAGGGAAAAGGGAGCGTAAAAGATCTGGACAAGGTCGAAGAGCTCTGTGAGACCATGCAGCTGACCTCACTGTGCGGACTGGGCGTCTCAACTTCGGTGCCGGTACTTTCCAGCATCCGCAATTTCCGCAGGGAATACCTGCACCACATTGACAAAGACTACTGTAAGATCTGCTCAAGAGAAGGCGCCGAAGCGGCCGAGGACCGCAGGCAGGGAAAGGAGGAATAAATGATGGTGAATCTTACGATCGACGGCCAGAAGATCTGTGTCGAAGAAGGGACCACGATATTAAAGGCCGCAAAACAGGCAAGCATCAATATTCCCACCCTCTGCTGGCACGAGGACCTGGGGATCAAGGCAAACTGTCGGATCTGCGTAGTGGAAGTGGAAGGCATGCGCCAGCTCCCCACCTCCTGCTCCACCCCTGTCGCCGAGGGAATGGTGGTGCACACCGCTTCCCCAAAGGTCCTGAAGGCCCGGCGGAACCTCCTGGAGCTGATATTCGCGCGGCATCCTCAGAATTGTCTGGTCTGCGCGAAGAACGGCGAGTGCGACCTGCAGAAGCTCTCCCAGACCCTGGGCATGCACAATGAGAACCGGTATGAGCAGAGGCTCCGCAGCCAGCCGGACGACTGGAGCTCCCCTTCCATCATGCGGAACCCGAAGCTCTGCATCCTCTGCGGACGATGTCTTGAGGTCTGCAACGAGATCCAGAAGGTCAACGTTCTCTCTAAAGAGAACCGCGGCTTCCATACTCTTGTTGCACCGGCCTACGGTGAGCTCCTGGCGGACACAAACTGCATCAACTGCGGCCAGTGCGTGCAGTACTGCCCGACGGGCGCCCTGACGGTGCACTATTTCACCAACAAGCTGCTGGATGAGATGGGCGCCGGAAAGAAGATGATCATCCAGGTGGCGCCATCCGTCCGCATCACCCTGGCGGAGGCCCTGGGAGAGGATCCCGGCACCGTCAGCACCGGCCGCTTGGTGACCGCCCTGAAGCGCCTCGGCTTCTGCCGGGTCTTCGACGCGGACTTCTCCGCGGACCTGACGATCATGGAGGAGGGAACGGAACTTCTCCAGCGCTTGAAGGCCCATGCTTCCGGCGAAGCAGGCGCGGAGGACAAACCTCTGCCCATGTTCACCTCCTGCTGCCCGGCCTGGGTAAAGTACCTGGAGACAAACGAGCCGAAGATGACAGACCATCTTTCCACGGCCAAGTCCCCGCAGCAGATGTTCGGCGCCATGATAAAGACCTGGTACGCCGAGCGGGAGGGAATCGACCCGGCGGAGATCTGCAGCGTTTCCGTCATGCCCTGCACAGCGAAGAAATTCGAGTGCCAGAGGCCCGAAATGAATGACAGCGGATACCAGGATGTGGATATCTCCATCACCGTGCAGGAGCTGGCAAGGATGATCCGCACCGGAGGCATCGACTTCCGGCGCCTGGAGGAGACGGGATTCGACGATCCCTTCGGCCTTGGCAGCGGCGCGGGACTCATCTTCGGCGCCACCGGCGGCGTCATGGAGGCGGCCCTCCGCACCGTGTACAAAGTCCTCACGGGGAAGGAAATGGAGAACCTGATCTATGAGCCGGTCCGCGGTTTTGAAGGCGTAAAGGAAGCCTCCGTCGACATCAACGGGACAGAAGTGCGGGTCGCGGTAGCCCACGGCATCGCGAACGCGCAGAAAGTCGTTGAAAAGGTGAAGTCCGGGAAATCAGACTGGCACTTCATCGAGATCATGGCCTGCCCGGGCGGCTGCATCGGTGGCGGCGGAAACCCGCCGAAGACCTGGGCGAAGATGGAAGAGCGGAAAAAAGCGATCTACGCTGCGGCGGCAAAACTTCCGGAGCAGCAGTCCCACAACAACCCGGCGGTCGCGAAGGTCTACGAGACTTATCTAGTTGAGCCCTGCGGCGAAAAGTCGCACAAGCTCCTGCACACGCGTTATTTTAACCGTCAGGACCTTCTGAGATAATGGTTCTTTGAGATAAGTGACGGACTGGATCAAACCAATAACCTGATGGCTGTACATTCACAAATACCCCTGCAGGAATATAATTCCCGCGGGGGTATATTTTAAGCAGAAACTATCATTTGGAATTCTGACGATCAGATGGGCCAGATGGAGCAGAAGCCCACCAGGGCCATCGCCGCCCCGATCAGGGCCATCACGATCCCGAGGATCAGCTGTCCCCTGATCAGGTAGTCATTATACTCCTCCGGCGCCAGTCCGATAAACTGGGATCCCGCTGTGGAGAAGGGGGAAATCGGAGTCGCCAGCGCGCCGATCTGGGCGGAGGCATAAAGCGTCACCGGGTTCAGTCCGGTCGCGGCGCAGAGCGCGGGGACCATCGGGAACATCAGCGGAAGCACCACGCCGGTCCCGCTGGAGAAAACGGAAAGGAAGGCAGCGATCAGGACAAAGACCGGCGGAAGCAGGAACTTCGGGAAGGTCGATCCTTCAAAGAATGCGACTACCAGGTCGTTCAGGCCGGCTTCCTTGGCGATCTCCATCAAGAACGCGACACCGGAGACGATCATGACCGTGTTCATCGGGATCCTCTGCAGGACCTTCTTCGGATTTGCCAGCTTCATGATGGACGCGATCATGGAGAAAATGATCAGGATCGCATGAGGTTTGCAGAGGTTCACGAAGGTCTTGGCAAAAGAACCCTTGGGGAACTTCACCAGAGTGTTCAGGATGTTCGGGACCACCATCAGGAAGAAGCAGGTGAAGATAAGAACCAGGGTCTTTTTCTGGATGTCATTGAAGGGTTCCGGCTTTTTCTGCAGGGCTTCGATCTGGACGCCCTTGCCGAGCTCGCTGCCGTCTTTCTTTTTGAAATGGAAGTAGGCGTAGATCATCGCGACCTGGACGATCTTGCTGAGAACGAACAGTCCGTAGGTATGGAAATACGTCGCAAAGCCCAGCTCTTCCCCGGCTGTCTCCTGCACCAGGCCGTACAGCACGACACCGGTCCCGGTGAAAGGATTCATGGTGCCGCAGTTGTATCCGCAGTCGATCGCGAAGACCATAAGCAGCGGATCCATGCCGATCTGCTGGCAGATGGCGTAGCCGATCGGGGAAAGAAGGACAATGGTGCCCGGGCCCGCGCCGAGATATCCCATGATCATGGCGATCAGGGCGAAGATCGCCGGAACCATCACCACGCGGTCCCGGAAGGCGTAAAGCATTTTTGATCCCAACAGCGTCAGTGTTCCGTTTTCCCGGGCAAATCCGTAGAAGACGGCTCCTGCGATCAGGAAGAATACCCAGTTGTCCGGCCAGTAGCCGTAGATGTTCGCGACGCTCTTGTTCAGGCACAGAACGCCGATCAGGAATGCACCGGTCATGGCGGTGATGCCCAGGTTTACGCCCCTGGTGAACGACAGCACGATCGCGATCGCCACCGCAAGGAAACAAAGAAGAATAATCGTATTGTTGCTCATAAGAACCCCTTTCTGAAAAGAAAACGCATTATTGCTAACACTGTTCGTTTGGTCAGATTATAAACTATCATTGTTCGTTTTTCAATAAATATATGCAATTTATTAATAGTTTATTGTTATCAATACATCCCCGCCGTGTATTGATATCGAATAATCTATCAGATTCTTTCGAAAAACATTGCTAACAATGTTCGTAATATGGTTTAATAACCTTAAGTCAAAGAAAGGAGCAGAACACACAGATGAGCATCACAGAAAGAACAGCGCAGGCAATACTGGACTTCAAATATGAACAGATCCCTCCGCGGGGAGCAGCGCAGTCCAAGGCAGCCGTCATAGACTCCCTCGGCGTCTCATTCTACGGTCCGGAGGAACCGTTTGTCAAAGCTCTCCGCCAGGTCACTCTGGCCGGGGGGAGCATTCCGGAAGCAACCATCTGGTCCACCGGAGAGAAAACCTCTCTCCTGAACGCAGCTCTCCTGAATTCCGCGGAGCTCCACTGCATTGACTACGACAACGGCGGTTCTCTCGGGCACCCTGCCTCGGTTCTGATGGCTGCTGCCCTTGGAATCGGGGAAAAGTGCGCTGTCAGCGGACATAAGGTCATTGAATCCTACGCAGCCGCCTATGAACTGGGCGCCCGGATGCGGGAGAGCATGGGAAATCTGCAGTTCGGCGCGGGCTACCACGCCACTTCGCTTCTCGGTGTGATCTGCTGCGCTGCGGAATCCGCCAAACTCCTGGGATATAACACTCAAAAAACAAAAATGGCCATGTCCCTCGCCACCGGAATGAGTTCCGGTATGATGCAGAGCTTTGGCACGGACACCAAGCCTCTCCAGGTTGCGAAAGCTTCCCAGAACGGCGTCCTGGCGGCGCTCCTGGCGGGAGAAGGCTGTGTCGGGGATCCGGAGATCTTCGAGGAATCCAAGGGCTTCTATTATGTCTACGGTCAGGATGGCGCCAGCATGGATGCCCTGTTAATGGATTTCGGAAATCCGGTAAAAGTCGCCTCGGAGCGAGGACATTTCAAGCAGTGGGCCTGCTGCGGAGGCAACTACGAGGTTCTCAGTGCCCTTTACAATTACGGGAAACGGATCGACCCGGAAGAAATCGAACATATTACCATTCGTCTCTCCATGGATCCCCCGGGTCCCGCTTTCCGCGTCCATCCCAGGACAACGGAAGAATGCCGCTTCAGCGTCACCTACAACACCGCAAGCTGCATCGTGGACGGCATTGTGGATCTCAGTACCTTTACGGAGGAAAAATTCCGGCGCCCCGCGGTGCAGTCACTCGTTGAAAAAAGCACTGTGGTCAAATTCGGGAAGGATGATGTCCGTCCCGAAAAGATCCGCGATGAAAAGCGCTTCGTCGTGATCGATATTCTGAAAAAGGACGGCTCTGTCCTCTCCATCTCCCAGGGAGCATCGGACCGGCTCCAGCTGGAAGATGAACAGATCTACGAAAAGTTCGCGGTCAATGCCGCCCGGGCCGGAATTCCGGACCGGAATATCCAAAGAACTGTCAAGCTGGTAAAAGACCTCGAGAACGTTTCCGACATCGGGGATGTGATTCGCTCCCTCCGGGACTGACCCAGCTTCCGCGTCCTGTGAAACACCTGATAAGTATATAAAATAGTATGACCCCTGCGGGATCCGCTTCCCGCAGGGGTCTCTTCTGTTTTCTGTTCTATTATTTCTTCTTTGCTTCTTCCAGCATCGAGTTCCAGTTCTCAGGAACCTTGATCTCCCGTGCCGTCAGCTTCGCCATAGCAAGGTTGGAACGGAAGAACTGGCTTCTGTTTCTGGTGGGATCGCCGACGACGATGATCATGATGTTGGCGGGCTTTCCGAACAGCGGGACCATTCTTTTCGGATCGTCGGATTCATGCCACTCCGGCCCGAGATTTCCCTTCTCCACCTCTTCCTTCAGGCTGTAGGGATGCCAGTGGTTGAAGCGGGAGGCGTTCAGTTCGAAATACTCCGCGGTGACCTTGGCGTGATCCAGGATGTACCGTGCGATGGTCTCCTTGGTATATCCGGCGTCCGCCAGACGCTTCGCCACGACCGGGCTTAAGAACAGCACGTGATTCTCGTGGTAGTCCCGCATGGTCTGGTAGGGCTCGATCATTCTGGTGGCCCAGTCGACCATGTAGTCCAGGTGCTGCTCCGCCGTGGAGCCGTTGGTCTGCATGGGATCGGACTGGCAGCGTCCGGAAACGATGGAGACCACATTTGCGCCCTTTTCAAAGCCCATCAGTTCGCCGACTGTCTTGAATCCGATCTCGTCGCAGACTTCGTCGTTCTCCGGAATGACCGGACGGAACATCTGGCCGTGGGAGGACATCTCCGTTGAACCCAGATAGAATCCGCCGATGTTCTTCAGCATCAGCCGGTAGAAGCGGCCGATGGTGACATTCGGTTTGCAGTCGGGCCGCTGGTGGCCGATCTTGTAGTTGAATTCCAGCTCATTCCGGATGGGGCCGTTCAGCATGATCATGGCTTCCCAGCCGGGTGTCGCGCCGGAATCCTTTACGTGGAACTCCGGGTCCACCATAATGTCCGCGATCGACATAAGGATCGGCATGTATTCAGGCCTGCATCCCGCCATGACGCCGTTCACCGCGACTTTCCAGGGAGTGCAGACGTTCTTGGTCGGATCCATGATCCCCATCTCTTCCTCGGGATCCCTGTCCGTAAACTTCAGGAACTCTTCCACCCGCTCGACGGACGGCGGAACGATCGGGAGGCCGTCAGACCAGTTCTTGCCGTAAAAATACTTCTGGATCTCGTCATAGCTTCCCTCAAAGACGATGTCCCTGGAACCCGGCCCTTTTTTCTTCGCCTTTTTCACTGTGCTCTTCACCGGCTTTGTCAGGGCATCGATGATCCTGTCCATCAGGACATTGTGGATATTCTCCCTCACCTGCTCAATGGAATCCATGGCGATGGGGTTCGGATATTCGATCATGCGGGCATCGGGATAGCCGGCGCCCTTCGCGTTGGCCTTCGCCATGGTCGGAAATCCTTTGCAGAGGATCCCCACCGCGGGGATGCCGCAGTTCTCCGCCATGACCACGCCCCGGGCTACGACCGGGGAGCAGGTTCCGCAGCAGCCGTTTCCGACGATCACCGCGTCGATCCCCTCTTCCTTCAGCATTCCGGGAATGGCGGCCATGCGCTCCGCTGCTTTCTCCGGATCCGGATTATGGAAGTTGCCGTAGTGCTCATAGGATGTGACCTGGATCTCAGGATAACGCGCCTTCAGCTCTTCCTCGATGATGGGAAAGGTATCGTCTCCGCGGAAAGCCCAGTTCCAGAGCAGGGCGATCTTTTTCCCGTTAAGATCCGGAAGAGAGGGGGCTACATCTTTATATTTGGACGCGGGGCTGCCGACAGGATACACTACCTGATATATTTCGCTCATGAACAGGGCTCCTTTCTCTGCGAAACGATTGATTTCTTCTTTTAACTATAGTTTACTAACACTGATAGTAATTGTCAAATTGAAGAAATCAGGGGATTGATAGCCATATGGCTATTAATCCCTCGTTCTCCCCGGTTACAGCCTGTATGCGATCCTGGCCTCCCCTTCCATCTTCGTATATTTTTTCTCGTCATAGGCTTCCAGCAGCATCTGGGAATATTTCCGGGACGTATTTAAGAGGTCCCGGAATTCCGCCAGGGTGATCTGTCCTTCCGCGGCGATCCTGTCCTTCAGGACCTGAAGCGCCCTGTCCCACGCTCCGCGCTCCATATAATAATTCTGATTCACCTTGATCAGGATCCCCTGCCTCGCCAGGTCTCCCAGGATCTGTTTCACCTGCTTTTTGTCCTTGAATCTTGCATAGAGGTCATCGTTCACAGGTACATTGACGCCCGCTGCCCGGTAGATCTCCTCAATTTCAGCCTTCATCCGGAGCAGTTCTCCCTCGTAGGAAGATGCAAACCCGTCCAGCGCTGCGGCGCTCCCGTCGGAGATGAGGACCTTCCGCTTCAGAAGTTCTGTGAGAAGCAGTTCCTGCACAGCTGCGTCCGCGCCGAAGGCCTGTCCCAGCCGCGTCTTCAGTTCCTCCCGTTCCATGCCCCGGAGGATGGGATTTCTGCGGTGGAATTCCCCCACCGTCTTCTCCGCCCAGCCGGCGACCTTCTTCCAGTACATCTGGTGCAAATACCGTTCCGGCCCGAGGGAAAGTACTTTTTTCTTTTTCTTCAGTCCCTCCAGGACTTCTTCTGTCTCCGCGTCTGAAAGGTTCAGCCGCACCGCGATCTCCCGGCGCTTCGGGAAGCTTCCGCTGAAGGCGCGCACCTCTTCCTCCGCGCGCTCCTCCGCACTGCCCGTCTCCCGGATCCGGAGGCCCTCGATCACATCCGGCCGCTTTCTCCGGTGCTTAACCGCTGCCGGCTCAAGAAACACACCTCCGCCGAAGGTCTCCACCGGGGAATAAAAGCGGACGATGAACCTGTCCCCGTGTTTCATTACCACCGGCTCCTCAAACCGGAACTGGGCATAAGCCTCCTCCCCGGCCGTGAGTTCATCCCGGTCCAGGAGGACCGTCTTAGCGATCTTCTGAGCCGCCCCAAAGCTCACATGGACCAGAGCGTTGTTCTTCAGTTTCCGTTTTGTATCTGCGAACAGCTGTATCTTCGCGTCTGCCATCATGCCCGGAATCAGGCCTCTGGGCGCGGCCAGCACATCTCCGCGCTGCAGCTCCTCTTTTGGGATCGGAAGATTCAGGGCAGTCCGTTGTCCCGCCTCCGCCCGTGTCTCCGCCTCGTTGTGATTCTGGAGACCCCGGATCCGGACCGTCTTCTCCGCCGGATAGATCATGATCTCTCCGCCGGTCTCGCAGGAGCCCTCTGTCAGGGTTCCCGTCACCACAGTGCCGAAGCCCTCCATGGTAAATACCCGGTCCACAGGAAGGCGGAACAGCTCCGGCGCGCTGCGGCGCGACGCAGTGTCCCGGACCTCTTCCAGGATCATCTTTTTCAGAAGATCAACATTCTGCCCGGTGTAAGCGGAGACACGGACCGACGGCGCATCCTCGAGGAAACTCCCTTTCACCATTTCCCGGGCGTCCTCTTCCACCATCACGGCCCAGTCCTCTTCCACCAGGTCGGCTTTCGTGAAAACAAGGATCCCCTTCCGGATGCGCAGCATCCTAAGGATCTCAAAATGCTCCCTGGTCTGGGGCATCACGCCCTCATCCAGGGCGATGATCAGAAGAACGAGGTCGATGCCGCCGATGCCCGCCAGCATGTTCTTCACAAACTTCTCATGGCCCGGTACGTCGATGATGCCGATCCGCAGGCCTTCCTCATTGGGAAGACTGGCGAAGCCAAGCTCTATGGTAATGCCCCGTTTTTTCTCCTCCTGGAGCCGGTCTGTGTCCACTCCGGTCAGTGCCTTGATAAGGCAGGTCTTTCCATGGTCCACATGTCCTGCCGTGCCGATGATCACATTATGCATTTCCCGCCCCCCTCTCATACAGCTCTCTGTTCAGGTCATTGATTCACGTTCCGCCCTTCACCCTTTCAGGAAAAACACGCACCCCGCGTCCTTCCGGGGGATCCGCAGCCCCGCGGAACTTACGGTTCCGTCCTCCGTTACGCGGAGCAGCTCCGCATAGCCGCTGCGGCGGCAGGTGACCGCCAGATACCTTCCTCCCGGAGAAAGGGCGCAGTCCTTCGGGTGCTCTCCGGACAGCGGGAAGGTCTGGATGTTCTTCAGCTGTCCTGTCTCCTGATCCACGGAAAAAACATTCAGAAGATCGTATTTCCGCATGGCGCTGTAAAGAAAGCGTCCGTCATGGCTCATGGCAAAGCCGGACTGCAGTTCCGGTACCGGTTCCTCTCCTTCCGGCATCACATTCACCGTACAGATCTCTTCCAGATTTCCGTCCGCGTCATAACGGAAGGATGTGACGGCGGGAACATCTTCCGCATTCACAAAGAAGAAGGGTATTTCCGGATGAAAAGCACAGTACCTGGGTCCGTACCCCTCGTGGTAACGGTACGGCGCGCCGCTCTGTACCAGGATTTTTCCGTTCTCCCTGTCGATCTTCAGCATGTAAATGCTGTCCGTCCCCATCTCGCATACGGCAAAGAGGTTTCCGTCCGGGGAGCGCTTTACGCAGTGCGCATGGGGGATCCGCGGATCGGGCCTCCCCTCCTGGCCATGGACCAGGACATCCGCAGCCACGCCGAAGCTCCCGTCCGGATTCAGGCGGATCAGGGCTGTCGAGGCGTCTTCATATTCCACGAAGACGCCCCAGTTTCCACCCTGGTCCTTTCTGACCCTGGTGACCGGAATGCCCGCGTGCTTGCTGGCGCCGAAATTTGTCACCAGAAGATACTTTTTTTCAGGATCGATGGCAGCAAAGGAAGGACGGGCCCCGTAGGACAGTGTCTCGTCCAGTCTGCTTAAAAGTCCGCTTTCCGGATCTGCCCGCAGCGCAAAGACCCGCCCTCCGCCGCCCTTCAGAAACGCGGGGTTCCCCGGCCGTTCATCCGTCGCGTACAGGATCCTTCTTTCCTCATCGAAGACCGCCGTTCCGGCGCTGATCTCCGGAAACAGGCTGTCGGAAATCAGTTCCGCCGACCCGCTCTCTTCCTCAAAACTGTACACCGAGTATCCTGCCGGACCGCCGGGACAAAAAGAACCGATATAAAGAAAGGTACGCACTTCGTTTCCTCCTGGACTGTATGGGAAAACCGGGAAATGTTCTGTGAAACAAAAGACGCGCCCGGGCATTGAGCTGCCCGGTGCGCGCGCGTCTGAAAAAGCGGAGGAGATGGGAATCGAACCCATCCGGAAGGCTTCTAACCCCCCACAACGGTTTTGAAGACCGCGAAGCACACCAGCACTTATCTGCCTCCAATAATAACAGCTTAATATATTGCCCGGATTTCTTCAAGCGCCCGGATCTCCTCCTCCGTTTTCCCGAGGATATCCTTCATGACCCATTCCGTATCTTCTCCCAGGAGCGGTGAAGCCTTTGTGATCTCCGCCGGGGTCTTTGAAAAATGCCAGGCAGGCTGCATGGTGACAAATTCACCCATGGTTGGATGTTCCATACGGGTGAACAGGCCCCTTGCTTCCGTGTGCGGGTCTGTCAGGATATTTTCCGCGCTCATGGAAGGCATGGCGGCGACGCCCGCTTCCTGGAACATGTGCATCAGCTCATAGGGAGTGTAATCCTTTGTCCACTTTTCCACCTCCTGCGATATGGCCTTCCGGTTATACCAACGGCCCCACATATCCTGATATTCCGGATTCTTTGTCCACTCCGGATCTCCGATCACCTTTTTAAAGGACTCCCACTCCAGGTCACTTCCCACGGCGATGCTGATCCAGCTGTCTTTCTCCTTACAGGGATAGACTCCGTGCGGCGCCATGATAGAATCCGCGTTTCCCCTCCGGACCGGCGAGAAACCGTTCATGGTGTAAGCCATGAGCTGGGGGCCCACCAGATTGGAAAGGCATTCCGATGAGGAGACATCGATGTAAGTCCCTTTTCCGGTCTTTTTCCGGTTGATGAGAGCAGTGATGATTATGAAGGCCGCCGCGACGCTGACCCTCAGGTCCTGCACGCCGCTCATGACGTTCGGTTCCCCGTCCGTGTATCCGGTCAGGTTCGCCAGGCCGCCGAAAGAAGCAAAGATCGGCGCGTAGCCCGCAAAATGGCTGTAAGGTCCGGTGGAGCCGAAGCCGGTGGACTCGATCATGATGATATCATCCTTCACCTTCTTCAGGTCTTCATACCCCAGGCCCAGCTTCTTCATCTTGCCCGGACGCATGTTGGCAAGGACCACGTCGCACTTCGAGACCAGCTCCTTCGCCAGCTGGACACCTTCCGGGGTCTTCACATTGATAGTGACGCTCTGTTTCCCGAGGTTCGCGTTGTTGAAAGTCGGAGAATAGTCATAGCCATGGAAATTGTCGCCGTCCATCAGCGTGCCCTGCCGCGTCTGGTCGATGCGGCCCTTACTCTCGATCTTGATGACTTCCGCCCCGAGCATCGCCAGGAGCGTTCCGCAGTAAGGTCCCGCCCAGACCCAGCTGAAGTCCGCGATCCGGACGCCTTTTAAGATCTCACATGCCATGATTGTCTCCTTTCCAGCTGTTCCGGCAAAACGAAGGCCGGGCAGAACCACAGATACACTTTCAAAAAGACAGGCCGGCAGATCACTGCCGGCCTGCCCGATCACAGATCAATCAGAGCGGCTTGTCATACTCCGCCTTGGAGCAAAGCCTTACCACATAATCGGACTTGGTGTGGAGCACGCCGTCCTGGTTCTCGCCCCAGACATTGATCAGGACAAGGTGCTTGCCGTCCTCTTCCCACTTCTTCGCGACCTTGCCCTTGACGTAGGTCATGTCGCCGAAGAAGACCATCCTTCTGTCCTGGGAGTCCACGGACTCGACCCAGCCGTCATCGCCCATCCAGTCAGTGACGATCTGGACCAGCATCATTTCGTTCTGGATGCCGGCGGAGTTCGCGTAGGGATATCCGAAGAGGTTCGCGGCGTGGTCTGTGTAGTGCCAGTCGCGGCGGAGGATGTACTCATTGGTCTCCGGGTCGATCGGGTGGTGCTGCAGATGCTCTCTCATGCAGGCCCACTTGATGGCATAGGCGTAGGCGTAGCAGCTGACCATGGTGCGGGCGCAGGCATCGGCCACGTCTACCGGTCCGCGGAGGATGGTGGGCAGTTCTTCGCCGACCTGGACGTCCTCCCAGTAACGGATCTCCTTGCCGCGGCGGAACTTGCCGGCCAGCTGGTCGTCATAGGACTGGTGGATCTGGTCCAGGATGTCCTGGGAATAGGGCTTTCTCACCTTATTCTGGTACATCTTGGCTTCTTTCTTCTTTCCGCCTTCTCTCTTTGAGGGCGGAGTCGCCATGTAGATGTTCCTGTGGACTTCAACAGCGGCCACTTCGTTGTTCTGGTTCACATAGTATCTCGGGGCGCTCTCGATGAACATTCTGTAGGGCTTGTCGTGGACTTCCTTCTCGACGAATCCCTCATATTTGTCATAGATCGTAAAGCTGTCGCCCGGACGGATGGGTTTGTAGTAGATGTGCTTGGAACCGCCGGCAAGTCTCGCGACGCCCGGGACGCGGAGCCTTCCGCCGAAGGCGGATCCGAAAGCGATGGATGTCTCATACAGCGGCGGAGCGATAAAGGTGCCCCAGCGGGTGGTCGCGATGTAGCCAGGATCTCTCCAGAAGGGATTCGGGTCGCCGCAGGCCAGGGCGAAATGGCGGATCGTATCCTCGGTAACGTATTTATAGTTGACGCCGCGGTCGTACTCGTCCGTCATGATCTCGTGGGCTGCCGGAGAAAACTTCACCTCTCCTCTTCCCTCATTGAATTCCGCGACCTTTTCGTCAAAGCGCTTCATCCATTCCACGTCGTTCAGGTTATCCCAATCGGAGTTTCCGTCAAATTTTGCTCCCATTTTTTCTCCTTTCTTACCAGGCGATCTGCGCCTCTTCCAGTCTGTCCACTTCTTCCTTCGTCATGCCGAGCAGGTTCTCGAACACATCATGGTTGTCCTCGCCGAGCAGCGGTCCCGCCTTCCGGATCCTCGCGGGCGTTTCGGAAAGCTTCCACGCCGGACGCATGACCACCTGCTGTCCCAGCGCCGGGGTGTCGATGGTCTGGAACAGGTCTCTCGCCTTCGTGTGCGGGTCGTCCAGGATCTCCTTCGCGCAGAAGCTGGGGACCGCCGCCACGCCGGCCTTCTGGAGCAGCTCCATCGTCTCATAGGAACTTCTCTGCTTCGTCCACTCGGTCATGTACTGATCGAGTTCCTCCCGGTTCTGCCAGCGTCCGAACATATCGTCGTACTTCGGATCCGCAGCCCACTCCGGATCTCCCATGGCGCCCTTCAGGGCTTTCCACTCCGCGTCGTCCGAGACGGCGATGCTGACCCAGCTGTCCTCGCCCTTCGCGCGGTACACGTTGTGGGGAGCCATAATATCGTCCTGATTGCCGCACCGGAAGGGGGATCTTCCGTTCATGGTGTAGTCCATGAGCTGCGGTCCCACCAGGTCCGAGAGGCACTCGGAAGAGGAGATGTCGATGTAGGTTCCCTTTCCGGTCTTCTTCCGGTTGATCAGCGCTGTGATCAGGATGAAGGCGGATGCGGTTCCGGCTCTCATGTCCTGCACGCCGGACATGACGTTCGGTGTGCCGTCCTCATAACCGGTCAGGTAAGCGAGGCCGCCGAAGGAAGCGAAGATCGGCGCGAAGCCCGCGAAGCCCTTGTAGGGACCGGTGCTTCCGAAACCGGAGGACTCCATCATGATGATGTCCGGCTTCACCTTGACCAGGTCTTTGTAGCCGAGGCCAAGCTTGTCCATCTTTCCCGGACGCATGTTGGCGACGACGATGTCGCACTTTGCCACCAGTTTCCTTGCCAGTTCGGCGCCTTCCGGTTTCGTGATGTCGATGGCAACGGACTGCTTGTTCAGGTTCGCATTGTTGAAGGTCGGGGAGGAATCGTAGCCGTTGAAGCTGTCGCCGTTCATGATGGAACCTTTCCTGGTCTGGTCCACACGGCCGCGGCTCTCGATCTTGATGACCTCTGCCCCCAGATAGGAAAGGAGGGAGGTCGCATAAGGCCCGGCCCATACCCAGCTGAAATCAGCGATCCGGATCCCTTTTAACGCGTCTTTAAACATTTCCATCTCTTCGCCTCCTTAGATGATTCCCGCTTCTCTGAGCTTCACGACTTCCTGCTTCGTGTAGCCGAGGCGATTGATATAGATCTCTTCGTTGTGCTGTCCCAGGGTCGGGGCGCCGTGGTCGTCCTTCGACTTCATCTCCTCCGCGCTGAAGCGGTAAGGCTGGCCCGGGTACTCAAGGCTTCCCGCCACCGGATGGGTTATGGCTTTGAAGAAGTGTCTAGCCTTTGTCTGCGGGGAGTTGTAGACCTGTTCCGCGGAACAGATCGGGGCGCAGGCGCTGCCTTCCTTCTGGATCCGGAAGAACAGCTCCATGGTGTTGTACTTCTGGGCTTCTTCCCTCAGGCGGACCTTCAGTTCTTCGAAATGCGCGTCTCTTTCCTTCTGCTCCACAAACGGCGCTTTCATGGCCCACTCCGGATTGCCCAGGGCTCTTACAATGCCGTCCCACTGCTTCTGGGGATACAGGACGCAGATCACATACCCGTCGTCCTTGCACTGCACCAGTGTGTCGCGGACGCGGTTCACGCCGACGCGGGAAGGACTCGAGCCGATCATGTAGTAGCGGACGATGTTCATTCTCTCCAGCGCCATCATGGCCTCCTGCCTGGAGATGTCGATGTACTGTCCTTCGCCGGTGTTCATCTTGTGGTAGTAGGCGCCGACTACAGCAACGGAAGTGTGGACGCCGATATCATACTCTCCCACATAGCCGCCGCCCTTGATGGGCTCACGGTCCGCGTTGGGAGATGCCGCCGGAAGCACATAGCCCGCGCCGCTGGCGTGATAGGTGTTCAGGTAGTATGCCTTGTAATTGCTGTACGGCCCGTTCTGGCCGAAAGGTGTGATGGAAACCATGATCAGGCCGGGGTTCAGCTCCTTCAGGTCCTCATATCCAAGTCCCATCTCCTTCAGTTCCCCGGGAAGCGTATCCTCCACCAGAACATCCGCATCCTTCACCAGCGCCTTGAATATCCCGCGGGCCCGGGGAGATTCAAGGTTCAGGGTCACTCCCTTTTTATTGGTATTGGTGTAGAGGAAGAGGCCTGAAGTTTCCGGATTCGGTTCGTCGTGGAGATACGGGCCTCTCTTTCTTGCAGTATCTCCGGTGGGGCGTTCGACCTTTATCACCTCCGCGCCGAGATCCGCCAGTGTTTTCGTGCAGTACGGTCCGGAAATAAAGTCGCAGTACTCAACGACTTTCATACCGGTCAGCGGTCCAAATGCCATTCCTTTTTCTCCTCTCCGTAAAGATTCGTCATTAAACTAATGTTGTTAGTTGAATTATAAAATAACACCGTTCGCTTGTCAAGGCGTAAATTATTATTTCAAATAAAATTCCGCCTTTGATCCGCGAACGGCATCTCTTCAATCTTTCTGCTTTTCCTGCTTCGCGCCTTTTTTCCTGCTTTTCTGATCCTTCCGGTACTCCTTTTCCGCTTCCTGAAGGAGCAGGAGCTGCTGGGCAATGATAAAATCGAAGCTGTCTTCCATCTTCACCTTGGTGCTGCTGAAATAACCCGCCATCTCCATCTGAAGGAAGCCATTCAGAAGGCTTCGGATGGACCTGGTGTAGTTCACCTTGTTCTCTTCCGGAAGATCAAACCGGTCGATCACATTGCGGAACGCGATCACGCTCTCCCGGCCGGTTTCCGTCATGACCTTGTCCCCCTTGTCCAGAGAAGGAAGGTCCAGGATCGCCAGATAGAGCTGATGATTGTTTTTGACAAAATCCCGGTAAGCGCGGCAGATACTGGTAAACGCCTCTTCTCTGGTCCTGTTTTCCGCAGCCTCGTGCAGCAGGCTGTTCAGGGTCTTCGCCGCCAGTTTTCCGATCTCGATGTTCACATCGTCCATACTGTCCAGGTGGTTATATAAGGACGCGGCTTTTACATGCAGCTCCGAAGCAAGCTCCCGCGCGGAAAATTTCCCGTATCCCTTTTCATTTACCAGACGAAGCGCGGCGTGAACTATTACTTCAAAGCTCAGTCCTTTTCCTTTCATTGACAGCCTCCGTTTCTTTTATTGAGGCGCTGCGGTCCGTTTGCGCGCGCCAATCAGCCGATACGGTCATTCTATAGCTTCATAGCTATGATATTATTTATGATCGGCGCGTTTATAATAACTTATTCCGTTAGTTATGTCAATAGAAATTACTTTCTTTCCTGCGGCAAAGGGCTCCGGCATCGGATCACTGTTCACCCCAGCTGCCACAGTCCGGCGGCGGGTTTCCCTGCAAAATAATATTCTGTTCCGTCGGCCGCGGTGTTCCAGCCCTCCCGGGATACTGCCGGACCATACTGCCTCATGGCTTCCACGCAGTCCGTCCATTCGTAACCGACGCTTCTCACTTCCTCTTCCGTAAGCTTCTCCGGATCCGTGGCGTATCGGATGATATATCTGCCGTTGGAAGAGCCATGGATCAGGTGGGCAGCCACCATGGAAAGATTCCCGAAGGCGCCTTCTTCATACAGTTTCAGCACCTTGTCTCTTCCGCAGTAGCCGTATTTCCGGATCATGGCATCTGCCTCTTCATTCTCCCCGAAGGAGGCGGCGCCCGGGGCCAGCACCAGGAGCTCCCCGCCGTCCGCGATCATCCTGCAGGTGCGGTAGATCGCTTTGTTGCTGATCCAGGTGCTCTTGCATTCCGCCGGATCCATATATGCCACCACCCGCTTCACCGGTCTGTCCAGGTGGGTGATGTTCAGCTTCCGGCTTAAGGCTGCCGCCTTTTCATAGGGGCGCCGGCTTTCCCCCATATAGCATCCTTTTACGATGACCCGTTCCCCGTCCTGTACAGTGACCGTCTGCAGAAAAGCCACGGGCGCTTTTTGGTCCAGGAAGTTCCGCTGGGCATAGTCGTACAGGGCGCGCACCGGGCTGTCGGCATCGCCGATCACGTTTTCCAGACCGCAGACCGCTCCCAGCATATGGCTTTGGTTGATCATGCCCCGGCCGCCAAGACCCACGAACAGGTTTTTGGAATAATTGGACATTCCCACCACTTCGTGGGGGACCACCTGTCCCACGGAGAGGATCAGGTCGAACCCCCCGTCAAACAGGAGATGATTCACCTCCACCTCGATCTCCCGGGAGAAAAGGCCTCCGCTGATCTCAGAGACAAACTCCGCAGGTACCGTGCCCAGACGGATTGTGTCAGTCTGCCAGTGGTGCACCAGCATCGCTTCCTCCGGCACCACATCCGCGAAGAATGCCTTTTTTTCTGCCGCGTCCATCTCCATATGGGTGCCGAGGGCGGGCATGACCTGCACAAATACGCCTCTGGCGGAAAGATGCCGGTAGATCATCCTGGTGAGTTCTCCCGCGTAGGAAAAACACCTAGTGAAATCCGGCGGGACCACAAGCACTTTCTTCAGTCCCTGATACTGTGTAAGATATTCAGCGACTCCCTTCTCCAGTTCCCCGTCGTTGAGACCTGTCTCCTCATTTTCCAGATACAGTTCCCGGATATCTTTTTCCATGTCCCGTCCCTCCCAAAGGATTACACTCACAGTATATCACTGCAAATTAGACATTATGATCTCCTTCAGTGAGATCTCCGGGTTTCTGTAGCGGGCTTCCGGATTCTTCTCCGGCACCGCCAGCCGGAACGCATTGACCGGGCAGTTGTGTACACAGGCAAGACAGTTATCACAGAAGCCGCCGTTATGGAACGATCTTCCGTTCCGGATCTCGAAATCCCCTCTTGGACATACCTTCGTGCAGGTTCCGCAGCCCACGCAGGCATCCGTGATCAGGAACATTTTTCCGCGGGACAGATCCGGGGCGGGCTTTCCGCCCCGCTCCGCTGCCTGCTTCGCCCTCCGCTCGGCCAGATGCTTCTGCCTCGCCTCGATCTCCTCCTGTGTGGACAGGATGACCTCTTTTTTCCGTGCCGCGATATCAGCCTTCAGGGCAGCGATCTGTTCTCCGACTTTCTTGTCCATCTGAAGTTCCTTTTCGATGTCAAAGTTCGGCAGGTAATTATCCACCATAAAGACAGCGCGGAAAAAGCTGAGGGGAATGCCGGCCGAAGCGCAGATGTCATTTGCGCTGTCTGCGCTGGCGCCGGCGCGGAAGCCGTAAGTGGCGATCATGAAAAAGTAACCTGTCTCAAACTGTGCCTTGTTCAGAAATTCTTTCACCAGGGGCGGCTGGCTGCCTCCGAAGTTCGGATAGACGATGCCAATGGCGTCATCCCGGAACAGGAGCTCCTCCGGCCCTTTTTTCAGGAGCTGGGGAATGCTTAAGGGCTCCGGTGAAAGCTGTTTTGCGACATAAAGAGAATTCCCGGTGGCGGTGAAGTAAAATACTGTCATTTCTGATTTTCCTCCTCTGATAACGCCGGTTTTATCCGGGATGCGGCCTCCCTGTTTATGAAACCGTTTCCAGTACCGGCACGGACAGGTATGTGATCCTTGTCGTGTGATAAGGGCACTTCAACGGATCCGACGGATCGGTGACCGGGACAGGAGTCCCGTCTGCTTCCGTCTCCCAGCGCCACTCGCTCTCAGGATCAATAAAATGCGCGCGGATAAAGTCCCAGGTCTGTGCCGCTTTCCCGAAGTACTCCGGTTCCCCGGTCAGCCTGTAAACATACAGGAGCGCCGTCACCGCCTCTGACTCTTCCCACCAGAGCTTCACCGCCGACATGCTGCCGTCGGAGTTCAGCCGGTCATAGACGCCGCCGTGCTCGCCGTCATATCCCCGGCTGCACAGGTTCCGCATCATCCGCATCTGGGCTTCCCGGACCTCAGCCAGCAGAGAGGGCTTCCCGACCTGCGCCGCGGCTTCCTCCATCATCCAGGTACACTCTGACTCGTCCCCGAAGCGGTCGGAAAGATCTTCTGTCTCGCTCCAGTCCGGTCCGAGAGACTGGTACAGAGCCCCGTTCTCCCGGAGAAAACGGTCCAGAAGGATCCGCACCACAGCCTCCAGGCGGCGTTTCAGCCTGATCTCCTTCCACACCCGGCTGAAGGCCGTGTATGCCTCCATAAGATGCAGATGGGTGTCCATCAGAAAATCCTGCGGCTCCGCAGGAGCTCTCCATTTTTCCGTCAGCTCGGCGCGGTAGCCGCCCAGGAGACTGTCGAAGGCATAGACCTCTATTTTGTTGAAGACAGCCCTGGAGAATTCACGTGCTTCTGTTTTCCCGGAGGCTCTCGCGTACTCTGATGCTGCATATACCGCATAGCTCTGGGTATAGATGACCTTCCGGCGGTCCGACGGCTTCCCGTCCCTGTCCAGGCACTCGTAGACGCCGCCGTAGGTTTTGTCCGCAAAATGCGTAAGGAGATACTCAAAGGCCTGCCCCGCTGTCCGGAGATAGTCCTGCTTCCCCGTCAGGTTGAAGGCGGCGGAATACGCCCATACCATCCTGGACATCAGCACCGCGGATTTCCTTCCGTCTTCAAGGGGCCGGTTGTCGCACCCCAGTGTCAGGAACTCCCCTTCCGGCGTAATCGCGTTTTCTTTCCAGAAGGCCAGCACCCGCTCCATCTCCGCAAGAAGCTCCTGCTTCATGCTGCTTCTTCTCTCATTCATGTTCTCTGTCTCCTCATGTCTTTCTCATGCCTCCGACACAAAGCGGAGAACTCTCTTCCACTCCGCCGTCTCTCCGGGCTTCAGGGTAAGGGTCTGGAAGATCTCCGGCGAGAAGATGTGGTCCACTTCCCAGAGCGTCACGCCGGAGACTCGGATATGGTCCTCCCCTTCCACGAAAGCTTTCGCCCCTTTGTGGGACAGTTTCCAGCAAAACGGAAGGCGTTCGTCCATGCCGTCAATGGGCAGCTTTGCCAGGGAGGTCGCCCTTTCATCCCGCAGAAGTTCAATGCCGCTTCCGTCCGCGTGGAAATTGCAGGGATTCGGATAGAGGTTCGGGATATCCCGGACGCCCAGTTCCTTCAGGTTCGGGAGCTCCAGATAATAGTCTGCGGAGACCGCCATGCCGTCGATGGAAAAGAAGTTGTGGCAGTACTCCCTGGTGGAGAACGCTTTCTCCCCGACATTTTGAAGCCTGACTTCCACGGTAAGGGTATTGCCGGATACGGAGATCTTCCGCTGCTCTTTCACAGCATATCCGAGACAGGGAACCGCTTCTGTCAGGAACTCGGCCCTGGTCTCATCCGCGGTGAAGCTGACAGGATAGGGCTGCAGGTCTTTATATTTCTTATGGAAAATATACTTACCCTCATCCTCCTTCCGGATGAGGCCGATACCGAACTTCGGGAAATACTCCCCGACGGAGGCTTCTCCGCTGAAATCCTCGTTGTATTCGCAGCAGAGGCCCCGGCCGCCGCTGGAAGGATGGACCAGGTTCTTCGGCTCGTTTGCCAGGAAATGGATCTCGTTGTTCATCACCACATCTGTAATGAAGCCCGCCCGCGCAAAACGGAATGTGTCATTCGGGTGTTCGCCCGGCTCCGCAATCTCCACGCGGAGGGATGCGCTCTTTATCGTAATCATAGACTTCTCCTCTGTAAACCGCCCGTTGATATCCGGGTCCTTGTCTGTCAGTACTTTCTGATGCAGGTGGGCTTCGGGGTCTCCGCCCTCATCTTTGTGGGCGTCATGGTCTCTGTCTCCCAGTCCACCTTCAGAACGTCAATGGAATCCGAATCCTGGTCCGCAATGACACAGAAATCGCCGAACATGGTGAAATCCCTGGGGGTCCTGCCGCCGGTCTTTACGATCTGCTTCAGAGTAAGGCAGCCGTCGTCCTCCACATGATAGAGGGCAATGCTGTCGTGCCCGCGGTTCGTCGCGAACAGCAGCCTGTTCTGCATCTTGACGGCCGCGGCGATGTTCTCACCCCGGAAATCCTCCGGCAGCGTGGAAATGTCCTGCTTCAGGACATAGCCGCTTCCGTCCGCAGCCTCCTCATCTCTCCGGAATACCATGATCCTGGAGGCGAGCTCGCAGATCACGTAGATGATGTCCGGATCAGTCCGGTGGAACTCGATGTGCCGCGGCCCGCAGCCGGCCGGGAAGGAGATTCTTTTTCCGGTATCGGTGAACTTTCCGTTCTTAAAATCGATGTCATAGATAAACACCCGGTCCATGCCGAGGTCCGCCACAAAGGCCTGTCCGTTATGCTCCTTGGTGTAATGGCAGTGAGGGCCTTCCTGGCGTGTTTGGTTGACTCCGGCCTCCTGCCGGGGCGTCTGTTCAAAGCGGTGCTGCACAAAATCACACATTTCTGCCGGCAGTCCGTCTTTTCCCATGCGGTACACCGCAATGCTGCCGGAAGTATAATTGTCCGCGAACATCAGCCTGCAGTTAAGGTCCATGCTGACATGGCAGGGATCCGCTCCCTTCGTCGAAAGGTCTTTCAGTGGGACCAGGCCGTCCTGTTCCAGCTTCAGGGCATGGACTTTTCCCTCCGGCGTCTCCTCCTGCACTGTATACAGGATCGTCTTATCCGGGTTGAAAGCCAGATAGGAGGGCCGGAGGATCCCCGTAAAGGCGTACTCCTTTTCGATGGTCTCTCTGTCCGTGTCCATCCGGAATTTTACGATCCCCTCCTGGTCAGCCGCTGCCCAGGAGCCGCTGAAGAATTCATATATCATGTTGTCTCCTCCTGATCTTTCTGTCTCTGCCGCCTCACTCCTCCACGGCAGGTCTCCCCCATCCGGAGGCGACGCCGCCCTGTCCCGCGAAACCTTCCGGCATGCCGGGAAGGATCAGTCCGCCGTCCACGCGGAGCGTGATGCCCGTGATGTAGGATGCCTTTTCGGAGCTCAGGAAGCAGACCGCATTGGCAATATCCTCCGGTGTGCCTGCCCGCATCAGCGGGATCGCCGGGCCCAGTTCATCCCAGAAGTCAGACTGCACTTCATTGGTGTTTCCTTCATATTCCGGCTTCCAGAAATAGTCGGCGGAAGTGCCCTTTGTCTGTTCCCGGATCTCGTCCTTGGTGCGGACGCGGGTCGCTCCCGGGGCCACATTGTTGATGCGGATCCCGTAGGCCGCGACATCCAGGGCAAATGCCTTGATCGCGTGGTTCAGTCCCGCCTTCAGTCCGCAGTAGATGCCGCACTCCGGATAGGCGCGCTCGCCCCTGGAAGAAGTGATGTTGATGATGCTTCCTTTGATCTTATGGTCGATCATGTAGCGGGCGGCGTTCCGCATCATAATGACGAAGCTGCGGAAGTCCAGTGTCAGCAGGTGATCCAGGTTTTCTTCCGACACATTCTGGATCGGGTCGCAGATCGTAAGCCCGGCATTGTTGACCAGGACATCCAGCCCGCCGAGGCATTCTATGGCCTGGCGGAAGGCTTCATTTGCCGCGTCCTTCTGATCCAGGCAGGCCTGAAAACAGTAAGCCTTCTGCCCGAACTCTTCCTCTATTTTCTTCACCACCGCTTCCGCGGCTTCCTTTTTGGAAGCGTAGGTAAAGGCCACATCATATCCTTCCTTTGCCAGTGCCAGTACGATTCCCTTGCCGATCCCCCTGCTGCCGCCGGTCACAAATGCTTTTCTGCTCATGTTTCTGCTCCTTTCCTCATCCCGCCGGACTTCTCCGGTCTTCCGGTTTTTCCGAATATCCTTTTCCTCTCTGATTGATACTTTCGTAAATCATAAAATTCATATCTTTTTGATATCTTACTGTATTTTAGCAAACATTGTTAGTTAATGCAATACCCTGTCTGTTATTTTTCTCTTCCCGCAGAAAAGGCGCGGCCCCTTCCGGTCCGCGCCTTTCCTTTAATACTATTATTCTGCTTACATTCAGGCCTTGAAATAGTCCACCAGGAATCCCGCAAAATTCTGTACTCTTTCCGTCATGAGACCATCCTTCCGCTGCAGGAGATAGAAATATCTGTGACACCCCTCCCCGGGAAACGGAAAACAAAGAAGAAGCTTCTGTTTTTCATAGTTGGCCGCGGCCCGGTCCGACATAATGGCGGTACCTATGCCCTTCGCTACCATGTTCTTGATGGCTTCCGGATCATTGATCCTGGCCGTCACGTTCAGGGATGCTTCGGAGACGCCGGCCTGCTTCAGGAAAAGGTCCACAGCGTATTTGCTGGCGCTTCCTTCTTCCCGCAGGATCACCGGCTCCTTCAGGAGTTCCTCCAGCGGAACCGCTTCCTTTTCCTTCATCTTCAAAAACCTCGGTTCATACGGTGTGGTGATCACAATGGTATCCCTGTAAAACGGGACTGCTGTCAGCTGTTCGTCCTCAGGATCCATACCGATGATGCCGAGGTCATAGAGGCCGTCCTTCAGCTTTTCCAGAATGGCGCGGCTGTCCCCCTGGTCCACGGTGAACCGGACACTTTGGTTCATCCGGCTGTAGGCGGCCAGCACCTCCGGCAGAAGATATGCCGACGGAACCGTAGATGACCCGATGGTGATGACGCCCTCCCCGCTCTGGGTGCAGTTCTTTGTCAGCTTGTCCCTGAGAGACAGGATACTGACTGCGTATTCGTACACTTCCCGCCCCTTCGGTGTGATCTCGAGGCTTTTGGTGGTCCTGACCAGCAGTACGCTGTTCAGCTCTTCCTCCAGCTGCCGGATGTGCATGCTGACCGTGGGCTGGGAGAGGAAAAGATCCTCCGCTGCCCTGCTGAAGCTGTTTCTTCTTACGACCGCGGCAAATGCCATCAGGTGCTTAAACTCCATATCTGTATCCTTTCCCGCAGTTTCCGCGGCAGATCTCTCCCAGTGCAGACAGGGCTTCTTCCGTTTCCTCTGCCGTACTGGCCCACCCGAAGGAGAACCGGATGGTCCCGGCCGGGAATGTTCCCAGCGTCTGATGGGCGGAAGGCGCGCAGTGAAGCCCGACCCGCGTCATGATCCCGAACCTGTCCTCCAGCTGGAACGCAGCCTCCGCCGGGTCCATTTTCAGCGTCTGCACTGATACGACCGCCGTGCGGTCTCCCTCCCCTTGTTTCAGTCCGGCAGTTTTTATCAGGCCGTCCTCCTCCAGCGGCTTCAGGCCCTCAAGGAACTTTTCCGTCAGCATCCCTTCATGGAGCCGGTTTGTTTCCACACCTCGTTTCTTCAGCCAGAGAAGGGCGGCCCGGAGGCCGGCGATCCCCGGAAGGTTCATGGTCCCTGCTTCAAACCGGTCCGGCAGGAACCCCGGCACCTCTTCCGTGTGGCTGATGCTGCCCGTCCCTCCGGAAATCAGCGGCTCCAGCATCCGCTCCACTCCCTTCCGGAATACGATCCCGCCGGTGCCCTGGGGGCCAAGAAGACCTTTATGCCCGGTAAAGCACAGCGCGTCGATCTGCATGCGCTGCATATCGACGGGAAGCACTCCGGCAGTCTGGGCAGTATCCGCTATGAACAGGAGTCCGTGCTGCCGGCAGAAGCGGCCTGCTTCTTCCAGGGGAAGGACAGTTCCGCAGACATTGCTGGCATGTGTCATCACCAGTGCCCTTGTGTTCGGCTGAATGCACTGCTCCAGAAACTCTGTCTTCAGTTCGCCTGTTTCTGTGCAGGGAACCCGTGTAAACTCCGTTCCCTGCCGGGCGAGCTGACGGAGCGGCCGCATGACCGCGTTATGTTCCATGGAGCTTGTGAGCACGTGGTCTCCCGGCCTGAGGAATCCCTTCAGAACCACGTTCAGGCTCTCTGTCACGTTTTTTGTAAAAACCACCTGTTTCGGGCCTTCCCCGTGAAAAAGCTCAGATATCAGACATCTGGTTTCATACACCATTTCTTCAGCGGTGTATGCTTTTCCGTAGGAACCCCGGTTAATGTTGCTGCCCTGCTCCGTCATAAACTGATAAACGGCCTCCGCCACACCGGGAGGCTTCGGGAAGCTTGTGCTTCCGTTGTCCAGATAGATCTGGTTTTTCATGACCTCTCATTATCCCCTTCATGCTTTTTCTGCACTTATAATACCATCTTATAAATCCCAAAATCAAATCAATAAATACAATTAGACGGAGTGTTCTATACGGTGCTATTATAAAGCTGACATTGTTAGCAATAATCATCATCTCAGGGGGATAGAATGAAATGAAAAATGAACAAAGAAATATCGTTATTGCAGGGATCCTGATCGGGATCATTGCCGCATCCCTGGTCCTTTTCGGCAACCCGAAAAACATGGGCTTCTGCATTGCCTGCTTCATCCGCGACACAGCCGGAGGTCTCGGCCTGCATCGGGCGGAAGCGGTCCAGTATATTCGTCCGGAGATTATCGGGATCGTATTGGGAAGCTTCGGCATCGCGCTCATAAACCGGGAATTCTCGCCAAGGGGCGGAAGCGCTCCCATGACCCGCTTCATTCTTGGCTTCTTTGTCATGGTGGGCTGCCTGATGTTCCTTGGCTGTCCCTTCCGCATGATCCTCAGGCTGGCCGGAGGGGACCTGAACGCGGTCTTCGGATTACTGGGCTTTGCAGCCGGTATTCTCTGCGGCGTCTGGTTCCTGGGCAGAGGCTATTCCCTGAAACGGAGCTATCGCCTTCCCCAGTCTGAGGGGCTGGTTCTTCCGGCGATCCAGCTTGTTTTTCTGCTGCTTCTGACCGCGGCGCCGGGCCTTCTTCAGTTCTCACCCGAAGGAGCAGGCCCCGGAGCCATGCACGCTGCGGTGATCATAAGTCTGGCGGCAGGCGTTGTCGTCGGTATCCTTGCCCAGCGCACCCGCCTCTGCATGGTGGGCGGCATCCGCGATCTGGTGCTTTTCCGGGAAAAGAAGCTGATCCTCGGCTTCGCGGCGATCCTCGTCAGTGCCCTGGCCATGAACCTGGTCTTTACTGCCGCGACTTCCGGTGTGTACTTTAAGCTTGCTGCCGCAGAACAGCCGGTGGCGCACACGGACGCCCTCTGGAATGCTCTCGGCATGCTGCTTGCAGGATTCGGATGCGTGCTTCTCGGCGGCTGTCCGCTCCGCCAGCTGATACTTTCAGGCGAGGGCAACACTGACAGCGCAGTCGCCGTTCTGGGCCTCCTGACAGGCGCAGCTTTCTGCCACAACTTCGGCCTTGCTTCCAGCGGGAAGGGACCCACAGCCAACGGACAGATCGCCGTTGTAATCGGGCTGATCGTGGTCCTCTGCATTGCCTTCACGAACACCTTCCGGAAAGAATCCTGAACCGGGAGTGCGCCTGACTGCGAAAGTATTCTTACATTCAAAAAACAACAGGAGGATCAGACTTATGAAAACGATCGACGCCAGAGGACTTTCCTGTCCGGAACCTGTCATCCTGACCCGCAAGGCCCTTGCTTCCGGAGACAGTTCCTATGAAATCATCGTAGACAATCCAGCTTCCAGAGAAAACGTGACCCGTTTTGCGGAGCACCAGGGCTACCGGGTTTCCGTCCGCGAAGACGGCGGAGAGTATACGCTCTCCCTGTCGAAATAGAAGGGAGTCCCTGTGATCCGCATTGCCACTTTTTATTCTCACTTCGGAGCTGTCAGCTTTAAAAAAAGCTGCGATGCCGCCGGGATCTCTGCGAGGCTTATGCCGGTACCGCGGACACTGAGTTCCAGCTGCGGCACTTGCGTGCGTTTTGAGAGTGAGATACAATTTCCTGGAAGCGCTCCGCCGGAGGACGCGGAGCAGTTGGTGGAAGTGCTGCCGGACGGAAGCTTCCGGCCGTACTGGAAAGCGGAAGAATAGGCAAACAGCGCGGTCTCTCCTTTCGGAGGGGCCGCGCCTTCTGCAAAAAGAGGGAATCATTATGGAAAACGAAGTAAAGCTCACAAAACTCGCCAGCTGCGCCGGCTGCGGCGCCAAAGTCGGGGCCGGGACCCTGAGCAGGCTGCTGGAAGGATTCCGTACGCATTCCGATCCGAGACTCATCGTCGGTTATGACAAGAGCGATGACGCCAGCGTTTATGTGATCAACGAAGAGACGGCCCTTGTACAGACTACGGACTTTTTCCCGCCGATCGTCGACGACCCCTTCCTGTTCGGTGTCATCGCCGCGACGAACGCCCTGTCCGATGTCTACGCCATGGGCGGGGAGCCGCGCCTCGCGCTGAACCTGATGTGCATCACGGACCGGATGGACAAAGAGACCGTCCAGGAGATCCTGCGGGGCGGCTATGACACAGCCTACCGGGCAGATACCATCATCACGGGCGGGCATACCATCAGCGGGGCGGAACCGATCTACGGTCTCGCGGTCTCCGGCTTTGTTCGCCCGGACAAGGTCCTGAAAAACTGCGGCGCCATGCCCGGGGATGTGCTGCTCCTCACAAAACCCCTCGGGATCGGCATCCTCACCACCACTCTGAAAGCAGGGCTTCTGGAGGACAAGGCGCTGGAAAAGAGGATCTATGACCAGATGGCCACCTTGAACAGGACGGCAAGGGACATCATGGTGAAGTACCCCGTGCACAGCTGTACGGACGTCACTGGTTTCGCGCTGCTGGGCCACGGATACGAAATGGCCTCCGGCAGCAGCTGCACCCTGCACATTGACACCACCGCAGTCCCCTATCACAAAGAAGCCTATGAGTTTGCGGAAATGGGACTCATTCCTGCGGGTGCCTACCGGAACCGCCAGTACGCGGAGCCGGGCGTGATAGTCGCGGGACAGGTCTCCCGGGCCATGCAGGACATCCTCTACGACCCCCAGACCAGCGGCGGCCTTCTGATCGCCGTGCCTGAGGTTTCCGCCCCGGCGCTCCTGAAAGAGCTCCGGGATTCCATTCCCTCGGCCTCGGAGATCGGAGATGTGACAGAAGCAGAGGACGCGGCAGTCGTGCTGCACTGAAGCGTTTCGACGAAAAAACGAGACAGGAGTTCCTGTCTCGTTTTTTTGTAATGGGCACGCTCAAGTCCCGCTTGCGGGACTTGAATCCTGTCTTCAGATCCTTCCGTCCCATTCTTCCACGCGCCGCACATCATAAACCAGCGCCATGCCGTGGCAGTACACCGCCCTCTGGTATTCCCACTCGCCGTTCTTATTCTTTACGTCACCCGGCCTTCCGTTCTTCCGGTTCACGATCCATCGCCCTTCCGTGTCATATTCCTTTTGAGAGGGCGGCGCGGGAAGCGGGCCGGAAAGCGGCGCCCCTGCGGTCTCCGGGTGCTCCAGGATATGCCCGCAGCACTCCAGAATGTCCCGGATCCAGTGCTTTTCCAGAATTCCGCCTCCTCCGGAACAAAGCAGGTCAAACTCATCATAATGCGTCATGAGCTTCCGCATATTCTCATACAGGTTCCGGACAGAACTGCGTATGCGGCGTTTTTTCCCGGACTCAAAAGGCATGACCTCATCTCCCGTGAAAAGGATCCTGTGGGTCCGGTCCAGATAAGCGAGACTTGAAATTGCGTGATCCGGGATATAGAACACTTCCAGGTCCACGCCTCCTCCGAGATCAATGACATCCCCGTCTCCGACAATGTGTTTCGGGTAGCTCCGGTCAAAGGCCACCTCGTCGAAGCTGGGAAAAGGAATGGAACAGAGCTCCGCGCCGGGCGCGGACATAAAGACCTCTTCAAAGTACTGGTTGTTTGCGGTGTGGTCAAAGTGGTCGTGGCTGTTGGCCGCCCGCCGGACCGGTAGTTTTGTGAGGGTCTGCAGGAAGGTGCGGACATTGCCCGCGCCGTAGCCGGTGTCGATCGCCAGTGCCTCATTTCCACCCTCGATCAGATATACATAGTCCCCGTCACCCAGCACCTTCCAGACGCCCTCCCGCACCGGGACTGCCTCGTACCAGGGCTCATCCATGGGCATAAGGCTGCCGTCGAAGTGCCGTATCAGGACGCTGTGCTTCGCCGAGAAGTCGACAGCGCCCTCTCCCAGGTCCGCCGGAGAGCTCCAGTTCTCCTTCGTATCCACATATCCCTGCGTGATCCCTGTCATTTCCATTTATTTCCTTTTCCGTCCTTTCAAATTCTCAGGCCATCCGCTCCGGATCCAGATACACCCGGCTGTCACAGTATTCCACTGCGCCCTGTCCGTATGCCACCACCCGGTTCAGGCAGTTCTTCCGCACATTGACATACAGGTTTGCCTTCGGATCAGCCATGATCCTCTTCGTGCACTCATACATATCGGTGACCAGGCGCTTGTCCGCCCCCTGTACCATGTGGCCCATGAAGATACAGTCGAACTCATCCATGCGTTTTACCAGTTCCCCGAGTTCATTGTGAAAAGCTTCCACACAGGCGTACTCGCTGTAAGGAGCCTTCGGCGGCCGGCCGTCCTCCGTCTGCGGGTTCCCGCCCATGCCTGCCACGTAGAGGAGGGAATCCCCGCCGAACAGGATCCGGTTTTTCTTATCCAGAAATACACATCCCGCATAGTCATGGCCCGGAAGATAGATCAGCTCGATCTCATGTCCGCCTCCCAGATCCCAGGTGGTATGGTTCTCGCATCCAACCATTTCGTACGGGACAAAGGGCTGCATATCCTTCTCTTCAAAAGCGCCGTTGTTCTTCATGAAGCGCTGCAGGGCCTTCACCGGCTCATTGTAGTAACGCCATTTCCGCTCATCCTTCTCCTCCTGGAACTTCCGCATGGTCGGGACAGCGTACTTATGCATGTACACCTTGCCAAACTGTACGTTTCCAAGAGTGTGGTCGCCGTGGGTGTGGGTGTTCACCACGATCAGTTCCCTGTCATCCCCGATCAGCTCACGCACCAGGGCCTTCATGTCCCCGACACCGTAGCCGGTGTCTATCAGCATGGCCTTTTCCGGGCCCAGGATAATGGTGGACCACACCGTGCGGATCCGGATGCTCCATATTCCTTCCCGGAACTGATAGACCTGGGCGTAAGGGTGGCAGGGATACTGTTTTGCCAGCGGGATAATGGCCTTTCCCCACTCCATGCTCTGCCACTCATGCTGGAAGGTGGGTTTCCCGTGGGTGATCTGACTCTTGTAGACCCGCTCCGGCACATATTCCACAGCCATAGTTCCATAAGACCTGGTACGCATCACTGTTCCGTCCGGAAGCTGCCGCTCCCACTGGTTGCAGTCCGGATCCGATACCACATCGCAGCAGGCCTGATAGAGATCCCGCACGATCTGCTTGTCCTCGCCCAGGATCATGTGGCTCATGAAGACAGAGTCGAACTCATCCAGCCGCTTCACAAGTTTCCCGAGCTCATTTTTGATTCCTTCTACTGTACCGTACTCGTCATAGGGCATGCCCGTATTGTTTCCGCGGTCGATGGCGCAGATAAAAAGAAGGCTGTCTCCGCCAAACAGGACCCGGTCCTTTTTGTCCAGAAAAACGCAGTGGGCCGCGTGATGCCCGGGAAGATGGATCATTTCCACTTCATGTCCGTTTCCCAGGTCAAAAACATAGTTGTTCGGCACGCCGACGATCTGATATTTCCGGAACGGCACGATCTCCGACCTGTCAAAGGGCTGCCAGATGCCCTTCCCTGTCTCCGGGTCATAGAGCTTATCCCACATGTCCGGACTGTCCTTTTCCAGATAGGGTACCATATATTCAAACACATGGACCCGGTCAAACTGGGAGTTCCCTCTGGAGTGGTCGATGGACGGATGCGTGTTGGTCACATAAAGCGGCTTATCTCCGATGATCTCCTCCACTTCGGATCTCAGGTCCCCGATCCCGAAGCCGTTGTCGATCAGAAGCGCCTTCTCCGGCCCCACGATCAGGTGCATCCACGGGTCGCCGTGACCGTCAAAGCTCCGCTCAAAAAAGCTCCAGATGTTCTCCCGGAAATGAAAACGCCTGAGCCACCGGTTGTGCCTGCAGGGCTCTCCCAGCGGGATCACCGCGTCTTTCCAGACATGGCTCTTTGTCTCGTGCTCAAATTTCGGTTTCATATATTTCTCCTCGATTCTGTTTCTCACCCCAGCATCCTCTGCCGTGCCTCCCGGCAGAAGTGGCAGGCGACCTTGTGTCCCGGAACAATCTCCTTAAGCTCCGGGTTCTCCTTCCGGCAGCATTCCTGCGCCATGGGGCAGCGGGGCGCGAACCGGCAGCCCGGCTCCGGGTCGATGGGACTCGGCACATCGCCCTCCAGGACGATCCGCTTTGTCTTATCGTGAAAATCCACCTTCGGCACCGCGGACAGGAGCGCAATGGTGTAGGGATGCATGCAGTTGGAAAAGATTTCATCCGTCTCCGCAAACTCTATGATCTGTCCAAGATACATGACTGCGATCCGGTTGGAAATATGCCGCACCACGCTTAAGTCATGGGAGATAAACAGATAGGACAGCCCCATCTTCTTCTGCATCTCGATCAGGAGGTTGATGATGGTGGCCTGCACGGAAACATCCAGCGCGGACACCGGCTCATCGCAGATGATGAATTTCGGCTGCAGTGCCAGGGCCCGGGCGATGCCGGTCATCTGCCTCTTTCCGCCGTCCAGCTCGTGAGGGAACTTGTCCAGGATATAGTCCTCAAGTCCGACCGCGTTTGCCATTTCCTTTACTTTTGCCTTCAGCTCCGCGCCCTTCGCCAGTTTGTGGATCTGATAGGGATCCGCCAGGATCGCGCTGACCGTCTCTCTCGGATTCAGGGAAGAGTAAGGGTCCTGGAAGATGATCTGCATCTTCTTCCGGATCTCGTTCATCTCCTTCTGGTTCAGGTGCAGGATCTCCTGTCCCTGGAAGAACACCTCGCCTCCCGTTGCCTTCACCAGGCGGATCAGGGCGTTTCCGACGGTGCTCTTGCCGCAGCCGGATTCTCCCACCAGGCCGATGGTCTCGTTCGGCATAATGTCAAAGGAGACTCCGTCTACCGCGTGGAGTTTCCCCTTCCCGGGCACGTCGAAGTGGACCTTCAGGTCTCTTACGCTTACCAGGGGTTCTGCCATGATCACACCTCCTTTTCCGGTCCGGATCCCGGATCCGTTCCCGCGTTCCAGCACGCGGCGTAATGGTTCTCGCTGATCTTTACCAGCTTCGGGATCTCCTTTTCACACTTTGCCGTACAGTGCCGGCACCTGGTATGGAACTTGCAGCCCTCCGGCAGCATCTGGGAGTTTGCCACAGTTCCGGGGATGGGCTCCAGCGGTTCCCGGGGACCTGTGAGTTTCGGGATGGCATGCAGCATGCCGTAAGTATACCAGTGGGCCGGATGCTCAAAGACCTCCTGCACTGTACCGTATTCCACGATCTCCCCTGCGTACATGATGGCGACCTTCTGACAAAGCTCTGCAACGATTCCCAGGTTGTGGGTGATCATGATCAGAGCCATATTGTACTTCTGTTCCAGTTCCTTCATGATCTCGAGGATCTGGGCCTGGATCGTCACGTCCAGTGCTGTGGTCGGTTCGTCCGCGATCAGGAGTTCCGGATTGCAGGACAGCGCCGCCGCAATGCCGACACGCTGCCGCATGCCGCCGGAAAACTGGTGCGGATAATCGTTCAGGCGGTATCTGGGAATGCCTACCATCTCCAGAAGTTTCGCCGCTTCCTCCTCCGCCTGTTTGTCGGTCAGCCTGTTGTGCTTCTTTAAGCCCATGGCGATCTGGTGACCCACCGTGAACACCGGATTTAAGGAAGTCAGGGGGTTCGCGAATACCATTCCGATCTTTTTTCCCCGGATATCGTCCAGTTCTTTCTCTTTCTTCTTCATCATGGATTCACCGTGGAACAGGATGTCGCCCTTTCGGATGAAGCCCACGCGCTCCGGGAGAAGCTGCAGGATGGAGAGAGCCGTGGTAGTCTTTCCGGCTCCGGATTCCCCTACAAGTCCCAGGGCCTCGCCTTTGTTCAGGGTAAGATTCAGACCGTTGACCGCTTTTGAAACAGCGCCGCCGGAGACATATTCCACATACAGGTCTTCGATGCGGAGGAGTTCTTCCGCGCGGTCTGTATTTTGATGTAATTCAGACATAACGTACTACCTCCGCTGCTTAGTTTGTGTTCTTCGGATCAAATACATCGCGGATGCCGTCGCCCATAAAATTGAAAGCGAGGATCGTAATCATCAGGGCGAGACCCGGGGCGATCACCACCCACGGCGCGGATGTGATATAGTCGCGGCCGTCAGAGATCAGATTTCCCCAGGAAGGAGTGGGCACCGGCACCCCCATGCCGAGATAGCTGAGGGAGGTCTCCAGCAGGATAGTCCCGCCGAAGTGGCCGGAAGCCGAGATGAGAAGCGGCGTCAGGGTGTTGGGAAAGAGTTCCTTCCAGAGGATACGCTTTCCGCCGGCGCCAAGCACCCGGGATGCGGAAATGAATTCCTTGTTTTTCATGCCCAGGACCGTGGCCCGCACAAGACGGGCGGTCCCGATCCATCCGGTGACGCTCAGGGTAAAGAACAGATTGAACATGCTGGTCCCCATGACCGCCACCACGCAGATTGCCAGCATGAGCTGAGGAATCGCCTGCAGGATATCGCAGCCGCGCATGATCACCATATCCGCCTTGCCGCCGTAGTAGCCGCAGACAAGGCCCACAAAGGCACCCATGATCATACTGATGACAGTGACAAGAACAGTGATTTTCAGGGAGACCCAGCCGCCCTCAAGGAGTCTTGTCAGAATATCGCGCCCCAGGGCGTCGCAGCCCAGCGGATGTCCCTTCAGCCCGTTCGCGAACCAGTCCGGCGGCGCCAGACGGGAGCGGAGCACCGCCTGCTCCGGATCCCAGGCCACCCAGTACTGTGAAGTCCCGCAGATCAGAAAGATGATGACCAGATGAATGAACCCGATCATAAAGAGTTTGCTTTTTCTCATTCTTCTGAGAACTGTGCTTAATTTCATAAGTCAGTTTCCTCTCTTTCCCTGTCAGTTCAGTGAAATGCGCGGGTCAACAACAGTATAAAGAAGGTCCGCCAGCAGGTTCCCGAAAACCAGCATGATGGAGGAGATCAGAAGGATCGACTGCACCAGCTGATAGTCTCTGGAATTGATAGCCTGTACCATGAGATTTCCCATGCCCGGCCAGTTGAAAATGTTTTCCACAACGATGGATCCCGCAAAGAGTTTTCCGAAGGCGAAGCCGACGTTCGTGACGATGGGCAGCATGGCGTTCCGCAGAGCGTATTTCATATTGGTGACCTGGCGGGAGATGCCCCTTGCCCTGGTTGCCGTGATGTAATCTTCATGGATCACATCCACCATGGAGGAACGCATGAGCCTTGTCTGGCTCGCCGCCTGGCCGAAACCGCAGCAGAGCCCCGGCATGATCAGGTGTTCAATTCCGCCGAAACCCTGGATCGGAAGAAGCTTTAATTTCACGCCGAACAGGAGGATCAGAAGGAAGCCGAGCCACACCGTGGACATGGCCTGTCCCAGGACCGCGAAGAACATGGCCGCGAAATCCACGCCGGAACCCTGGTGCGTTCCGGCAATAATACCGAAAACGATGGAGAATACCGTGGACCACGCGAAACCCGTCAGGGACAGCATCAGGGTCTGGGGCATCCTCTTTGCCAGCACATCCCGTACCGGCATACTGTAGACATAGGAGTAGCCGAGATCTCCCTTGAACAGACCCGACATGTAAGTGAAATACTGTACGATCAGGGGCTTGTCCAGACCCATGCGGACTCTGTATTCTTCGATTTCCTCCGGAGTGGCCAGATCCCCGGCCATCATCGCCGCGGGATCGCCGTTCCCGATACGGATCAGTGCAAACACCAGGATGGTGACACCGATCAGGACAAATACTGAGGCCAGCAGCCTCTGCTTGATGTGCCGGCTCTGACTTTTCATTTTTTACTTCCTTTCTTCCTGCAGGACTTAGTCCTCGTAGACCATGGCCCGCATGTCCGGGATCTTGTGGTGGTGATACTCGATGCCGTGCAGTTTCGCGTTCCATGCGTGCACCGGCGTACCTCTGGACAGACACAGGATCGGTTCGAAATCAGTAAGAAGGATCTCATTCATCTGTCGGAAGGTCTCATCCAGCTTTTCAGAATCCATGATGGTCTGCATGGACTTTCCGAGATCCATAAGCGCCGTGTTGGTGCAGCCGCTGTTAAAACGGTCGTCGCCGATGACCTCGGCAAAGATCTTGAACCACATATTGCCGGATTTGCCGATGGAATCGATCATCATGTCGTACTCATGCTTTGAACGGGCTTCATCAAAGGACGCTTTCTCCAGAGGGCTTACTTTGATGTTCAGGCCGATCTCCTGCGCCATGGACTGGATCGCCTGGGTGCTCTCCGGCGCGGTGGAGTTGCTGGTGGAATAAATGAACTTGATCTCCTCTCCGCTGTACCCGGAGTTTTTCACCAGTTCCTTCGCCCGCTCCACATCGTAGGCATAACGGGGGCCGTTGGAATCGTAGCCCAGGTCGCCGCGCTCGGACGGAGAATAGGCAACCTGTGCGAAGCCCATCTGCAGCGCTTCTACCAGCGCTTCGCGGTCGATGCACAGGGAAAGAGCTTCTCTCAGGTCTTTATTCGCGAAAATGTCATCCGGCGCGCAGGCCAGCATGAGATAGGACTGGGTCGAGGCGTCCTGCTGGTAGGTGTGGAAGCCCTCGTTGTAAACCGGGAGAATATCAGCATAGTTCAGGTTCTGGACAAAATCCGCTTCCCCGGTGCGGAGCGCGGAAACGCGGGTGGTGGACTCGGGAGATCTCTGGATCTTAATGTCCTTTACATTGGTATAGCGGTCCATCAGGTCATATCCGAAATAGCCGTGTTCATCCGTGCGGATGGTCATCTCGATCACGGAATTGGCGCCGTCAAAGTTCGTAACGACATAGGGGCCGGTGCCGACGGGCCTGGCCCAGAACTCGTCATAATCCATTGCCAGATAGGTATCCTTCGGAAGGATCTGGATGTCAGGCGTATTGATCATGGTCCAGAACTCCGGCATGGGCTTCGCGAAATTCATTTTGAAGCTCTTGTCGTCAATCCTCTCGATCTCGCCGATGTAGTTTCTCCAGCTCTTCGCCACGGAATCCGGCAGATGCTCCGTATCGTCACGGATCCTCTCCAGGGTAAAGATGCAGTCGTCCACATCCAGGAGCTCGCCGTTGGTGAAGTAGATGCCGTCCCGGATCTTGAAGGTGATGGAGCTGTCGTCGTCCGCCATTTCATAGCTCTCCGCGACCCACGGGATCGTATTTCCGTCCGCGTCCTTGCTTAAGAGACCGTCAAAGCAAAGATAGTCAAAGGTAAATGCCGTATCCATCTGGGAGACCGCCCACTTGTCCAGAGTGGAGATCGCCTGGGTCTGCATGTACACTACCTTTTTTGTGGCGTCTTTTTCGGTCCATCCCTCCGGCTGTCCCAGCTCGAAGGTATCAATACCGCTGACGCCGCGCGCTGAATCGCCGCTCTCGGAGTGAGACGCGTTTGCCGTGGTCTCTTCCGCGGAAGATGACGCCGCTCCGCTGCTCTCCGTTCCGCCCTGTGCCGCCGTCGTCGTGGAAGAGGAGCCGCCGCATGCTGTGATGGAAGCTGCCATGGCAAGCGAAAGCATGACCGCCCCCAGCTGTCTGAAACTCTTTCTCATTTGTGTTTCCTCCTTCATTATTTTTTTCCGGATCATCCTGATGCAGTCTGACCATAATTCCGTCAATCAGCTAACTATGTTAGCTTATGTATAAAAAATAGTACATTTTCTGATCCGGCTCAAATCAGAAAATGTACTTACTCAGTCAAAAACGGAATAAATCAGGCCTTGTCCGTTATGAAAGAGGCTTCTGTTATGAAAGAGACTTCTTTTCTCTTTGTATCCGCTCGGCTTCCTCCAGGGATCTCCTGCGGCGTGCCGCCCCCTCCTCCGGATGGTCCCGCTCCGCCAGTACACAGGACAGGAAATCCCGGTTCATCTTCTTTTCCAGGGCGCTCTTCCGGTAAAGAAGGAAAAGCCCCGCCTTTATTTCCGGGGCGATCTCCCGGACCGCACAGTTCTGAAGATGAAGGGTCCTGGCCTGCTGCTTCAGCATCAGCGCGATCCCCAGGTTTTCTTCCGCCATGTTTTTCAGGTTGGCGCGGTTATAGCTTGTGAGCGCGATCTTCGGACGGATGCCCTTCTCCTGGAACAGTCGCCGGCAAAGACGGTTTGTGAAGCTGTTCTCCCCTGAAACCAGAACAGGGTACTGAAGCACCTCCTCCAGCGTAAGCGCTCCCGGGCGGCCTGAGAGCGCATGATCCCGATGGACCAGGGCCGCCAGACTGTCCTCTGAGAGCAGCTCCTTCTCAAACTCCGACGGTATGCTCTCATCCAGATGGACAAAGGCAAAATCGCAGGCGAAGTCCTCCAGCTGCTGCAGGTTCCGGGAGCCGTGCGACACATTGACGGCTTTCTGGCAGCCGGGATAAAGCTCGTCAAAACGGGCAAGGGCATCCGAGATCTGCGGGTAGGCGTTCGTATCGACCGCTGCCACACGGATCAACGCCTCCCCTGCTGCCCTGAACTGACTGATCTCATTTCTGCAGGCATCCTCCAGCGCCAGGATCCGTTCCGCGTACCGGTGAATCACACCTCCCAGCGGCGTAAGCCTCACCCCCTTCGGCGTCCGGTAAAAAACCGCACCATTGGCGCCAAGCTGCTCTTCGATCGCCTTCATGTGACGGTACAGAGTCGGCTGGGACAGGAAAAACTCATCTGAGGTATCTGCGAAGTTTCCGTTTTCTACGACTGCGGTAAATTCCCTGAGATAATCCGTTTCCATCTTCTTCCTCTTTAATTCTTCCCTGTTTACACCGTCCTTACCGTCTCTGTCATGTAACGGAAGAACTTTTCCATGCCCCGGCTCCTTTTCATCGCCGTGTTGTAGAAAAAGCAGATCCTGACAGGGATTGCCGGAGCGATCTTCACGATCCGGATCAGCTTCGAATCCCACACTCCTACCTGGCGCCTGCGGGCGACCGCCACGCCCCGCCCCCGCTTGATCATCTCCACCAGATGCTTCATGCTGTTGGAAGTGTATATGATATCCGGCTCAAAACCTGCTTCCCTGCAGAGACGCATGAACTGCCGGTAACTGTGGGAGCCCGGGGCGACGGAATAGAATTCCTCCATTTTAAGATCTTCGAAGGAGACTGATTCCAGTTCCCCCAGCGGATGGTCCATAGGCATCACCGCCACCAGGTCATCCTCCGTCACCGGGAGAGACTCGATCTCGCTGTATGGGCAGTCGTCCTCATAGGTAAACACAAAGTCCCGCTCCTTGTCATAGAGCGCCTTGATGTGTTCAGCGGAGGGACCTTCCATAAGATTTATCTCCACCTCAGCGTGCTGCTTCAGGAACCCGGCGATGAGATCCAGTACTCCGTACTGCTTTAGATCCACCGTGGCGCCGATCCGCACCCGCTCCGGTCCTCCTTCCCGGAACAAAGACAGGACAGATTCGCATTCCCTCCTCGTCTCCAGAAAACGCCTGGCATAGGGAAGAAAGGCTTTCCCCTCCTCTCCGAGCACCACGGTCCTTCGGTTCCGCGCAAACAGCTGGATCCCCAGCTCCTGCTCCAGCGCCCGTATATGCTTTGACAAAAGGGACTGGGACATCTCCAGCTGTCCGGCCGCTTTTGTAAAGCTTTCCATCTCCGCCAGGACGGTAAACTCCCTGATATATTCCAGCTCCATGGAACGCTCCTTTCATCCGCGGATGGACTTTCTGACGATGGTCTTTCCTTCTTTGCCGAGGTTTCCCGGCTCGTAGATCACGCCGTGGTTCCCGTGGAAATGAAGATGTCTTAAGCCGCCGGGCTTGTCGGGCCGGAGTACGTTGCAGGGCGGATCGTTCTCCGTCTGCCCTGCGGCGATCCCGCGGCAGGAGAGTGCCTGCTTACGGACATCGGAAAGGTCCTGGGGCAGGTTCAGATGGCCAAAGTAGATCTTCGTCTCCGGATCGATATACCCGCAGAGTTCGTCCAGCAAATCAGCGTACGCCGCGAACTCCTCCCGGTTCAGCCGCCTGAGCAGCGCCGTGCGGCAGATGGCGTCGCCGCTGAAAAGGATCTTTTCTTCCGGAATATAGTAGGACAGATGCCCCGGGGTATGCCCGCCGGAATAAAGGACTTCCACCGTCATACCGCCGAGGTCAAAGACCTCCCCGGCTTCAATATTCCGGAATTCCATATTCTCGTTGTTCACCCAGTGCTTCCGGCAGTATACCAGCACCTCTTCGTTCTGCCGGCAGAAACTGCCGATGTCGCCGAACCTCCTGGGCGTACCGGTGGCGCGCCCGACCTCCCCCCAGTCCCGTTCATTCAGACGCCGGTCTGAAAACATAATGGAGCCGCCCAGATGGTCAATGTTCCCGTGGGTGCTGACGGCAGTCAGAGGACGGCTTCCGATGATGCTCTCCACATACTTTTTCAGCTGCCCGTTCATGCCCATCCCCGTGTCCACAAGCAGGGCTCTCTGTGTCCCCACGATCAGTCCCAGGGTCAGCACATCGTCCCGGGCGTTGTTCTCCGCCAGGACATACACATGTTCTGACACTTTATCATGAGAATAAAAAACAAAGTCCTCCGGCAGGCTTCTCTTCTCTCCCAGAAGATCAGCGCTGTAGGCAATGCTGCAGTTCCCGGTAAAATGGGCGCGCATCTCTTCCCGGTTGCGGTTATCTGAAAAAAAGGACTCCCCGGGAAGGTCATTTAAGGTTCTGCCCGAGAGCACCTCTTCACACGCAAGGGCAAGGAACCCCAGCTCCCTCTTCCGCATCGGGACGATCTGCCCGGTAAACCAGATCTTCACATCCTCAGGCAGACTATCCGCCAGGCGCTCCAGCCCGGTCTTATAAGCCATCATTCCCGCCCGGTCCAAAGTCTTTAAGCTCACATGCTGAGCGATAGAGGCGCCCGCGAAGACCCAGTGCTCCTCCGGACAGAAAAACACCACTGAACCCGGCGTGTGTCCCGGAAGAGCCTTTACTTCCAGGGAGATACCGCCCAGATCAAAACGGCAGCCGTCGTCATAGTCCCGGAAAACCGTGTCCTGGTTCTCCATAAAATGTTCTTCCAGATACGCTTCCAGCTGCGGGATCCCGCCGGCAAAGTCTTTTAAGTTCCGGCGGCGCGTTTCTGTCACCAGGCCGGAAGTATAAGCCAGTTCCTGATCCCGGCGGTTCAGATACGCTCTGTCAAACAGTTTCGCGCTGCCCAGATGCCTGGTATGGCCGCAGGTGCAGGCGCAGTAAAGCGGGAAGAGCCCTGCGGCGGAAGAATCCTGTCCCCCGGCCTGTCTGCCAAGGATCTCCTCTTCGATATAGCCACGGAGACAGTCGTTTATTCCAAGTCCGGCATCCATCAGAAGAGCAGCTTTCTCTCCCACCGCAAGTCCCATCACGACCCGCTTCCCTGCCAGGCCCTCCGCGATCAGGAAGAGGTGCTCCGTGATCCTCTCGTGGGTAAATACTGTCAGCTCGTTGTTCATCCTGATTCTCCTCCGAAACATGCTGCTCCCGAACCGCTCCCGGGGGCAGCAGGGAAAACTTACTTCAGCTGAAACAGTTCTTTTGTCTCCCCTGTCTTCTGGTCTCTGGCGAACCGTCTCAGATAACTCCACATCATATCCGCATAGGCGGGACTTGGTTCATGGGGTGAGTTCTCAAAGGCGCAGACCCGGAAATGATAATCCCCGTTCCTGTTCTGAATATCCGCGATGCAGACCTCCACGCCATCGACAAACTGTACCTCCGTGCGGTCCGCCGGAATGCCGAGCTTTTTTTCCACATAGTCCGCGGAATGCTCCGTGGCGCAGATCTCCTCCTTTGTCTTCATCGGACAGTTCATGGAGATGAGCCTCCTCTGCCAGCTGAACACCCGCTTATCCTTTGTATCGAGGGCAATAAAGGGTGTGGTGGGATTCGGGTCCGGTGCGTCAGTGTACAGAGGATACATGCAGTTGATCTCATTGTATCCGTTGATCATGATGATCGGTGTGTCTACGCTTGCCTGAAGCTTCAGCTGTTCGTCGCTTACTTTGAATACGCCGCTTGTCCATTCCGGGGACAGCTGCCCCGGTTCATTGCCGAGAGGCGCCGCCGCTGCCACCAGCTTCTGGTGGCGCCGGGTGAATTCCGCTGTAAACCGGCCGTTGTGGCTGTGGCCGGTCACATAGACCCGCTCCGGGTCCGTGGGATAAAGCTTCTGCGCCTCCAGGATCATATCCGCCATCATGTCGTTGGAATCCGCATCCTCCAGCGCGAAGAGGAGAAGAAGGAAATTGCCCTCCGCAGCCAGCTCGATGAATGAAAAAGTATCGCACAGGGTATTGACCGACATGGCCGGGTCGAAGGCGTTGACCTCGCCGAAATATGCCACGATCGGGAGCTTTTCCGGGCGTTTCGACGCCGTACGGCGTTTTGCGGCTTCCCGGTTCCAGGCTTCCTCTTCCTCTCTTCCTGCTTCGTCTCCGCTGTACTCCAGCTGCTGTCTGGGCCCGATGGTGATCCACTGCTCTCCCTTCGTCTCGTGGATATCCAGAACTGCCCCGATGGAGCGAAGCTTCTCCTTCAGGGCCGGATCATAAATGGAATCAAATTCCTCAAAGAACTTCCATGCCGCGGCCTTTCTGCGTCCGAAGCGGGAGTTCACATGCCTCTTCCAGTCAAAGCCCATGTTGTGGAAGCTGCCGTGGCTCGGAAGAAGCACTTTCCGTTTCCTAGCCGGCCAGAGCTCCGAGATCCTGACTGCGGAGATCTCAGTGCCGCTGTACTTCACGACAGCATCACTCCCCGCCCCGCAGAACTTCACCACAGCGTCATCGGCATTTTCAAATCCCGGGATCGTGAGCCCTTCGGCCTCGGAGACCCGGTGTCCGGCGGCAAGAAGACCGGTGACGTCCAGATACAGGCGCCGGTAATTGTACCGGTGGATCACAAGTCCTTCCCGCATCGAAAGGAAGATGCGCCCGATGCAGTCCCATCCCTTGTACATGCCGAAATGCAGGATCACCCGGGCCTTCGCCGCCATTTCAAGATATGCCTTCCGCTTCTCCATGACATACATGGCATAGTTCGGGTCTTCAGTCTCTGTATGGTCCATGATGACCAGCGTGTCGACGGGATCGTCATAGCGCCAGTTCTCCTTCATGTGTTCCTCCGGTGCGATGGTGATATAGGACATCTCCCCGAGACCCATGGTGTGGAAGGTCAGCTTGTTTTCCTTCAGATACGCCATAAACTCCGGCCAGGCGTAAAGCATGGGTTTCATAAAATATTCACCGGTGTTTTTCCGCTCTGCTTCCGGCTTTGCTTTTACCGTGAACATCTCCATATTCACCTTTGAAACCAGCGTCGTCAGCGGGATCGCCGGAATCGCGGCCATCTCCGCGCTGTCCCAGTTCTCTTTTCCCGGATAGCTGAAATATCTGTTCATAATATGATCTCCTCTAATAACGCCAGCCGCAGTCTGCTTCAGGCATAGTAAAAATTGATATTTCCCGGCCGGTACTGCCCGGAGGTCCGTCCGAGTTCCTCCAGGGTCCCGTCCTCCCGGACCTTCAGTGTCGTGATATCACCGGACTTCATGGCAGCCACAAGAAGGAAACGCCCGTCCGGGGAGAAGCACATGCCCCGGGGCTCCTTCCCTGAAAGTGCCAGCCACCCCGCCGGAGCCAGGGAACCGTTTTCCGGATCCACGGAAAAGATCCCGACCTGGTCCGTCCAGCGGTACAGCATGTAAAGGAACCTTCCGTCCGGTGACAGGCAGAGATCTGAAGGCGAATAGCTTCCCGCCTCTTTTCCCGGCGGCGCGATGTCCGCCCTGCCCGCCATTTCCAGGAAACCGTTTCCCCCGTACCTCAAAATGTATATATACGGACTGTACTCGCAGTTCACATAGACCAGCGGAAGAAACGGATGGAAAGCACTGTAGCGGGGCGTCGCGCCGGTCTTCATGGACATTCCCTGCGGAAGCAGGACCGTCGCGTCCATGACCAGCTTCTTCTGCTCTTTTTCCCAGTGGAGAAGGTGTACCCGGTCCAGGTTCCGGTCGCAGAGGATGATGCTCCTGCCGTCCGGCGCGAGATTTGCCGAGTGCAGACAGGAATAGATGCCGCGTTCCGGCGGTGTCACCACCACGTCGTCCGGTTCCCCGATGCTCCCGTCGGGGCGAAGCGGATAATGGACAACCGTGGTATCGCTGAACTGACGCTCCAGCGATATCCTTCCGGTCATATCCCGGACCACTTTTGTCACGCTCTCCCCACTGCTGTGATTGCAGGTGATCAGGCCCCGGGAGCCTCCTTTTTCCGGTTTCCCGCTGTCCCATGAGAGATACGCGGGCATGACGCCGAGACTTGACTGATGATTGATCTCCGTCAGGTCCCCTGTCTCCGGATCGATCCTGAAAGCAAAGACCCTGCCGCCGCCTCCGGCTTTTTCCCCGATATCCGGATTATTGGCCCGTTCATCCAGAGTATAAAGGATCCCCTTCTCCCGGTCCGCCACCGTGAGTCCTGCCACTACATCCTCCCGGACGGTCTTTATATACTTTGTCTCTCCGGTCTCTTCATCATACCTGTAGATCCCGATCCCTCCTTCTCCGGAGGTGGTCCAGGTCCCTGCATAAAGCCAGATCCTTTTCTTCTGCATACTCTTTCCTGCTTTCTGTGAAAAGCGCGGGGAGTTTTGCTGCTCCCCGCGCTATTTTTTTCTTTATTACAGCACTCCTGCTTCCTCTGCCAGCTCCTTCGCCCTGCAGCAGCTCACGAAATGATTCGGGCTCAGTTCCTCAAGATGCTGCTGCTGATGGCACCTGTCGCAGGCATACGGGCAGCGCGCCGCGAACCGGCATCCCGGTTCCGGATCGATCGGGGAGACGATCTCTCCCTTCAGGATGATGCGCTCCCGCTTTTTATGGATGTCCGTCGACGGAACCGCGGACAGAAGCGCTTTCGTGTAAGGATGATACTGCTTTTTAAACAGTTCCTTGGCGGGACTGGTCTCCACCAGCTGTCCCAGATACATGACGCTGATGTTGTGGGAAATGTGGCGCACAACGCTCAGGTCGTGGGTGATGAACATATAGGCGATGTTCTTTTCCTTCTGCATGTCCTGCAGGAGATTCAGGATCTGCGCCTGGATGGACACGTCCAGCGCGGAGACCGGCTCATCGCAGACGATGAATTCCGGGTCCAGGGCAAGGGCGCGGGCGATGCCGACTCTCTGGCGGCGTCCTCCGTCCATCTCGTGGGGATATGCCGTCCGGAGTCTTGCCGCGATACCGACAAGGTCCATCAGCTCCACCGTCTTTTTATTGATCTGATCCCTGCTGTACTTTCTTGTCAGCAGCAGCGGCTCCTGGATAGTGTCTTCTACCGTGTACCTTGGATTCAGGGAGGAGTAGGGATCCTGGAAGATCATCTGCGCGTGGGTGCGGAACTCTCTTAACTGGCCGCGGTTCAGCTTCGTCACATCTTTTCCGTTCATCAGGATATGGCCGTCCGTGGAGTCCTCCAGATGCACCAGGGTCCTTCCCAGGGTGGACTTTCCGCATCCGGACTCGCCGACGACGCCCATGGTCTCGCCGGCCTTCAGCACCATGGAGACATCATCCACCGCGTGGACCATGCCGCGCTTCGTCTGATAATACTTTTTCAGATTTTTCAGTTCAAGCAGTTCAGACATCAGCACCCTCCTTTGCTCTCAGGCACTTGCAGCGATGGCCGCCGCCAAGCTCCACATCTTTGATCTCGCCGCTTCTGCACGCTTCCGTCGCGTAAGGGCAGCGCGGGCTGAATTTGCAGCCCTCCGGAAGCGCCGTCGGATCCGGCGGCAGCCCCTCGATGGGACTCAGGCGCTCCGCCTCTGTCTCCAGGTCCGGAACCGCGTTGAACAGTCCCACAGTATAGGGGTGTGAAGGCTTCGTGAACACCTGCTCCAGGGATCCGTATTCGACGATCTCCCCGGCGTAGACGACAGCCACCACGTCGCACATCTCCGCCACAACGCCCAGGTCATGGGTGATGAGGATGGTCGTGGTCCCTTTCTTTTCATGCAGGTTCCTCATCAGATCCAGCATCTGCGCCTGGATAGTCACATCCAGCGCCGTGGTCGGCTCGTCCGCCAGCAGAAGATCCGGACTGCAGGCCAGCGCGATGGCGATGACCACACGCTGCTTCATGCCGCCGGAAAACTGGTGGGGATACTCAATATAGCGTTCCCGGGGTATTCCGACCAGCTCCAGCATCTCCTCCGCGCGTTCCCGCGCTTCTTTTGCGGAGATCTTGTTGTGCAGCTGGATCACCTCCGAGATCTGCTCCCCGACGGACATGACAGGATTTAAAGCCGTCATGGGGTCCTGGAAGATGATCGTCACTTCATTGCCGCGGACCTTGTACATCTCCTCTTCGGAAAGCTTCAGGATGTCCTTTCCGTTCAGGATGATCTCGCCCTTCTTTACGACGCCCGGGGGCGTCTGCAGAATGCCGAGAATGGTTCTCGCGATAGTTGTTTTTCCTGCGCCGGTCTCACCGACCAGGCCCAGTGTCTGTCCCTTTTCCAGCTCGAAGGAAACACCGTTGACCGCATGTACGGTCTCATTCTTCAGTTCGTAGTTGACCCAGAGGTCCCGGACCGACAGGAACTTCTCGCTCATAGCATTTCCTCCTTTTTATTTTTTAAGCTTCGGATCCAGTGCGTCGCGGAGGCCGTCGCCGACCAGGTTGGACGCCAGCACGAAGATGACCAGCATGATGCCCGGATACAGGCAGAGGTACGGCGCGTTCTTGATGTAATCGCGGCCGGCGGAGAGCAGCGCCCCCCACTCCGGGGTGTTGGCAGGCATACCGCAGCCGAGGAAGCTTAAACCGGCTGCCGCGATGATGGTGCCGCCGATGCGGCTGGTGGCCATGACCAGGCTCTGGGCCAGCGCATTGGGAATGATATGTTTTGTGATGATCCTTAAGAAAGAACAGTTGGTGGATTTCGCCGCATCGATGTACTCCATCTTCCGGATGCTCAGCACGCAGGAGCGCTGCAGGCGGATCATGGAAGAGGTGCCGCCGATTCCCATGGCGATCATCAGCTTGAAGAAACCTGCGCCGAAGGCCGTTGCCAGCGCCATGTTCAGAAGAGTTCCCGGAACAGACTGGATGACATCCATGAAACGCATCAGCGCTTCGTCAAACCATCCGCCTACAAAGCCTGCGATGGAACCGAGGATCAGTCCCAGGAGCAGCATGAAGACCGTGGCGCCCAGGCCTAGCACAATGGAGTAACGGGTCCCGATGATGGTTCTGGAGAAGAGATCTCTTCCCAGGTGGTCCGTTCCGAAAATATGTCCGTTCACGCCGGGCGCCGCCAGAATGTCCGCGGACACCGCGTTGGGGTTCATGGGGGCGATCTTGTAGCAGAAGATCGCGATCAGTGCATAGACAAGCAGGATGATGAATCCAACGACCGTCTTCGGATCTTCCAGCATGCGCTTTACAACAGCTTTAAAATGCCCCTCGCTCTTGTAAGCTTCCTGTTCTGCCGCCGCTGCGGCTTTCTTCTCTTTTGCCATGGCTCAGCTCCTTTTCTTCTTCACTGTCTGATACTGGGAGCGGATCCTGGGATCGACAAAAGCGATCAGGATATCGCAGAGCAGCATGATCAGGCTGAAGAAAACCGCGGTCACGATGACGCCGCCCTGCACCGCGTTGGTGTCGCGCTGGCTCACCGAATTGACAAGATACATTCCGAGGCCCGGGATCGAAAAGACCTTTTCGATGATCAGACCGCTGCCGATCATGGCGCCGAAGCTCATTCCGGCGGAAGTAATGAGCGGGATCATGGCATTCGGAAGCGCGTGCTTCCAGATGACGGACTTGTACGGAACTCCCTTCGCCTTTGCCATGACCACATAGTCGGAGCGGATGACTTCCAGCATGCCGGAGCGGGTCTGGCGGCACATGCTCGCCACGCCGCCGAAGCAGTTGGAGAGGATCGGGAGGATCCAGTACTTGATGCTTGGTCCCATGCCGTAGGCCGGGAACAGCGTCAGCTTGTAGGCGAACAGAATGACAAGGACCAGGGCCAGGAAGAATCCCGGTGTGGAGACGCCGATCAGGGCCAGGATCGTCGCAACGGTGTCGCCGGCCTTATCCTGATGAAGCGCTGCGTAGATTCCCAGCGGGACACCCACCAGCATGGAAACTGCGATGCCGATGAATGCAAAGGTCAGGGAGTAGGGAAGCCGGACAGCGATGTCATTGGCGATATCGGTCTTGTTGACCAGTGCCGTCCCGAAGCTTCTGTTTACGATCAGCTGTTTAAAATAATTGAAAAGCTGCTGGATATAAGGAAGATCCAGGCCCATCTCATGGCGCATCTGCGCCTTGTCAGCTTCCGTCCAGACGCCGCTGCCGGTGATGACATCCACCGCGTCGCCCGGGGAAAGGTAAAGGATCGTGAAGACCAGCGCCACGACTCCGATGATGACGGGGATCATGATCAGCAGTCTCTTTAAAACATATTTTCCCATAAATATTTAACCTCTATTTTCATTTCCTTCGCCTCGGGCAGAAAGAGCGGGTCCGGTATTCTAACCGGGCCCGCTCCCGGTCTCGCAGCTTTAAGGTGCCTCGGGTGTCAGATGCGCTTAAAATAACCTGTCCTCTGTCTTTTACTCGACGTAGTAATTGTAGTCTTCGCTGAAGGTGCAGGCGCCGACCACCAGGGAGTTTCTCCAGTCGGTAACGATGTTGGTGATGGGCTTCACGTGGGAGATGGTGAAGTACACGCCGCCGTACTGGTACAGAAGAGCTTCATTTACCAGGCGGTCTCTGTAGGTCTTCCATGCGTCCGCGTCGCCGGATTTCACCTTGGCGATGAGGCTTCTCAGCTCGTCAGAGGATTCGCCCCACACCGCGTGGCCGCCGAAGCTCGGCTCGTCGCCGAAGTTTGCCCAGTAGAGATAGTTGAAAGTCTTGGACGGAGTCTCGCCGACTTCGTAGATGTCCCAGCCGGAGGCCATATCAAACTTATAAGTGTTGGATGCAGCAGCTTCCCAGCACTGGACGTCCACTTCGATGCCGAAGGGGGCAAGGCAGCCTGCCAGATATGCGCCGGTATTATTGGAGAGAGCGGTCTGGGTCGCCATAAAGGTGATCTTCACGCCGACGTTGTTGGGATCATAGCCGGCAGCCTTGAAGTGCTCGCAGGCCTTGTCGTAATCATAGGGATAATAAGGTTCCGCTTCCCATGCCTTGTCGTAATCCTCAAGGGACGGGACGCCGAGGGTCGCCACGGGAAAACCGATGCCGGCGAAGACCGCGTTGATCAGTCCTTCATTGTTGATGGCGTAGCAGATTGCTTTCCGGAAGTCCTCGTTCTGCATGACACTGTTCTCAGTGCAGTTGAAGGCGAAGATCTTGGTCTGGGCAGTGGGGATGCGGGTGATCGTCGTGCCGTTCTGCTCAGCTTTCGCTTCCGCGTCGGCCACAAGGCTCTCGGTGACATTTGCCGCCATCTGGGTGTCCTGCGGGCTGTCCAGGGCAATAGCCATCTGGGTGACCTCGGAAACGATGTTGTAGCGGATCTTGTCCACGTTGGCTCGGCTGGTGATGGTGGTCAGCTCCGGAGTCTGCCAGTAGTCGTCACGCTTTTCCATGACCGCGTAGGAATTGGACATGAAATCCGTGCAGACATAGGGGCCGGTGCCGACGCAGATGGAGTTGTCAGCGACGGACTTTTCATAAGAAGCGCGGGTCGCGATGAACATGCCTTCGCAGTACTCGGTCCAGAGACCTGCGTAATACTTTCCGGGCTGGAAAACAACGTCAAAGGTGTAATCCCCGGTCACATCGACGCGGTCCACAAACCTCGGCGGGATCTTCTTTCCGTCGGTGCCCTGGATCTCGGAGAAGTACTTGACATCCTCCGCGGTCAGCTTGTTCCCGGCGGCATCGGTAATATAATCGTAAAGCTCACAGTGATAGGTGACGACCTCTTCCTCTCCCTCGCCGCTTCTTTCTTCATTCCACTCTTTCAGGAGGACGCCGCGGAAGTTTTCGGAGCCGAACTGTTCTCTCTCGGCAAGACGCTCATAAACGCCGGCGCCGACAATATGGTTGTATGGATTGGTGACCATGATCGGGGACATCATCGCGACAGAGTTTGTCAGGGCGACAGTGACCTGGATCGGCTTGTCGTGTTCCACGACCACGTCGTCCGCCTTGGAGACGACCATCTCTGTGGAAGCCTGGGTGGTTTCCGCTGCAGGAGCAGCAGTTGTGGATGACCCTCCGGATGAAGAGCCGCCGCAGGCAGCAAGGGAAGCAGCAGTTGCAATCGCCGTCACAAGAGCAAATATCTTTTTCATTGGTTCCTCCTATTCAAATGAGATATCTTTTAGAAATCATTTGTGCTTCGATGAATTCATTTTAAACTAACGTTGTTAACATTTCAACTGTCATTTTGCCTAAAAAATAACGCTGTTATTTGTGCTTTTTGACGGCCCGCACCCGCAGTCTTACATATTTTTATTCTATATTTTGCGCCGGGCCGTGTTTTATCACAGGCAGTCCGCAGAAAATCTTTTCTCCCTGAATGATTTTGATTGATTTTTTAAAAGTATCCTTTTATTATAATGAATATAATATCTTTTTACCGTTCCACAGAAAGGTCGTCCAATGAATCAGAAACAGCCAAAATACTTTGATATGTTTGAGATCCTCCGGAAGGATATTGAAAACGGCATTTACCCGGCCGGTTCTTTTCTTCCCACGGAAAATGATCTTGTCCGCATGTACCAGGTGAGTAAGACCACTATCCGCCACGCCGTAAAGCTTCTCCGGGAAAACCGTCTGGTGGATGTCCGGCAGGGCTCCGGGACCAGGATCCTTGCCCCTGCGGAAAAAGAAGTACCTGACCCGAAATATCATACGGCGCACGGACATATCGTCACGGTATCCGCCCGTTATTCCGGCTCGAAATCCTCCAAGGTAAAAAACACCCTCTCCGTCACGGACCAGGTCCCTGCGTCCGCGGCCTGTGCGGAAGCTCTCGGAATCCCGGAGGGCTCCTCTGTCTGGCGGCTGCAGCGCCTGCAGCGGGTCGGGGACCACATTTTCGGCTACATGGTGAACTATCTTCCGGCAGACCGGTTCCCGGACCTTCCGCAGCACGGCGAGATCACGATCGACCTCTACGGGCACCTGAAAAAGCACTACGGGAGCGCGGCTGCCGCCGCCGCCAGCGATGAGAAGATCACCCCTGTCATCGCGGGGTTCATGGAGGCCCAGTATCTGGACGTACCTGCGGGAACCCCTCTCCTCCTTCTCGCCCGCAGGGTTACCGACCAGGACGAGGCTCCTCTGGAATACTGCGAGACCCTGGTCCGGCCTGACCGTTTTTCTGTGATGATCCATACGGAGTATGACTGCGCGAAGCGTGAAGCCCCGGAGCGCGGCTGAGCGACCCGCCTGCCTTTAAATAAGGTAAGAATCTGATATGAATTATAGGAAACGTCTTTAGTTGTCTCCCGATACTTGACATTACTAACGCTGTTATTTATAATGGGGTCAGATATCAATCAGATATCTTTACAAATTTTCCTGTTCAGCTTATTATTAAGGAGGATCGATCCCATGGCGCTTCTTACTGCTAAGACACAATACGGACCTGTCCGCGGCATTCCCGGCCGCGATCCCGCATCCACTGTATTCCGGGGTATTCCCTATGCAAAACCTCCGGTCGGAGAACTCCGCTTCGGCCCGGCGCAGCCCGCGGAGCCCTGGACAGAGGAAAGGCTGTGCGACTGCTTTGCCCCGGCGCCGGTCCAGCATAAGCCTTACGTGGATCCTAATGTCACAGGGGAGACCTCTGAGGACTGTCTTTACCTGAATATATGGACGCCCGCGGAATCTCCGGATGAAAAACTTCCGGTCATGTTCTGGACCTACGGCGGCGGTTTCGAGACCGGAACAGGCGCGGCACCTGAGACAGACGGCGAAGCCTTCAACCGGAAGGGCGTCATCCTTGTCACCTACAATTACCGCCTCGGCGCCCTGGGTTACCTGGCATTGCCGGAACTCGCCGCGAAATTCGGTATGACCGGCAACATGGGACTTCTGGACCAGGTCGCCGCTCTGCGCTGGGTGAAGGAAAATATCTCCGCCTTCGGCGGAGACCCTGACAACATCACGATTTTCGGTTTCTCCGCGGGCGGCATGTCTACCCGGATGCTTATGTCCTCCCCGCTGTGCCGAACCTATTTTTCCCGGGTCATCTGCGAGTCCGGAAGCGGCATTACCGACTCGGACTACTACCGTCCGCTCCCCCTGAAGATCGCCATCTGCCAGAGGGCCATGAAGAAGCTTGGATGGACCATGGACGATCTTTACACCAGGGAAGCCCTCGATATCTTCGACACCCTGCAGGAGGCCACAAAGCCGGAGCTTGAGTTCTGGGAGAAGACGGTCTTCTGCCCGGATATCGACGGCTTCTCCCTTCTGGAGACCCCCGGCGTCCAGATCTGGAAAGGACTCGTGCCGGATGTCCCGGTGATCTCCGGTTCCGTCTCCGGTGACCGGGGCTGGATCCGCATTGTGGAAAAGGACGTAAAGGATCCGGACATGATCCCCGCCTTCAAATATTCCCGCGGCGTCGCATGGGCCCAGCGGAACGTGGAGGCAGGCCGCCGTCCCGTGTGGACCTACCACATAGAGCGCACCCAGCCCGCCTCCCACTTCGGCTCGCCGGAGAATCCCATGCCCCACGGCAGTGAACTGGCCTACGTCTTCGGGCGCCTGGACCTCTACGAAGGTTTTACGGAATATGATTACCGGCTCTCTGAGATCCTGACCTCCTACTGGACCAACTTCGCGAAAACAGGCGACCCCAACGGAAAGGGCCTTCCGGAGTGGCCTCCCTTTACAAAGGAACAGCCGGTCTCCTTCCACGTAACAGATGAAGGCTGGGGTTCCGAACCCATTATGAAAAATGACGCGCAGCGCCGTGCCATCGATTTCGTGGTGAAGCATCCGGGTGTGATCCGCTCGGTGGACGGACTGGAGCAATGACTGTGAAATGTTCTACAAAGGAAAAGAAGTTACAGAGAGAACCGGAATAAAACAAAACTCACAGAATACCGTCATGGACCTGACCAGGGGACCGGTGATGAAAACGCTTCTCCGGTTCTCCTTCCCCTTCATGCTGAGCGTCCTGCTGCAGACGCTCTACTCTACCACTGACACCATCGTAGTGGGACAGGTGCTGGGGAGCCGGGGACTTTCCGCCGTCTCCACCGGCAGCCAGCTCATGACCATGGCATACATGATCTGCATCGGCTATGCGAACGCGGGGCAGGTGCTGATCGCCCAGGCAAAGGGCGCCGAAAATTATGAGAAGCTTCAGAAAAGCATCTCCACGCTGTTCATCCTGGAGACGCTTCTTTCTGCTGCGATCGGTATTCTCTGCATCGTTTTCTGTGACCTGCTCCTCTCTGCCATGCACACGCCGGCAGAAGCCTGGGAGCAGGCGCGTCTCTATATACTGATCTGCAGCGCCGGCGTCATCTTCACCGGGCTCTACAATATGTTCAGCGCCATCCTTCGCGGCATGGGCGATTCAAAACACCCTCTCCTCTTTGTCCTGATCGCGTCGGTCCTGAACATCATCCTCGATATCCTCTTTGTCGCTTTTTTTCACTGGAATGTGGCAGGGGCTGCCCTGGCGACAGTGATCGGCCAGGCGGTGAGCGTCCTCTTCAGCATGTATTTCCTGATCCGGCACCGGGATACCTTCCAGGTGGATTTCCGCCCCCATGCTCTTCGTCTTGACAAAAGCACCGCCGCGCAGCTCTCCTCCATCGGCATCCCCATGGCGGCAAATTCCGCCGCCATAAACTTCAGTTTTCTTTTTGTGGGAAGCATGGTGAACTCCCTGGGCGTCCTGGTGAGCGCCGCCTTCGGAGTGATCCAGAAGATCCGCAACTTCCCGAACATTATCACCATGGGCATCTCCCAGGGCGTCACCCCCATGTACGGCCAGAATCTGGGGGCCGGGAAAACGGACAGGGTAAACGAAACCGTGAAAGCGTGCCTCCTCTGCTGCAGCGTGATATGCGCGGCTTTCGCGGCACTGTTCCTCCTGGCCCCGGATTTCTGCTTCCGCCTTTTCACCCAGGACGAAGAGGTGCTCGCCTACGCGGGCATGTCCATGTTCTGTCTCGCCATCGAGATGCCGGCCAAGGCCCTGATGCCGGCCTGCTCCGGCCTTGTAAACGCCCAGGGGTTTGTACAGCTCTCTTCCACTGTAGCGCTTCTGGACGCCTTCGCCGGCCGCGTTTTTCTCTGCTGGTTCTGCGGCTTCTATTTAAATCTGGGGGCCTTCGGCTTTTTCCTGGGTTATGTTCTCGGCACCTATGTAACCTCGCTCCTCGTTTTTGTCTACTACATCACAGGCTTATGGAAAAAAAGAGCGGCGCTCGTCTGAGCACCGCTTTTTTATCGAATTATTTACAGCCCTGCAACACCGCTCTTCCGGGCAGCTTCCGCCACCGCCGCGGCGACTGCTTCCCTTACCCGCGGGTCAAAGGCGGGCGGAAGGATATTGTTTTCGTTCAGCTCGTCATCCTTTATGATGCCGGCGATGGCATTCGCCGCCGCAAGCTTCATCTCCTCGTTGATATCGGATGCCCTCACGTCCAGGGCGCCGCGGAAGATGCCCGGGAAAATAAGAACGTTATTTACCTGGTTCGGGAAATCGGATCTGCCGGTCCCCACGATCCTGGCTCCTGCCGCCTTCGCCAGGTCCGGCATGATCTCCGGGACCGGGTTCGCCATGGCAAAGAAGATGCTGTCCGCGTTCATGGATCTCACCATCTCCGGCGTGACAATATTCGGGGCGGATACTCCGACGAAGATATCCGCGCCCTTCAGCGCGTCGGCAAGTGTTCCGGTCCTGCGGGAAAGATTCGTGACCTCGGTCATCTGTTCCTGCATCCAGTTCAGGCCGTCCATGCCCTTGCAGAGAATGCCTGCCTTATCGCACATGGTCACATCCGGGAAACCGTAGCTTAAGAGCAGCTTCGTGATGGCGACACCGGCGCTTCCCGCGCCGTTTACCACGACTTTACAGTTTTCCTTCTTTTTCCCGGTGACCTTCAGGGCGTTGATAACGCCTGCGAGCACTACGATCGCGGTGCCGTGCTGGTCGTCGTGGAAGACCGGAATGTCGCAGCTCTTCTTAAGAGCCGCCTCGATCTCAAAGCAGCGGGGGGCAGAAATGTCCTCCAGGTTGATGCCGCCGAAGGAGCCTGCCAGAAGAGTTACGGTCTTTACGATCTCATCCACGTTTTTGGACCGGATGCAGAGCGGAATGGCGTCAATGCCGCCGAAGGCTTTAAAGAGAACGGCTTTTCCTTCCATGACGGGCATGCCGGCTTCCGGGCCGATGTCGCCGAGGCCCAGGACCGCGGTGCCGTCCGTCACCACCGCGACCGTATTCCAGCGGCGGGTCAGCTCATAGCTTTTACTGACATCCTCCTTGATGACAAGACAGGGCTCCGCCACGCCTGGCGTATACGCGATGGCCAGGGCTTCCCTGGAGTCCACTGCCGCCCGGGGCGTGATCTCGAATTTTCCTTTCCACTCATAGTGTTTTTTCAGTGCTTCCTCTTTGCTGTCCATGTTTCTTTCCTCCTCTGATAACGCCGGTTATTATCCGGCTCCGAAATTCCCCTGTGATCTGCGGTGATTCGCAGCTGTTTTTTATACCGTCAGAAGTTTCCTTTCTTTCCATTTCCCGCTGATAAAATATGCAAAAACGATACACCCGGGAATCACACGGGTCAGGGCTGTGGCCCAGAAGAAGCCTGTAGCTCCCATTCTAAGAATATAGGCGAACAGGATGCTGAGCCCGACGCGGCAGATTATGCCGTCCAGCAGTCCGATGAACAGGTCGAACGTCGCGAAACCGCTCCCTGTGATCGCGGACTGGAAGGAAGCCGTAAAGGCGCTGGTAAAATAGTGTATCGTGATGATATGCATGTAGACTACACCGTAGTCGATAACTGCCGGGTCATTTGTAAAGATCCCGAAGACCTGCCGGGGAACCAGCCAGGAAACCGCACCCAGGACACAGGCAATGGCAAAAGTGGTCCGGAAGGTATACCAGGCCACTTTGGCGGCCCGCTCCTTTTTTCCGGCTCCCAGGTTCTGTCCCACGATCGCGCCCGAAGCCTGCGTCACGCTGATCACAAACACCTGCAGGAATTTCTGGATCTTGTTCCCCACGCTGTTGGTGGCCGATGCCGTCAGGCCGTAGGAATTGACCCCCGCATTCACCCACAGCATGGAAAAATGCACAGCGGTAGTGCGGATAATCTGGGGAATCGCCTGGCTCAGGATGATGCGGAGGGCGTGGGGATCCACCCTCAGATAGGAGAGCTTCAGCTCAAAATCAAAGCGCTCCTTTCGCTGGTACATGTAATGAAAAGCCGCTGCGAAGGAACCGGCCTGGGCCATGACTGTCGCGACCGCGGTCCCGGCAGAACCCATACGCAGTACCGCCACGAACAGAATATCAAGGAATATATTGATCGTGGCCGCGACACAGATAAAATAAAGCGGTCGTTTTGACTCTCCCATGCCGCGGAGGGAACCGCACACCGCGTTGTACATGAAGATAAACGGGTAACCGGCACCGGTAATGATCATATACCGCATTGCCTCTCCCATCGCTTCCTCCGGGCAGTTCAGGAAATGAAGGACCGGCCTGCTGAAAGCGATCGTCCCGGCTCCCAGCACAAGGGAAAGGACCAGCATGGCTGTGATCAGCGTCCCCACGGCTGTTTTGATCTCTTTTGTTTTTTTCGCCCCGGTGAGCTGAGCCATATAGATCTGTCCGGCCGTGGCAAAGGATGTGGCGACCGGTGTCACGAGGTCCGCGACCTCTCCTCCGGTGGAAACTCCCACGGTGCCGATGCTCCCCATGTAGTGGCCGATGACCATCAGATCCACCAGGGCATACAGCTGCTGAACGATATTTGTCAGCACGATCGGCAGCGCAAACGCAATGATCGAGTTCATGATGGGGCCTTGCGTCAGGTCCATCCCGACCTTTTTTGAACCCGCTGTTCCTGCGGCGCTCATCTTTTCCCCGCTCCTTTACCTGGTTCGTTCCATGCTTCTTCCTTAATAACTGATTCCGTATTCTTTTTCCACATATTCCCGCACCATTTCCTCGACCTTCGACTCCAGACCGTAATGCTGCACCAGTTCCTCTTTCACTTCCAGATAGTTGTAATCCTCTCCTGTCTCAGGCCATTCCGGCAGTCCTTCCCCATTCGGATCTCCCGTCCTGGCAAAATTCGCGTAGTACTGCTGAAAGATCTTCACATACTCGTGATCCAGAGGCGTCCAGGGATCATCCGGCGTAATGAAAAAGGTGTCGAACACATAACGGGTATCGGAGCAGTGTGTCGCCATCTGATGCTTCGGATCCCGGTCCGTTCCGTAATCATGTACTTCCCCCGGAACGATGTGGCTCCAGAGCAGGGACCAGACTTTTGCCTTCGGGTGGCGCTTTTTCATGTATCGGCCAAAGATGCGGTTCACCATATTGTTCCGGCTGTGATTGTTGCTGGCAAGCTGGGCTGCGCCGATGGAACCGAGAAGCTTTGCCTGGTACAGCGCGTCCTCGTCCGTCACTTTCACTAGGTCTTCAAAATCATATTTTTCATAGAGATCGCCAAGCCTTTCCCTGAAAAAGCCGTAGAAGCTCTCCGCGTCCGTGATCGGCACCTCCCCCGTAAAGGATCCGAACGCGCCGGAGGCGCCGTGGGAGGCAAAAATATTGGACTCGCCCTGGGAGGTAATATTGATAAAATCCACATCCCCCAGATATTTGTCGAACAGCTCGTGGAAGCTTCTTTCCGGAATCAGCTCCCCGTCATAGATAATGTCGCCGGGATAGACGCTTCTCGGAACATTCTGGTGGATCGTCCAGCTGTCCATGGCGCGGAGTTCTTCCAGAGAGGTCTCCGGGTCGATGCCGCAGTACTTTAAATACTCCAGCCCTGCCGCTTCACCCTCTTCTACCGTAAGGAAGGGCACCTGGCGCCACTTCAGGCCGGAAGAGTTCGTAATGCGGCGGATCCTGTTCTTTCCTGCCGGAATGCTTGCCAGAAGGCAGGTCTTCTGGGTGCCGCCGGACTCTCCGCCTGCCGTGATGTTCTCCCGGTCTCCTCCAAAAGCATTGATATTGTCATAGATCCAGTCCATCGCCATGCAGAGATCCATCACACCGTAGTTTCCGCTCTTCCCTCCCTGCTCCTTTGAGAGCTGGGGAAGTGCCATGAATCCCCAGATATTGATCCGGTGCCCGATGGCAACAACGACACAGTTTCCGTTCTTCGTGAAGGAATAGGGATCCCACTTGTCCGAATGGTAGGAAGCGCCGTTGGTCAGTCCGCCCCCGTGCATCCATACATATACAGGAAGCCTGTCTTCCGCTGTCGCGGCCGGAGAGAAAATATTCAGGTAAAGGCAGTCTTCACTCATGGATTCCCTTGGCAGCTGGTCCATATACTGGGCCTGATACTGGATCTCCATCGGCGCGTATGTGTCAAACACCCGTACTCCCTCCCAGGGTTCTGCCGGCACAGGGGGCTTCCAGCGGAGTTCCCCCACCGGCGGCAGCGCGTAAGGAATGCCCTTGAACGCGGTGATGCCTTCAAAGCATCCCTTCATTTCCTTTCCCTTTGCCTGTCCCAGAGTTGTACTTACGATCCCGAGTCCCATGATGCGCTCCTCCTTTTCTTCCGGGCGCCGAAGCTCCCTCAAAACTTTGCCTTATTTTGCATTTTCTCTCTTGAAATCCTTTTCTGACCATATTATACTATCAGTGTTAGTTAATTAAAAGACCCTTTTTTATCTTTTTTTGAAATCACTTATTCCAGAAATCAATCAGATATCTTTCCGGCAAGGTATGGCCTTGCATCTTATAAGGAGGGAAAAGCCTATGGCAGAATTTATGTATGTCGGTACCTTCAGCCCCGGCGGACAGGGCGGTTACAGTGTGTTCCGCTGGGACGGGAAAACACGGACCGCATCTCCGGTGGAGGACACTCTTCCGGACGTCAGCGCAGGCATGACCTGTTTTGATCCGGAAAAGAACATTCTCTACTTTACAGATGAAAAAAAGAAAAACCCCTCCTTCCGCTTCGGAGGCGGAGGAAGGGTCATCGCCGCGAAGGCTGACCCGGAGACAGGGAAGCTGACACGCCTGAACGAGCTTCCCTCCTACGGCGCGAATCCGTCCTATGTCGCGGCGGACCGGAAGGGAGAATTCGCCGTCGTCACCAACTTCGGCCCCTTTGTCCACGCCGAACCTGTGACAAAAGTGGGAAAGAACCCGGACGGCAGCCTTTCCCTGAAGATCGTCGCGGACGATGCTTCCGTTATCCTGTATCATCTGGATCCCGACGGCTCCCTGGACCGTGCCTGCGACGCATTTCTCCTGGAACCGGAGGGGACGCCGGAGGCGCCGGAATATCCCCACGGACACTGCGCAGTGCTTTCTCCGGACGGAAAGCTCTTCGCGGTGACGGACCTCGGCACCAGCAAAGTGTGGCTGTTCTGCGCAGACCGGGAGCAGGCGAAGCTTGTGCCCGCCGGAAACGCCCCCCTGCAGTGCAGGAAGGGCTCCGGGCCCCGCTATGCTGCTTTCCACCCCTCAAAGCCCTGGCTGTTCGTGAATTTTGAAGACGCTCCATATATCGGTTCCTACCGTTACAGCGAAACAGGTCTCGAAGAGATCTCTTATGTCCGGGTCATCCCGGAGGACAGCGCTGCGAAAGAAGGCGACAACCAGTCCGGCATAGCGCTTTCGGCAGACGGCACAGTTCTTTACACCGCCATGCGGGGCCGGAACCAGGTCATGGCTTTCTCGGTGGACCAGCAGACCGGTATCCTGTCCCTGTTCCAGACTTACCAGCTGGAGGGAGACCGCCCGAAGGACCTCTCGATCTCTCCGGACGGCAGGACCCTCGCTGCAGCCTCCCGCGGAAACGACTGCGTAGAGCTTCTTGCCATCGCAGAGGACGGCACTCTTTCCGATACCGGGAAACGCGTGTCACACCGGGCCGCCGGACATGTATTCTTCCTGAAATTCTGACAGTATCTTCCGCGGAACGCCTTCTGTTTTCCGGAAAACGCGATCCGCAGTCAATAAAAGAAAAAAGCCGCCCTTCACCGGCGGCAGAAAGCTGAGGAAAAGAAAATGGCTGACTACAGACATGTAGCGTTTCATGACGCAGAATCCTTCTGCACCAAAGTATTTCAGGGCTACGGCTTCTCGGAAGAAGAGAGCCGGAAGATCACGGACGTGCTTCTTTCCGCGGATCTCTACGGCATCGAGTCCCACGGCATCCAGCGTCTCATCCGCTATCACCATGAGATTACAGATGGCATGGTTAAGGTGGACGCAAAGCCGGAGATAGTGAAGGAGACGCCTTTGAGCGCGGTCATCGAGGGAAATGACGCCATGGGGCAGCTTCTCGGCATCGATGCCATGAACCTCGCGATCGAAAAGGCGAAAAAGACCGGCGTCGGCATTGTGGCGGTCCGGAACTCCAACCACTACGGCATCGCCGGATACTACACCCGGATGGCGGCAAAGGAGGGGCTGATCGGCGTCTGCATGACCAACACCGAAGCCATTCTCGTACCAACCTTCGGGAAGCAGGCCATGCTGGGAACCAACCCCATCGCCTTCGCCATGCCCGCGGAACCGGTGCCCTTCTCCTTTGACTCCGCCACCACTGTGGTGCCGCGGGGCAAGCTGGAGGTCTACGCGAAACGCGGCAATACCATTCCGGAGGGATGGGCTCTGGATGAGAACGGGCACCCATGCAATGAATCCGCCCGGGTGCTTTCCAACATCATCCACAAGACCGGAGGCGGAATTCTTCCTCTGGGCGGCGCCGGGGAAGGAACCTCCGGCCATAAGGGCTACGGTTTTGCCCTGATCTGCGAGATCTGCACCGCCATCCTGTCCTCCGGGACGACTTCCAACTATATCTACAAGACCCCGCACCGCTCCAACATCGCCCAGTTCTTCATGGCCATCGACTACGGCATGTTCGGCGACAAAAAGGAAATTGAGGCTTCTCTTTCAAAGTACCTGGAAGAGCTTCGGGAGTCCGCGAAAGCCGAGGGGCAGGAGCGGATCTTCACCCACGGCGAAAAAGAGATTATCGCGAAGGAGCGTGTGCTGAGCGGGGGCATACCGCTGAACGACAAGACCTACGCTGAAATGCAGATGATCGGGGAGTACACCGGTGCCTCCGCCCTGCTTCCGGAGCGCACCTGACCAGGAGTAAAAACAGATCCTGCCGGCATTTACCGTATAAGCGCCGCGTAGAAATCGTTCACATACGCGGTGTTGTTTTCCTTTGCGTCTTCAAAATCAAACTCCATGATATTGTCGGCCTTCAGGGAGAATTCCCTGATCTCCGGGAGCGGCAGCGCGTCCTCTGCCTCCGGGATCTGATAGGCCTTGCACCGGGCAGCCAGGTCCTGACACTCCGCGCTCTGCACGAAAAGCATCCAGAGCTCTGCAGCCTTCGGATGCGATGCGCCCCGGAACACCGCCGCAGCGTTCCTCTCATAGGGCGTTCCCTCCTCAGGGATCACAGGGATCAGATACTCGTTCCCGTTCCGAAGCTGCGACACCGCGTCTGAAAACAGGCATACCGCGATCCCGCATTTCCCCAGGGCCGCCAGCTCCGCCGGCTCCGCTGCCCTGGCGCCGTAAGTCTCCATGTTCCTGTGAATGGCCCGGAGCATATCGAGGCCCTGCTCCTTCCCGAACAGCTGCTGCAGCGCAATGATCAGGCGCCTTCCCGCACCGGTAATATTCGGGTCCGGCATCGAAAGCATCAGCCGGTACTGCTCTCCCGTAAGGTCCTGCCAGCTCTCCGGCGTCAGCGCCTGGTTGCTCTGCAGCACTTCACTGTTGACCAGGAGGCAGTAGGGATCATAATTGATCCCGAACCAGTCACCCTCCAGAAGATCCTCTGAAGCGGCCTCCGTCACCGGGTCCCAGGCAGCCTCGAACCAGACATCCGCCGGAGGATCTCCGTGGGAAGATTTGATCCTTGTGTATACTTCGGAATTCGGAAGCCGGGAATAGCTCACGCGGATCCCGTACAGCTCCTCGAAATATGCCGCTGCCGCGGCAAGATAGCTTTCACTCCCGGAACCGTAGACCGTGAGCCGCCCTTCCTTCTGCGCCTCTTCCAGAAGCTCCGGAGGAATAGCCGGGGCCGTTTCCGGCGGCGCCGTTGTCTCCTCCGCGGACGATGCCTCCGTTGTCTTTTCCTGTGTGCTGCTCTCCGGCACCGGCTCCACCGTCGAGCTTTCTGCCGCCCCGGAGGATGTCTCCTGCCCGCCGCCCTGTTTCCCGCACCAGGCAAGGAGGCCGACACAGACGACCACCAGAAGCAGGGACAGCCCATATCCGCGCACCGCAGGGCTTAAGTCCCCGAAAAACCCTTTCGCTGCCGCCTTTTTTCTGCTCCGCGATTTATTTTCGTCCCTTTTTTCCGGAATACTCTCTTTCTTATTCTCTTCCTGCATCCCTCATCTTCTCCATCTCCGCCACAGCTTCTTCAAAGACTTTCAGCGCCGCTTCCACCGGAGCCTCCGTGGAAAGGTCCACCCCGGCGATCTTCAAAAGGCTCACCGGATCATCTGTGCAGCCGCTCTTCAGGAATTCCTTGTAACGCGCCACCATCGGGGCGCCCTCCTTCAGGATCCTGCGGGAGATATCCACCGCCGCGGCAAAACTGGTAGCGTACTGGTACACGTAGAAATTGTAGTAAAAGTGGGGGATCCTGCTCCATTCAACGGCGATCAGCGGGTCGGAGACCATGTCCGGTCCGAAATATGCCTTGTTCAGCTCCAGATACAGGTTCGACAGCCCCTCCGCCGTCAGCGGCTCTCCCCGCTCCGACATCTCGTTGGATCTTCTCTCAAACTCCTCGAACATCGTCTGTCTGTACAGGGTCCCCTTGAAACTTTCAAGAAGATGATTCACAAGATAGGCCCGCTCCGCCCGCAGTCTGGCCATCTCTTCCGTCTCCGGACCGGATGTCCCTTCCGCTGCGCCGGCGGCTTCGTCCATCTTCCTCGAATTTTCCTTTAGCAGATACTCCAGCAGAAGCATCTCATTCGTGGTGGACGCTACCTCCGCCACAAATATCCTGTACGAGGAGTTCAGAAAACTCTGCGCTCCGGAGGAATACCAGGAGTGCATGGAATGTCCCATCTCGTGCACCAGGACAAAGACATCATCCAGAGTATCATTATAATTCAGCAGCACATAAGGGTGCACGCCGTACACATTGGTGGAGTATGCGCCGCCGCGCTTGCCCTCATTCTCCGCCACGTCCACCCAGCGGTTCTCGTAAGCTTCCCTCAGGACTTTTATGTAGTCCTCTCCCAGCGGCGCCAGCGCTTTCAGCGAGATCTCCTTTGCCTCTTCAAAGGTCACCTTCCACTCCAGGTCCTGTACCATGGGCGCGTAGACATCGTACATGTGGAGCTCTTTTACGCCGAGAAGACGCTTCCGCAGCCTCACGTAGCGGTGCATCTTGTCAAGATTCCGGCGCACGCAGCTGATCAGCCGGTCACAGACAGCGGGATCCACATTGTTCGCCGTGACCGCAGCTTCAAAGGCGGAGCGGTAGTTACGGACCTTAGCGTAGAATCCCTGCTGCTTCACCTGCCCCTCGTACAGCGCGGCAAAGGTGTGGATGAACTCCTTGTAGCGGCCGTAGAACAGCTCAAAGACCTCTAACCGCAGAGCGCGGTCCCGGGACATCTGCAGCGGCACGAAGCGTCCATTGGTGATCTGGATCTCCTGCACCTCCGGACGGGACATTCCTTCTCCTGAATCCCTCCTCTTCCTTTTCGTTCTCTTCACTGGCGGGAACTTCAGGTCCGCGTTCTGCAGCATGTCGAAACCGCTCTGGGCAGTCCGGGCCATCTCCCCCGATGCCGCGAGAATCTGCTCCGTCTTCGTGTCCAGGGTGTGGGCCTTCTGCCGGGTAATTTCTTTCAGCGTCACCTCAAAGCGCTTCAGTTCCGGCAGTTCTGTGCACCAACGCTCTGTCGTTCCCTCCGGAAGGGAAAGGATCTCCGGCTCCAGAAAAGCGATCAGTTCACCTGACTTTGTCTCTGCCGCCTGGGCCTTGCCTAAACGCGCGTGGTTCTCCGCCACCGCGGTGTCTTCGTGGTGCTTCAGGAGAGCATAGCTGTGCATCCGGTACCCGGTCTTCAGGCACTCCTCGTAGAGCTCCATCGTTTCCAGGAGCTCCGCTGCCGTTCCGGCGGCATGCCCCGCCTTTCCTGCCAGCTGTTCAGCCAGATCCAGGCTCTTCTTCAGGTCAGCCTCCCAGGCTTCCTCCGTCTCGTAAATATCCTCCAGCCGCCAGGTAAGCTCCGCCGGCACCTCGCTTCTTTTCGGAAGTCTCTGCTTCATCGTGCTGCTCCCTTATTTTATAATAGTCTGATCGCCGCGGGGCGCGCCGTATTTCTCTTCGGACAGGACGCCCTTCAGTTCCTCTCCGATGTACTGTATCAGCAGTTCGTCCAGCGGGATTCCCGTGTCATAGCCATCTGCGCCGGCAAGCACAAAGAAGGTATCTCCGCCGGCAGCCATGAAATCGTTGACTGCCACGGCATATGTGTCCTCCGTCCGGAAAGGCTGGCCGTTCACGCTCTCCACCGTCACCCTGCGGATAGAATTCGGCCGGTGGTAAGTGGAGCCCGGATATACATCGCCGCTGTCAAACTCCTTCGTCGTGTCCAGTGTGAACTGGATCCCGGCAGTCTGCGGATAGCCGCCCACCAGTTCCGGCGCGATATAGGTCGATGCTTCCAGCATTTCCAGAAGATCCTCTCCTGTAATATACTTGATCACCACTGTATTGCCAAAGGGAAACACTGTGTTGATATCCAGCTTCGTCACATCTCCCTTCGGGATCCCTGCACGGATGCCCCCGCCATTGATCACCGCCAGAGTATGATCCAGGCCGACTTTCAGTGCCGAAGGATCCTTCCTGAGATACCAGAGAAGAGCGTCCGTAGCCAGGTCTCCGCTGTTGGTTTCCATGGAACGGTTTGCTTCGCGGCTTCCGTCAAACTCTGTCTCGCTGACAGCGACTTTTTCATTGTAGATCTCTTTGACCTTCTGCTCGATAGCCCCGGCTTCCTCTTCCGCCGTTTTTACTGCAGCGTTTTTCTCCGCTTCCTCTGCCTCGCGGGACAGTTCCGCTCCCGGGCCCTTTGCCTTTTCTGCATCCTCAGTCCCGGTGAAGGGCGGGACCACAGCGCAGTCGACCAGATAATGATCCGAGATCTTTCCGTCCGCGTCGATCTCCAGAACGCCGATATACTGGAATTTGGTTCCCGTGGACTGCACCCGCTCTCCCTTCGTTCCTTCGGTCATGACCGTGTGGGAGTGACCATCGATAATATAATCGATCCCCTGCGTGTTGTTATAAAGGTCCAGAGAACTGTTCCCTTCTCTGGTGCTTTCTTCATTTACACCAAGATGGGTGAGGGCGATGACCAGATCCGCGCCCTGTTCCCGCAGGGCTGCAGTCTGGGCAGCAGCGCACTCATACATCTCTTTCTTCCCGAGAAACGTAAGTCCGATGGTCTTCGTCGGATTTGCTTTTGTTTTGGATTCCTCGGTATCCAGGCCGAAAAAGCCGATCTTTCTGCCGGATGCTGCAGTATAAAGAGTGTAGGGGGGAAGGATCGGCGATCCTCCTTCCAGCACGTTCGCGCAGATCACCGTAAAATTTGCTTCTGCCAGATTCTTCTTCAGCACGTCATACCCGAAGTCAAAATCGTGATTGCCGATCGTCGCCACCGTATAGCCCGCAGCATTCATCATAGACACGGCGCTTTCTCCTGAAGAGAGATTTACACTGGGGCCTCCCTGGCTGAAATCTCCGGCATCCGCCAGGATCACCTCCGCGCCAAGAGACTCATAGATCGCCCGGAGCGCCGCTATTTTCGCGTACCCGTCGATGGCTCCGTGGACATCATTGGAATGAAGAATGATCACATTCCCTGAGTAATCCCCTGATGGAAGAGAACGGATGTCCTGCGGATATGTTTCTTCCGCAAAGACACTTCCAGCCAGGAAAAAAATGAACAGCACTGCTGTAAGAAATACGCGGAGAATCCCAGTCCCTGTTTTATATATCATATTTTCCTCCTATATTTAGTCCCGCCTGGGGACTTGCGTGCCCTGCGCGGGCTGCCGTCAGACGGCAGCTTTTATAATAATTCGATTTTACCAGAAAAAACAGTTTTGGACTGCGACAGTTCCGGGGATTTTTTGCGTTCTTCCTTCTTTCTGACCGTGATTTCAGCGCTTAGACTTTATCGCATATTTTTTGTATAATCCTGATATAGTTAACATGTCACGGAAAAAGGAGACTCCCGCCATGACGTTTCAAATTGAAATCAACGGCCTGCCGGTTTCAGCAGTCTTCAGCGAGGAAAACATTGAAGGAATTTTTCTTCCGCTGCTGAAGCGCCTGACAGAGATCCAAAATGCTCTTGGCAGAAGGATACTGGTTTTTCTCGCCGCACCTCCCGGCGCCGGAAAAAGCACCCTGTCCGAATTTCTGAGGCATCTGTCTGTGAACACTCCGGAAGTAACACCCATTACTGTAATCGGTATGGACGGTTTTCACCGCAGACAGGAGTATCTGATTTCGCATACCGCCGTCCGGGACGGGAAGGAAATTCCAATGGTCGGGATCAAAGGCGCTCCTGTGACTTTTGACCTGGATCTTTTCCACAATAGTGTGCAGCGCGCTGCCGCGGGAGAGGACATCGAATGGCCGGATTATGACCGGACCCTTCATAATCCGGTCTACAGGGGCCGCCGCGTCACGGGGGACATCGTGCTGCTGGAAGGGAATTACCTGCTGCTGGACGAAGATGGATGGCGGGATCTGAGAGAATACGCTGATTACACTATAAAGATCACGGCTGACCCGGCGATCCTGAAAAAACGGCTGACAGACCGCAAATCCGCAAGCGGTATGCCGAGGGAAAAAGCAGAAGAGTTTGTACTGTTCAGTGACATGTATAATGCCCGGCTTTGCCTGGAACAGTCCGGAAAAGCAGATCTTGAACTGCGTCTTCTGCCGGACTGCCAGTACGAAAAGGCCAAATAAAACAAGACCGGATCAGGTATTACCTGATCCGGTCTTGTTTTCTGATATTACTTTCCTGCTTCTTTCTTCACATTGTTTACGATCAGGAAGAGCACTACCTGAAATGCCGCAGACAGAACCCGGATCATAATCGTCCCAAGCTCCAGCTGATTCACAAAGCCAAGAACCAGATCCACTGCGCTGAGCACTAAAGCGAAAATAGAGAAGTACCAGATCGGCATCACCTTTTCCGGATTTTTCACAGCAATCCTGCCCAGAACACCTTCCAAAACTGTTCCCAGGCCTTCTGCGATAATTGCGGCAAAAGCGCCGCCCACCACAGTGATCGCTCCTATTTGCTGCGCGAACTCCGCGGAGAGCCCGGGATCCGTCGCGATTACTCCGGTCGCTGCCAGCAGCAGGACACCAAACGCCATCGCCAGAATACCAAAGACCAGATCCAAAATTGAAAATACGTTTAGAGCCTTTCTGCTAAGAGACATTTCCATTTTACTACCCCCTTATGTTTATGGTTTGATTTTTGTTATGTATTTTCTTATTTTCGGGACCATCATATCAGACCCTTCCGCACAGCATTGTCACATTTTTTTGGCAAAAAAAAACGGGACTGATCGCTCAGTCCCTTAAAATCAACTTGTTACAGGTCCATCGTGGTGGACAGGTTAAGATCCACTTTACCGATCCGGAAAGTCCTCGAGATCTTCCCTTCCTCATGAAAGCCGGCGGATTCCTGAAGGATATCTGCCGGGAAACTCCTTGCGGCGGTTTCTGTCGGAAACTTTTCCGCCTCGCTCATGTTCGTGACCCAAAGGACAGGTCCCATCTCCCGGTTCATATATACTGTACGGGATTCACCGTCCCGGATTCTGTCAGTGCAGATCACAAAGTACTTCTCTGTGTTATTCATGGTTTTATACCTCCATTCCATCCGTTTTCGGATTTTCTGCACTATATCACAAGGCGGGCGGTTTGTGAAGATATTAACAATAATGTCGGCAAACTTTGTAGGAACCCCTGAATTATCCCTTTACAATTTACGATTATTCTCCCTTTTCCCGCTTGTTTCAGCCGTCCGGGCAGTTCCGGCCGGGCATATCCTGTGCATAGTTGCTCTTTTTACAGTTGTTTCGCCGGAAAAAGCAGGCCTTTCCCACAAAAAAGACCCTGGTGCAACGATTCGTGATATAATCATTGTGTAAAAATCTTATATAAAGGAGAGTGCTGTTTGAAGAAGTACAACACACCGGAGATTGCAGGCTGACCGGGAGGTTTGCCCGCGATCGCACAAACCTCCCGCTGAAAGGCAGTTGATGTAAACAACATTCAGGAGGAAAAACAATGAATAAAAACAACTGTATCATTCGTTTGGAAAGAAAAGATGACTTCAGAGCAGTGGAGAACCTTGTCCGGGAATCCTTCTGGAACGTATACCGGCCGGGATGCTCCGAACATTACGTGATCCATGTGCTCAGGGATGATCCGGCATTCGTGAAAGAACTTGATTTTGTAATGGAAAAAAACGGCAGTCTGATCGGGCAGAATATGTTCATGAAGACTGTTATCGAAGCGGATGACGGAAGAACGATCGATGTCCTTACCATGGGCCCGATCTGCATCACTCCGGAGCTGAAACGCAAAGGCTATGGGAAAGCACTGCTGGACTACTCTCTGGAAAAAGCGGCGTCTCTTGGTTTTGGCGCTGTCCTGTTCGAGGGGAACATCGGCTTCTATGGCAAGAGCGGCTTCGACTACGCTGGAAAATTCGGCATCCGCTACCATGATCTTCCGGAAGACGCGGATGCGTCATTCTTTCTCTGCAAGGAACTGGTCCCGGGTTTTCTTGACGGGATCACGGGGGTCTACCAGACTCCTCCGGGGTATTATGTAAGTGATCCCGACGTAGAGGAATTTGACAGGAACTTTCCTGAAAAAGTGAAACTGAAGCTTCCGGGTCAGCTTTTCTAAACGAAAAAAAGGCGGGCGCCGTTCTGAACATTCCTCGTTCAGAGCGGTGCCCGCTTTTTAAAGACTTATCTGAATTCCTCACATCGAAGGGAAAGGATCCTGTCTGATAATATGCAGATCCAGTTTTTCAGACAGATACTCCAGGATCTTCTCCCCGCCCACACTATTGCCCTTCCGATTCAGCACAGGACCATAGGTGGCAATTCCGCAGCCATTTCCCGGCACCGCGACGATTCCTCCCCCCACTCCGCTTTTTGAGGGGATTCCGACCCGCACGGCATATTCTCCGGACTCATCATACATGCCGCACAGCAGCATAAGGGTTCTCAGCGTCCGGACGATCTTGCCGCTTACGAGCTGTTCCCCGGTTCCGGGATCTTTGCCTCCGTTGGCCAGGATAAGGGCATAGTTCGCGAGTCCCTTGGCTGTCACAAGGACAGAGCACATCCGGAAGTAAAGATCCAGTACATCCTCCGCGTTGGCTTCCAGGACCCGGTCGCTTTTAAGAAGATAGGCAATAGCACGGTTCCGGTCTCCGGTACGTTTTTCTGAAAGATACACATCTTCATTCAGACGTACCTTCGGATCCCCGCAAAGCTTTCTTACCAGCTCTATGTAATCTTCAAATGGTTTCTCCGAACGTATGCAGCTCACCGTGGCGATGGCGCCGCAGTTGATCAGCGGATTATAGGGATTCCAGTTCTTCATTTCCAGCTGGATGATGCTGTCAAAGCTGTCGCCGCTTGGCTCCATACCGACCTTGGAGAAGACGGCGTCATAGCCCGCCGTCTCCAGGGCAAGGATCAAGGCAAAAGTCTTCCCTATACTCTGAATTGTAAAAGGGATCTCGAAGTCACCAAAACCGAAACTCTCTCCTTCTTTTGTTTTCAGATATACGCCCAAATTTGCAGGATTGGCTTTGGACAGTTCGGGAATATAACTTGCTACACGCCCTTCCCCCAGATACGCTCTTGCGTACTCATAGGCATCTGAAAGAACAGTCTGAAGCTCCTTTGACACTGCAACCTCTTTCCCGGCGCTCAGAATGCGCCGTTCTTTATTTTCCGAACAGGACCTTTACCAGCTGCTTTTCATACTCCGGAATGTCCGGCGGTCTTCTCGCAGACACAAGATTGCCGTCCACGACACAGGGCTCATCCAGCCAGATGGCCCCGGCATGCCTTAAGTCATCCCGGATCCCCGGCGTGCTCGTCACCTTCCTGCCCTCCAGGATCTCTGCTGAAGCGAGGACCCATCCGGCATGACAGATCTGCCCGATCAGCTTCCCGTCGCGGTTCATTTCCCTGACAAGTTCCAGGACCTTCGGGAATCTTCTCAGCTTGTCCGGCGCCCAGCCCCCGGGAACCAGGATCCCGTCGTAATCTTTGGAATCCACGTCTTCAAAAGACATCTCCACTTCACAGGGAACGCCGTACTTTCCGTGATACTTTCCGGGCTTCTCCGCCACCAGGTCGACGGTCGCGCCGGCTTCCCGGAGCCGCATCACCGGACACCACAGTTCCAGATCTTCGAAGTCATCACTGACCAGCTGCAGTATCTTTTTCATCTTTACACCTCCTTTTCAGTCAGCAGTTTTTCTTTCCACTCTTCCTCTTTAAACCCGGTCAGCACGAACTGATCGCCGACCAGAAGCGGACGCTTTACCAGCATTCCGTCGGATGCGAGGAGAGCGAACTGTTCGTCCTCGCTCATATCCGGAAGCTTCTTTGACAGTCCCATTTCGCGGTACGGGATCCCGCTGGTATTGAAAAAGCGCTTCAGGGGCAGACCGCTTTTCCGGTAATACTCCCGAAGGGTCTTCTCATCCGGATGATCCGTCTTAATGTCGATCAGCTCATATCCGACTTGTTTTTCATCCAGCCATTTCAGGGCCTTTTTGCAGGTGCTGCACCTGCTGTAACAATATACCTTGAGCATATGATTCTCCTTTCTGTGTTTCACAAAAGGTATCTGTTCAGACGACCTGGATCTGGCAGGAGCGCATGGTCTCCAGCGCCGCCAGATGCTTTTCCGGCGTGACTCCGGCGCAGCAGGCGGCATCCACGGAGATCTTCACCTCCGGCATCGACGCCTTCAGAAGCAGTGCATTGGAGACCACGCAGATATCTGTGCAGAGGCCGATGAGTTCCAGCTCGATCTCTTCCTTCTCTGCCAGAGCCTTCAGGTCCTCCGCCATCTTCGTGCTTCCGAAGGTCGGTTTTTCATAGATCTTCGCTCCGGCAAGGAGCTCCTCGATATCCGGGCGGATCTTCCAGCCCTCCGATCCCCTGATGCAGTGGGGGACCGGAAGATATCTGCCCTCCTGGGTATCCATATAGTTGTCCCCATGGGTATCCATGGTCGCGATCACATCCTCCGCCGGATACGACCGGATCTTCTCCTTCACCGCTTCCACGATGGACACGGCCTCTTTTGTGCCCAGGGCCGCGTCGATAAAATCATTCTGCATGTCAATAACGATCAGTAGTTTTCTCATCCTTCAGAGCCTCCGGTCCGTTCCTTTTAAAAACAGCTTCCGCTCCGGCTGAAACCGCCGTACCGCGGAAGCTGTCCTTATTATTCACAGAAGAATACGTTCATGCAATGACTGCGCTCGTCTTACAGCACATGGACGGAATCCGCCTCGAAGACCAGGCAGCAGGTGTCGCCCACCTGGTAGATGTGCTTGTTCTTGGGGTTGTGCTCTTCCAGCTTCACCAGGGTATCGCCTACCATCACGTGGTAATTCTGGTAGGAACCCATGAAGCAGCTCAGCACGACCTTGCAGGGCAGGCCGCCCTCGTCCGCAAGGGTCGCCGCCTCGGGACGGAGCACCACAGTGTACTCCTTGCCCTTTTCCATGCCTTCCCGCGCGGGAGCCTTCAGAGGATTGCCCGCGATATCCAGGATCACGTACTTTCCGTCTATGCCTGTCATGGGTCCCTTCAGGAAGTTCGCCTCGCCGATGAAGTCAGCGACGAACTCATTGACCGGATGATAGTAGATCTCCTGCGGAGATCCCATCTGGGCAACGACGCCCTTGGACATAATGATGATGTTGTCGGAGAGGGCCATGGCCTCGGACTGGTCGTGGGTGACATAGATAGCGGTGATACCAACCTCCTGCTGGATGCGCCGGATCTCTGTACGCATCGTCACACGCAGCTTCGCGTCCAGGTTGGAGAGCGGCTCGTCGAACAGAAGCACGGAGGGCTCAATGACCAGGGCTCTGGCCAGAGCGACACGCTGCTGCTGTCCGCCGGACAGCTGGTTCGTCATACGGCCTTCCATTCCGGAGAGCTCCACCAGACCGAGGATGCGGGTCACGCGCTCCTGGATCTCAGCCTGGGGCACCTTCCTGAGGCGCAGTCCGTAGGCGACGTTGTCGAAAACGTTGTAGTGGGGAAGCAGAGCATAGCTCTGGAACACCATGGCCGTGTCGCGCTTGTTGGGAGTCAGCTCATTGATCGGCTCGTCCCCCAGGTAGATCTCGCCCTCGTCCGGGCTTTCAAAGCCGGCGATCATGCGCAGGGTCGTGGTCTTGCCGCAGCCGGAGGGTCCCAGCAGGGTCACGAAGGAACCGGGCTCGATTTCAAGGGTCGTATCCTTGACCGCGTAGAATTCCTTTCCCGTCTTAGGATCCTTATAGATTTTGGAAATATGATCGAGGCGAACGCCTTTTTTGACTTTTCCCATTGAATCAGTCCTCCTTCATGGATCTGCTGGTACCGAAACGCTTGATGAAAATATTCATCAGCAGCACCGCGCTGTAGGTAATAAGGATCAGGATGCTGGCAAACGCGCAGGCCAGACTGTAAGCTCCCTTCTCAGCGAACTCGTTGATCTGCACGGTGATAAGCAGATAGGAGGGAGTCACGAGCAGAATGATGGCGGAAATAGCCGTGATGCTTCGGACGAAGGCTGTGACCAGACCGGAAAGGAAGGAATCCTTGATGAGGGGCAGCGTCACGGTCATGAACACCCGGAAGCTGTCGGCGCCCATATCGTAAGCGGACTCCTCAATAGATTTGTCGATCTGACGCAGCGCGGAGATTCCGCTTCGTGTTCCGGTCGGCAGGGAACGGACGACGAACACGATGACCAGAATCAGGCCGGTGCCGTAGATCCCCTGCAGGAAACCGGTGTGGAACAGACCGCCGGAGAAGCCGCGGATATATCCGACACCGAGAACGGTTCCGGGGACGGCCATGGCGAGCATGGACACTGCCTCGATAAATCCCTTCGCCTTAAAGCTGCGCTTGACCACCAGATAGGAAATGATCATACTGAGCAGCGCAGTGATCGGGGAGGCGATGAAGGAAAGCACGAAGGAATCCTTAAATGCCTTGAAGCCGTGGTACTTGGTGAACACCTGGGAGAACCACTTTCCGGTCAGCGGGAAGAACTTGTATCCCCAGGTCGGGAAGCAGGCGCCGATGGGCACGCAGATGTACATCATGATGACGAAGATCGCCGCCAGGGAACAGAAGATGGTCAGCGGGATCTTCACGCTCTGGTCCTCGATCAGCATACGGGCGCGGGAAGCTTTTCCTGTCAGAGTCGCGGCAGTCTTCGCTTCCAGGTAGTACTTCTGGATCGCGAACATGAACAGCGTAATGCAGAGCAGCACGACAGCCATGGCCGCCGCACCGGCCTTATCGTAGGCGCCGGTGATCTGCAGATAGATCGTTGTGGCCAGCGTATCGTAGCTGCCGCCGATGATCATGGGGTTGGCGAAGTCGGCGATCGACTCGATGAACGTGACCAGGAAGGCGTTGCCCAGGCCGGGCAGCAGCAGGGGGAAGGTCAC
>JAFSYO010000058.1 GCA_017449925.1 Stomatobaculum sp.
AGGTGTCAGGGTGTAGTCGCGATAGTAGTTGCCGTCTTCACGGTGAACGGTTATCTGAGAATACTCCGTGTGGAGATAGGAAGCGATTGCTCGCTGGAACTCCCGTTCGCTCTTACAGTACTTATCATGATAGATACCGCACCAGCTTCGATAGCTTTCGTAGACCGTCGTCGTGGTGATACCGTCTGAGAAGTCGTTCTGCGGCCTGTGGCACATACAGCTTTCGAAGAATCCGATATGGCTGCTGTTCTCCATCATATAGGCCTTGCGCTCCTTCAAAGCGGATTCCGGTTCATCATAGCGGTATCCGTTGCGGATCACCTGCTGGAGAGCATGCACCAGTTTCTGAAGGATTCCTTCCCGTTCCGCGAGCATTTTGTCCAGCAGCTTCTTATCCTGTTTCTCCGGTGGAATGACATTATGGCTGCGGATGATGGTAAACCGATCATAGACCCAGGAACCGTCATCTCCGCCGAACATTGGAAGCTCATTCGCGCAGAACCAGAGTGTCCCTTCGTACACGAAGGAGAAGAGCTGCTGTCCTTTGAACTCCGCCATAATTGTGTCTCCACCTGTGAGACTCTTGAAGTTCTTGATCTCGTTGACCTTCATATAGCTCATGTCCGAGCTGCCCGCCAGGCGCTTTCCATAAATCGCGCCGGTTCCAAATCGGGCCTCGAGCTGTCTCAGGTCGATCGAAACACAGTTCTCCGGGCCGATAAGCTTTTCTACCAGACTCTTGAGCTGAGATTTTCCGCAATTCCCGGGGCCGACATGAAGAAGGCCTTTCTTCATGCGATACCCCTTGACATTAGAAATGGTGACACCCATGTACTGCAGCAGGAATCTTGCATTCTCCGGATCATCGTCGGAGATGCTTTTGAGAAAATCATCGAAAACAGGTGTGGGTATTTCCCTTTCATGCCAGTTGCAGGGAATTTGGATGGTACTGCGGATCTCCGGTGAGTGCGGGAGGAGAGTCAAGCTGTCTTCGGTCACGCGAAGGAGACCGTTTTGGAAATTGATAAGCGACTCATCAGTATTCAGCTTATCCAGTCTGATGAATTTGCGATCTGTGACCAGACTCTCGTAGGCGCTTCTGATCTTGTTCATGTCGGCGAATGCAGGGTTGTACCGCTCTACCGGCTCCTTGATGACCCCTTCCATCAGATCTTTATCATGATAGGTATAAACACCATTCTCATAAACATAAAGCATCTTCCCCTGGGTACCGCTGTTGCGCACGAGGAGGCAGGGCACGTTCTCCCGGATATATACGGCGAGAAGTGCGGAATTAAGCTTGCGCTTCCCTCCTCTTCCCTCCTGAACAATAAAGGGTGGGTCTTGTCTGGCATCAGGATGGAAGATTTCTCTGCAGCTTACGATGGCCTTACGGATTGTAGCGTTACGGTAGTCCTCACGCTTCTCCCATTTCTCACGAAAGAGGGCCGACCGGCGGAAGACCGCGTCGATCAGCGCAGGCCGATCCCCGGTATGGAACGCAATCATGTTGCACAGGGCAAGGTCCGCTTCAGACTGGGATTTGTAGCCATACTTCTCAAAGTCGCCATGATCAAAGAGGTCACTGAACTTCTCCGCGTTCTTCTGACGCCGAAGACTCTCAACGACAACATGGGCCTCGAAGTCCTGTCCGTTTGTGTCATCGGGTACACCTGTGGGTACGGCGGCATATGGGGTGGGAACGGCTGCGGAAACGGTCTTTGGTTTCAGCATATAGCTGTCCAGGACAGTCTGAAGGCCCTCCGTGCAGTCCGTGAGCGGGAGATCTGCGGCAGCGTCGCCGGTGAAGACGGCGTAGCGGTTGGTCAGTCCTCCGATATAGAGCTCGATCCCTTCCTTACTGTTCTTGGTATAATACCGGCTGTCCAGGCGGCGTTTTCCATTCTCGTCCGTCGTGACGGGAAGCGAATGGAGATCGCAGCGCATATAGATGTGCGTGCCGTTGCCGCTGACGGAGCGCTCGGCATAGCTGGGCAGCAGCGCCATGAGGGTCTGGGTTGTCGGATGCTCCGGGGGCATGCCGTCCAGATCGAGGAAGGCGTAGCCCTCCGGGATCACGAAGCCGACGCC